>CALURU010000001.1 GCA_944323255.1 Candidatus Gastranaerophilales bacterium
TTCTACGCTTTCAGGATGACAATGCGTACACCTCCCCTCGCCCCTTGAGGGAGAGGGTGCAGTCGTGCTCGAGCCGTAAGGCGAAAGCTACGAATGCGGGTGTGGGGTTAAAAACAATAATTCACGAATACCCCCCTACGGTCTCCGACCACTTCCCCCTCAAGGGGGGGCAGATGCCTGCGCTTGCAATCAACAAGCTTCGTATTCCCTTGCCCATTAGGGGAGAGCGGTCAAATTCATCCAACTTATTGCGTCATTCTGAGTCCAGCATCTATTCAGGTGCGAAGAATCTTTAAAACTTTACAAAAAGGAGATTCTTCGGGCTTCCGCCCTCAGAATGACGGCACTCTGGTAAGTCTCGCTTCCCCTCGCCCATTAGGGGAGAGCGGATTTTCGGTAGGGCGATGCCGAGCGTGCGGCAGCGGGAGCACCGTCCGAAAGGACGTAAACTCATTCCCGCAAGCGAGCAAGCCCGTAAGGTGGAGGGAAGCTGGGAACTTTCCGACATCCCGAATAATCCAAGGGGGTAAATGCATTGAGTGGTTAGTCGTATCCCCTCGCCCCTTGAGGGAGAGGGTAGAATTTCAAGTTGAGCGTGAGCGAAACTTAGAAATTCGGGTGTGGGGTTAAATAAGTTCAGACAAAGTTAAAGTCAGGTAAAACCTGACCTACAAATTTTCTATTATGTCGTCATTCTGAGTCCAATATCCATTTGTGGACGAAGAATCTCTAAAACTTTCCAAAACCGAGATTCTTCGGGTTTACGCCCTCAGAATGACGGCACTCTTGAAACTCTCACAACTCCACGTTACACAATAACAGAGTCGAGTAGGGTGCAGGCACCTATTCAATTGCATCAAAATAGAGGTGCTAGTATGCCACCCTACTCTCTTAACAGTTCGAAAATCAAGCAGAAAATAAAAGTACAATACACTTTTACTGCTTTCACTGTTTCTCTTTTATTTTATATAACTTATATAATCTAAATTATTAAGTTTTGTAACATTTTTTTTATTAAGTGAAATTGAATAAAATTTATATACTTTTAATATATGTAAGATGAAATTAAATAAGGAGACAAAATTATGTCAACAAATATTAATGCGAATGTTTTAAAAAATTTTATAGTTAAGACAATTTGCTCTGATAAGATAACACTTCTTCGTGCGCAGAAGTATGATATTGATCCCGATAAGTTTGTGGAAGCAAACAAGGATGAGAATACATATTTGGAACTTGATGAAATTTTAGCTGATACAGATTTGTACGAACAGTTCGCAACAATGTATGTTGAAGAACAAGATAAAGAGAAAGAAGCAGCTAATGAAGAGAAAGAGAAAGAAGAGGCTGCAAAAGTACAGGATAAAGGCGAGAGCAAGGCTTAGATCCGAGAGAAAAGAGAGAGATTTTGAGATATAAAGAATAAGGTATTTTAAGGCGGGTTTGATACCCGCTTTTTTATTTGGTATAGAAAATATGTAAATAATATGGTATAATTAAATTAGGAGTTCAATATCGAATCGTTATCAGCCAAATGCGAAAGCAGAAAGGCATTTTATATAAGAATGATGAGCAATTTACAATTTCAAAATGATCTCGATCGACTGTTAGCAGTTATGCCCCGAAAAGTTGTGGAAAATTTGTCGTATGAAAAATTAGAGGATGTTATTGAAATTGTTCTTGATATCGGAAGAGTTCCGGAAGTCCGACATTCCGGCGGCAGGATTGACAAATTAAGTTGTGAAGTTGTTAGTGATGAAGATATTAATTTTGTAACTTCACACCTGCAGGAATTTACACACGATAACCGTTCGGGAATTCCCGGTACTTTGCATAGAATTAGTGCAATAAGAAATCGTCAGGGGAAAGTCGTAGGGCTTACATGTCGTATAGGACGTGTCGTAACCGGTACAATTGCCTGTATAAAGGACATTTGTACTCAGGGTAAAAGTATTTTATTCTTAGGTCCTCCGGGAGTCGGAAAGACTACTAAATTAAGAGAAATTTCAAGGTTAGTTGCAGATGAACTTGGAAAACGTGTAGTTATCGTAGATACTTCAAATGAAATAGCAGGTGATGGCGATGTCCCGCATCCTGCGGTAGGTTCTGCAAGAAGAATGCAGGTTCCGCAGCCGGAATTTCAAAAAGACATAATGATTGAAGCGGTTGAAAATCATACGCCTGAGGTTATTGTTGTGGATGAAATCGGAACGGAGCCAGAAGCGCAGGCAGCAAGAACGATTGCCGAACGTGGTGTTATGCTTATTGCAACTGCGCACGGTAATTGTCTGGAGAGTTTAATCAAAAACCCGACACTTTCTGATTTGGTTGGCGGTATTCAGTCAGTAACTTTAGGTGATGATGAGGCAAAAAGAAGAGCTTCCCAAAAAACGGTTCTTGAAAGAGAAAAACAGCCTACTTTTGATATTGTAATAGAAATTTTAGACAGAAATACGCTTGCTGTATATAAAAATACTTCTGAAGCGGTTGATTATATTCTGCGTGGCTGGCCGATAAGACCTGAAATTAGAAAAGTTGAGCAGAAGGATGTTGATAAAGTTGTTATACCTGAAGTTAGCAAGCCGGAAATAGAAACTCCGCAGGATAACAAGATGAACTTCTCTTTCTCTCGTCAAAAATATGTTGAACAGGCAAAGCCTCTTAAAAAGATTTATCTTTATGCTGTTTCAAGAACAATTGTGGAAAAACTCATTGAGCGCTTGAATCTTAATGCGGAAATTATAAGAAATGTCGAAGATGCGGATATTGTAATTGCGCATAAAAACTTTGCAAAAGGCGGGGCTAAGATTTTGAGTACCGCAAAAGAGTACAGGGTTCAGATATTTTACGTAAAAACAAACTCAATGGCGCAAATTCAGAAGGTTTTGAAAGATGCATTAGACATTCAGCCGGGAGATGTTGAATCTCTTACAGGATATACTGATGAGACGGAAAAGGCGCTGGATGAAGCAAAAGCAGGTATAAAGAAGATTCTCGATGGTGCAGAAATGGTTGATTTGGAGCCGCAAAACTCTCATATCAGAAAACTCCAGCACGAACTCGTGGAACAATACAATTTGCAGAGTACTTCAATAGGGGAAGAGCCAAACAGGCATTTGAGGATTGAAGGGTAAAAAATATTTTTGTGTATTTGTGATTTTTTAGTGGTGGATTTGTTGAACGAGCTATTTGGAATACTTCCAAGCTCGTAGCCTCACTTACCAACTTAAATATATTTCCCCTCCCCCCCAATTGGATTCTTGATTTGATTTCTCTTTTTTGTTAGTATTTTTATTAAAATTAAGTGTATTGTTTTACACTTTATGAAAAACAAAACGTCGTTTTTATATAAATAGTACAAGGACTTGGAGAGCAATGAGATATAAGATAATAATACTATTAGCAATTGTATTGTCTTTGATTCTGGGACGAATGTTTGTCTCTAATTTAAACAAGACAAAAACTGCTAAACAGCGTGCTCTTGCTAAAACTCCTGCTGTAACTGTAGCAACGGTAGGTACTGAAAATGTTCAAAGACAGTTTACTGCAACAGCAAGGGTTATGGCAAAGTACAGGGTTGAAATTCTGGCACGTATAAGCGGGTATTTGAACAGAAGTTATTTCAAAGAAGGTGATTTTGTAAAAGCCGGTCAGCTTTTGTTTGAAATAGAGCCGCAAGAGTATGAATATGCTGCTAATCGGGCAAAAGCTGATTTGAATAATGCAGAATCTCAATATGCTTACTATGAAAAACAACAGAAACGCTATCAGGAACTTGTGCAGCAGGATTATATTGCAAGGTCTGATTATGATAATATTTTATCTCAAAGAGATGCTTTTAAGGCTCAAGTTGAGAGTGCCAGAAGTGCTTATCGTGATGCGGAACGTAATTTAGGGTATACGAGAGTTAAATCTCCGGTAGATGGCAGGGTCGGTATGATCTCTGTAACAGAAGGAAACTATGTTTCTATGAACAGCGGACCTTTAACTACAATTAATAGTTCTGATCCGATGTATATAACTTTTCCGCTGGAATCGCAAGATTTTGCTGAACTTGTTAGAATCGATAAATCTGCCAATATAAACAGAGATGTAGAATTTATTTTTAGTTCCGGTCAAAAGTATAAGTTTAAAGGTGTTCAGGATTTTCACGACAATGAAATTGATGAAACTACCGGTACGATTACTATGCGAGCTACTTTCCCGAATCCTGATGGGGCACTCATTCAGGGCGATTTCGGGCGTGTAGTTATTTATTCAAAATCAAAGGACAATGTTCCTGTTGTTCCTCAAACTGCTACTATGGAAAATCAGGAGGGCAGGTTTGTTTATATTCTGGACAACGAAGGATTGCCTAGAATGTCGTATATAAAAACGATGGGTGAAAAAGACGGCAATTGGATAATATCATCTGGAGTTAAAGCCGGTGACAGGATTGTAACTTCCGGTTTGCAAAAGGTAGTTCCGGGAAGCCCTGTGAGAATTGTTCAATCAGCAGTGCAGGATAAAGTACCTGAAAAGAAAGTCGGGTTATTTACTAAAATTAAAAATAAAATTACAAATATATTTAAGAAATAGGAAAATATAAATGGCAGGCAATTTATTCATAAAACGTCCAAAACTTGCGATAGTAATATCACTGGCAATTATTCTTGCCGGTTTGATTTCGCTTACGACTCTTCCATTGGAGGAATATCCTTCAATCACACCGCCGCAGGTTGTTGTAACGGCAACATACAGTGGCGCGAGCTCTGACGTTATAACTTCAACAATTGCTGCGCCTGTCGAACTTCAATTGAACGGTATTGAAGATATGCTATATATGTATTCTGAGTCTAAAAACGGATCATATAAGCTTACATTGTTCTTTGAAGTAGGATCTGATCCTGACATGGATTTAGTAAATGTCCAAAACCAGCTACAACTGGTTACGCCGAGATTGCCGGAAGAGGTGCGGCGGTATGGATTGTCTGTAAAGAAATCAACCGGAGGCGCAGGCTGCTTGTTAATGTCTTTATCATCACCTAACGGGACTTATAATTCATTATTCCTTGCAAACTACGCCACAATGTTTATTAAAGATGAGCTTGCACGTATTAAGGGCTGCGGCAGCGTGTCAATATTCGGTGCGGGCGATTATTCAATGAGAATATGGCTTAAACCTGATAAAATGGCAAGTTTAGGTGTGTCAACAACAGATATTAATAATGCCGTTACCGCCCAGAATATTCAATCGCCTGCAGGTAATATCGGTGTTGAACCTATGGACGATCCGCAGGTCTTGAAATTTACTTTGAGAACAAAAGGACGTTTAAAAACGGTAGAAGAGTTTGAGAATATTGTTGTTAAGGCAAATGTCGATGGCTCAAATGTAAAAATTAAAGATGTTGCAAGGGTTGAACTCGGTGCTGAAAGCTATACATCTTCTGTAACAATTGCAGATAAGAGCGCTGCAATGATTTCTATTGCTCAATTACCGGAAGCAAATACGATTGATTTAGTCAACCGTGTCGAGAAAAAAATGAAGGAATTGAGTAAGAAATTTCCTAACGATATTGAGTATCATGTTCAATATGATATTACTGAATTCGTACGTGAATCTATACATGAGGTTATCAGTGCAATAGTTCTTGCCATTATTCTGGTTAGTGCGGTAACTTATTTGTTCTTAGGAACTGCAAGAGCGGCATTTATTCCGTTCTGTGCAATACCTGTTTCGTTAATAGGTGTATTTATATTTATGGCGCTGATGGGATTTTCTATAAACCTGTTAATTCTTTTTGGTCTGGTGTTGGCAGTTGGTCTGGTTGTAGATGATGCTATTGTTGTGCTTGAAAATACACAAAGGCATATTCAGGAAGGAAAATCTCCTAAAGATGCAACTGAAATTACAATGGAAGAGGTATTTGGTGCAGTAGTTGCAACTTCTCTTGTTTTGATGGCGGTATTTGTTCCGGTATCATTTATGACAGGTATTACAGGGCAAATGTACAGACAGTTTGCTGTATGTATTGCAACTTCTATTGGTTTATCTACAATTGTTGCGCTTACTCTTTCTCCGGCTCTTTGCTCAATTATTTTGAAATCGGGAGATGAGAAAACAGATTTTGAATTTATTCAGAAATTTGAAGATTGGTTTAATGGAGTAAGAGAAAAGTATTTAAATTTAGTTAGTTACTTTGTACATGCTCCTAAAAAGACTTTACTGGTGCTAGCTGGTGTGGTTGTATTTATAGGTGCAATGTTTGTAATTACTCCTACCGGATTTTTACCGGATGAAGACAGAGGAGCATTGTTTGTTCAGGTTCAGCTTCCGGATGGGGCAACTCTTACGAGAACTGCAGATGTCGTCAGAAATTTGGCGGATGAACTTACACAGATTCCGGGTGTGGTTTCTGTCATGCAGGTAAACGGTTTTTCAGGTGAAAATACGGCATTTGTTGTTGTAAGGTTAGAGCCGTGGTCAAAGAGAAAATCTGCAAAACTTTCTATAGATAATATTATTAAGCAGGCAAATGCAATAACTTCCAAATATACAGAGGCAAATACATTCGTTACCCAGCCTCCAGCAATAAGCGGTATGGGTATGTTTGGCGGTTTTGAATACCAGTTACTGGATAAAGGTGACAGATCTCCGGAAGAACTTTATAAAGAAGCTCTGTCCTTTATGCAGGAAGCAAGACAAAATCCTGCTTTCTCAAGCTTGTATACGTCATATACTGCATCGCTTCCGCAGGTTGTAGTGACTGTAGAAGATGAAAAGGCTATGGCACAAGGTGTTTCTATTGCGGAAATATATTCAACTTTAGCAGCACAGTTCGGAGCTACTTATATTAATGACTTTAATAAATACGGAAGGGTCTATCGTGTCTATATGCAGGCGGATGCTCCATATAGATCTGTAATGGGAGATTTAACGAAAATTTATGTTAAGAATAATCAGAATAAAATGGTTCCGATAAGTTCTGTTGTAAAAACTGAAAATGTTGTAGGTCCATATTTGTTGAACAGATTCAATATGTATCCGTCAATTGTAATTAACGGTAACCCTGCAACAGGCGTAAGCTCAGGTGATGCAATGAAAGCTATGGGCGAATTGTCAGATAAAATATTGCCTAAAGACATGGATTACGCATGGTCTGGTACATCTTTACAAGAACAAATGTCCTCAGGTCAAATCGGACCTATCCTTGCAATGGCTTTAACCTTTGTTTACCTGTTCCTTGTAGCACTTTATGAAAGCTGGACGCTTCCGGTTGCAGTGCTTTTGATTTCTCCGGTGGCTTTATTAGGTGCATTATTCTTCCAGTATGTATCAGGACTTTCACTGGATATTTATGCACAGGTCGGGCTGGTTATGTTAATCGGTTTGAGTACAAAGCAGGCTATTTTGATAGTAGAGTTTGCAAAAGATGCTATGGAAAAAGACGGAATGAATTATATAGATGCTGCACTTCAAGCTGCAAGACTACGTTTTAGGGCAGTAATGATGACAAATATTGCGTTTATTCTTGGTCTGCTTCCGCTTGTGTTTGCAAAAGGTGCCGGTGCAGGAAGCCGTCATTCAATAGGTGTTTCTGTTTTCGGCGGTATGCTTGCGGTTGCATTCCTCGGAAGTATTCTTGTTCCGGCATTCTTTGTACTCACAAACCTTATGAAAGAAAAGTTTTATCAGTTTATTAAAAATCGAAAGGGAAATAAATGATTAGAGTTTTGGTAATATTCATACTTTCCCTTATAATGTTACAACCGGCATGTAATGCTGCATTGTGGCATAAAGACAGTAAATTGGGAAACGAGATAAAACAAGAGGAGTATCCTGATAGTAAAGACGTAGAACCACGAAAGACAGAAGCTGAAGATACACTGGTAATTCAGGGTGGTGTAGAAACTACTATTGATATAAGTTTGGAAGAATGTTTGAAATATGCACTCGGTAACAATCCGAGAATACAGGCTGCTATGCAGGATGTATTTGCCTCAGATGCGAGAATAAGGCAAACCTGGGCTTCTTACTTTCCTCAATTCGGGTGGCAGACAGGATATACCAAAATTAAACAGCTCCAGTTGTCTGACGCTTTGGGCAGAAATTTGGTATTCAATTACTGGGTTTTGGGGCAAATAAGTGCTTCCCAGATGCTTTATGACTTTGGAGTAACTCAAAATCAGGTTACTATAAGAAAGTTAGATAATCAGGGGTACAAAATTACTCTTACAAGTACGGTAAATGATGTTATTTGTCAGGTGAAAACTGCGTACTATAATTTACAATATGCAATTGAGGCAAAAAAAGTTGCAGAGGATTCTGTTGCAAGATATGCAGCGTTTTACGATCAGGCAAAAGCTTTTTATAAAGCAGGAACAAAACCTAAAGTAGACGTGACGATTGCAGAAGTGAACTTGAGTAATGCGAAGCTTACACTTATTCAGGCTGAAAACGGAGTCGATGTCGCAATGGCAAAGTTGAATAACACAATGGGGCTTCCATATACAAACAAATATAAAGTCGCTGAAGCATTAAGATATGATCCTTGTGATATTACTCTGGAAAAGGCTATACAGGTAGCAAGAGAATCAAGACCAGAGTATTTACTTGCAGATGTCAGAGTAGAAGAAGCCAGACAAAATGTAAAGCTTGTTAAGAAATCATATTTTCCACAATTGACAATAGAAGGACAATATCAGATTGGTGGTAAGCATCCAACTTCAAATTACGGTTATAACTATGGTGGATACTTAAATTTCCCTACAATTAACGGCATGCTTATAAAAAATGAAATAAAAGAAGCAAAGGCGCTTTACTCGAAGGAACAATCAAATGCAATTAATACAAAAAATAATATATACTATGAAGTTCAGGAATCATATTATTCTTTAACTGAAAAGAAAAATAAAATACCGGTAGCTACCCTTGGTTTAAAACAGGCAAAAGAGAATTATGAGCTTTCTTTCGGAAGATACAAGGTTGGCGTGGGTGACCCAATTGAATTAAAGGATGCACAGGTTCAATACCAAAATGCGATGCTCACGTATTATCAAACTATGTATGATTATAATACAGCTAAAGCAACTCTCGAGAAAAATATTGGTAGGAATATTGCAAATGGAGAAGTTGAACTAAAACCCGAAAAATGTAAAAAGAAGTCTAAGAAACATTCTTAATAATATATATAGAGTATTGTATCAAATTAAAATATGATATATAATCATAAGAACAATATAGGAGAAGTGAAGTATGTTACCAATCATAACCGAAGATATATCATCAGAAGTCTTTTCTGAAGCGTTTCAGGACGTTCAGAACTGGCGAAAGAATATGGTTAAATATCTAAAAGAGGAAAATCCGGAAATAAATAGTGCTATATTGGAAGTTGCAAAGCATGATGAAGGAATAGACTTAAAGGCGGTTGCTTTGGGTGCTTACCTCTCTTATAGGTTATTAGAATTGGCAAATGAAAATGATGTAACTTCTATTGATGAGTAGTTATAAGTTTGTTTTATAAAGATAGATAAGATTATTAAGCAAAATTATTTTAAATATTTAAAAAGAACACCAACAGTGGTGTTCTTTTTATGCAAATAATCAGTTATCCGATTAATTTACTAAAGCTATCTATTGGTAATAATTATATAAGATAGGAGGATAAATGATGAATGTTGTTGTAAGATGGATTATATATGCTTTATTGATAATTTTTGTATCCTGGATAATTCCTGGAATTGAGGTTGATAATTTCCTGAGTGCAATGTTTGTTTGTATCATATTAGCACTGGTTAATGCTTTTATAAAACCTCTTTTGCAGATAATAACACTGCCTGTTACGATTCTAACTATGGGCTTATTTACTCTTGTAATAAACGCATTAATGTTCATGCTTGCGGGCTGGATTACTCCCGGGTTTGAGGTTGAAGGCTTTTTGAGCGCTCTTCTCGGTTCGCTTCTTCTCTCACTGTTTTCAATTGGGGTAAACAGAATTTAATTTTATGAGACTATATAATTTTCTGTTATAATCTTTATTATGAAGAGATTTATATGGGTTGTAATATGTCTGTTATTTATGCAGCCAATATTTGCTGAAACTAGAAAAGTCTACTTGGATGAGGCTATTGATGCTGCATTAAAAAATAATATAGACTTGCAGGCTGTAAGATTGGAAAGAAATATTGCAAAGAATAATATAAAGTCTGCGAACAGACTTCAAAACCCGTCTTTTGATGCATTTTATTTCATGGGTGCTGCGGGAAATAATGAACCTAAACAACTTGGAGTTAGTGAAAATATCGAGATTGCAAAACGAAAAGCACGTAAAAATCTTGCAGAATCAAATTTAAAACTGGTAGAAACAAATATTGATTATACTACATTTGATTTAAAGATGGATGTAAGAGAAGCATATATAAACCTTGTTGCAGCAAAATCAATTCTTTTTACTCTGGAACAGCAAAAAGAGCTTCAAGAAGAGCTTCTTGACATAGCTAAAAGCAGGGTGAAAAGTCATAAGTCTCAAGATATTGATGTAATGCAGGCTGAAATTGCTTTAAATCAGATGATAACGCAGGTAAATTCAGCAAAAGTAAGTGTTAATAAGGCTCAAGCGGAATTTAATAAAGTTATAAATAATCCGGATGATGTTGTATATGACAGTATGGATAAGTTATTTACCGAAGAAAATAATTTTGAAGAAATGATGACGCCTCCACCGGATTATAATTTCCCTGCCTTTTCAACAATAGTTCAAAAGGCTATTGATAATAGATTTGATATACAGATAGCTAAGCAGGAAATTGATGTCGCTGAGAAAAATTTGACAGTGGTTGCGAGGCAGAGAATTCCTGATTTGCAGCTGTCCGGAGGCTATGCGTATCAGCTTGGAAGATATACTGACAGCGGAAATTTCAATAACGGAGCATATGCTGGTGCAAGCCTTGTGAATATTCCATTATTTTATAATTATTCGCCGGAAATTCAAAATGCAACATTGAAATTAAAACAGGCAGAATTAAAGTATGCTTCGGTAAAAAATCGTGCGGTAAAAGATGTCTCTGCTGCTTATGAGCGCTTTCTTACTGCTGCGGATAATTTAAACCATTATGAAAAGAAGATTATTGTTGATTCAGAAAAACTTATAGAATCTTCAAAAGACAGTTACGAAGCCGGAAAATCGGATATAACAGCTTTAATTGTTATGAAGCAGTCATATAAATCAATAATTATCGGCTATTCGCAAGCCTTGGCCGAATATTATAACAGCTGGACCAATTTCTTAAGAGAAGTCAATGATGAGGATTTTACGTTGGCGGAAAACTTATAAATTAAACAAGGAAGGGCGGAGCTTTGCTCCGCCCTCTCTGGTTATTAAAAATTAAACTAATGCTTCCTGCTTTTTAAACTGCATTTCATACAGTGCTCTGTACTGCCCGTTTTCTATAGACATCAATTGTTCGTGATTACCGAGCTCTACAAGTTCGCCTTCCGTAATAACCGCAATTCTGTCGGCATTTTTGATTGTAGAAAGCCTGTGTGCAATGACAAATACGGTTTTATTCTGTATTAAGTTGTCTAATGCTTTTTGTACAATAGCTTCCGACTTATTATCAAGAGCCGATGTTGCTTCATCTAAGATTACTATAGGTGTGTTTTTAATCATCGCTCTTGCAATAGCAACCCTTTGTCTCTGACCGCCGGAGAGAGTCAAACCTCTCTCCCCGAGAAGTGTTTCCAAGCCGTCCGGCAGCTCTGCTATCATCTCTTGAAGATGCGCAGATTCAATTGCCTGCTCAAGTTCCGCTTCTGTTGCCTCTGGATTTCCCATCATAATATTTTCTCTAATTGTGCCGGAGAAAAGGAAATTATCCTGAAATACCATTGCAATGTTGTGTCTTAATGAATTTATTGTAAAGTCTCTTATATCAACGCCGTCAAAAGTTATTGAACCTGATTTGATATCGTAAAATCTCGGAATAAGGTTTACTAAAGTTGATTTTCCCCCGCCCGAATTTCCGACAATAGCCAGAGTTTCATTCTTTCTTACGGTTAAATTTAAGTCTTTGAGTACCGGATGATCCGGCAAATATTCAAAGCAAACATTTTTAAATTCTATCTTGTCATTCAGACCCTTCATTTCAATGGCATCTTTTCTGTCTGTAATTTCAGGATTAAGGTCGAATAATTCAAAAACCCTGCCCATAGCAACAAAGATGTTTTGTATGCCGGTTAAAGTATTACCAAGAGTTTTAACCGGTTTATAAAGGAGCAATAATGAAGTTACGAATGAAGCAAAAGCACCAGCAGTCATCTGACCGCTTGTAATTAAGTGCGTTCCGTATCCGAGAACGATAGCTATACCGCATGAAGCTATAAGATACATTAAAGGGCTCATCCAGGCAGCACGCTTGGTGAGTGACATATTAACCCTGAAAGACTCCCAGATCTGGTCTCTGAAATAGTTTTCCTGTCTTTGTTGCAGCTCATAAGCTGCCATTACTTTGTTACCGCTGTATGTTTCGTTTATATTGGTGGTAATGTTTCCGCCAATAACCATATTTTTATTAGAAGCAGCTTTAATTCTTTTTCTAATCAGAGCAACCGGAATAAATGCAACTCCTAGAACCATAACTCCGATAAATGCAAGTTTCCAAGAGCTGTAAAGCATAACGGTAATTAAACCTAATGCTCCAAATACACTTGTTGTAATTGTTTTAATCTGATCTACAATACCGGCAGATGCTGTCTGCGGGTCACTCATATACCTGGAAATGATGATACCTGAAGAGTTTTCATCAAAGAATTGCGGATCCATGTATATTAATTTGTGGAATAAATCCATTTTTACGTCGTTTGTAATTCTTTGTGAAGTCCAGGCAGAAATATAATCGTTTAAATACCTTAAAACACCTTGAAATCCGGCAAAAGCAATTACACCGAACGGGATAATAAATGCAAATAACTGCCAGGAAAGTGTAAATTCGTGTCCTAAAATATGAAATATCCAGTCTTGTTTCCCTACAACATAATCCATATAAGGTTTTAGCGCGAATGCTGTAATACCGTCTAAAAGTCCTAACGGGATTGCGACAATAAATCCGCAAATAATTCTGAACATGTAGGGTTTTATATACGGAAAAATTCTTGATAGCAGCCATCCATACTTGAAGGAATTTTGCGCCGTTGTGTTACTTAATTTCATTTATTATCCTCTTCTTGACTTTACTTATTTCATTGTATCATAAAATCTTCTGCAAAATATTAGAGAGCGTGTTGTTTGTTTTCAAAAACTCTTCCCTGCTCATTTTCTTGTACTCTTCAGGCGTCCAGGAGTTGTGTAAAAGGATAATTCCGCCATTATTTTCGAGCGCAAAATCTGAATAGTCATGTTTGAAATAGAAATTTGCATAATTTTCCGGAGCCTGAGTAATGATATTGTTAATTTTTTTATATTCTATTTCAGGAAAGCATTTAATTACCTCCGAATTAATTTTATAAAAAAGTTTTTTATTTTTTGTTTTAAGTGACCGTTTTAGAATCCTATTCCCCATACAATCCCAGGACAGAAAGTTCTTTTGAAAGAATTTTTGCAATAATTTTCTGATAATTTGCGGGGTTTTAGTATCATAATAAATTTCGGCAATTTTTAAATTAAAAAATATTCTTTTCTGCCAGTTGTGTAAAATTTTTCCTTCAATATGTTTTGCAATGATGAAAGCTATATGGTTGTTAATCAGTGTCAGCTCTGAATCAATGGTTAAATATTGTTTAATTTTTTCAGAGGTGATAATTGTGTCAATGTCCATCCAGATGCCGCCGTATTTATTAAGAAGTGCGCATCGGATTGCATCCGCTTGAATCGGCAGAGAAAACTTTTCATATAATACCTGCGGGTAAAAATCTTTTCCAAGCCAATTTTCAAGGTTAAAATAATCAAGAATCACAATTTCATAATCCGGAAGATATTTTTTCCAACTTGCCAGACATAGTTCCAAATACCCCGGAATATTTTCTTTAGGCTCCCAAAATGTGAAGATTCTCTTCATTATTATCCTTTTCAAATTTTTCTTTGTAGTCTGCAGGATGCGCCCAATCCCAGCTTGTATTTTGTTTTACGACTCTCGCAGGGCTGCCGGCTATAACACAATGTTCTTCTTTGAAACTTTTTGTTACAACTGACGCTATTCCTACAATGCAATCGTCAGGAATTTGTGCATTCTTTGTTAAAGTCGTTCTTTCTCCAAGCCATACGTGATTGCCTATTTTTATCGGTTTAGCGGGAAGATTCAGAACTTCTTTAGTGTTATAATCCAGCACGCTGTGTGGGTCGGTTATAATTCTCACATTGTTTGAGAACATACAGTCTCTGCCGATTTCAATGGAATTGTCAACGAGAAATATTGATGTATCGGCAGAAAAGGTATTTTCACCGATTGCGGCAGAACAGTTTTTGCCGTATAAAGCAATCCGGTATTTACCGTTTACTCCGGCTCCGATTTTAATAACAGAATCAGAACAGTCAAATATAAAATTGGTTTTAACAAGCTTGTGCGACTTATCGATAATCAGAGTGTTGTTATTTCCATAGAAATTAACTTTAAACCCCTTATAATTTTTATTTATTTTAACAGTTTTTTCCTGTCCATTGTCGATAATAATTAACCTGTTATTCTTTCCAATATTTGAATTCTGCCTGTAAGGATACAGCAGATTATAAAGCAGACTTCCTTCCTGAGCTTTAATCCTAAAGCCAGGGATTTTTAAAATTATATGCGAAGTCCATAGTCTGAAAACTTCGGTTATTGAAAAGATTTTTTGCATAGAAAAATTATACAATAAATTTTACCCGAGCTGCAATGCCGGCTGAACTTTAATATCCGAAAGTGTGCAGTGGCTGCAGGCATTAAAGAAATCTTTTTGATAAAATTTAATCAAATCATCTCTTAAATTATTTGAATTCAAAATATCAATACTGTCGTCCGCAAATAAATTGAATTCTCTGCCGGCTGCTGCTTTTGAGCAAATATCTATATGCCCGTTCATTATAGTGTTGCATTTTGTCCTATTACAATACATAAATTTTATGAGTGTATCTTTTTTAGAATATTCTTCTTTACTAAGTCCAAGTTCCTTTGTCCAAGGCCAATTCTCTGGTTTTTGAAGTCTAATATTATTTTCTTTAAGTAAAGCTTTTATTTCATCTTGCTTTAGTATAGTTTTTAATTCAGGATTCTCCGAATAATTGCTCATATATACATAAATTCTGTTATTATATTTTTGCATAATATTTGATAAGTTTTGTTGCGGGAGCATAGTTCCGTTTGTTATCAACTGTATAAAAAATATCTTCTCCTGCTTTGCTGCATACTCAAGCATTTGCGGCAATTCAGAATTGATTAGCGGTTCGCCGCCTAATATTACCAGATGCCTGATAGAATCTGCTGAATCCAGAATTTTATCTAAATAAAGTTTGAAATCTTCAAAAGTCATATCTATGTGTTTTTGACTGTCAAGCTGCGGAATTAATGCACAACAATCCTTGCATTTAAGGGTACATTTTGTTGTAATACAGAATTCTAACTGCGGAATATTGAGAATATTATTTTCAAAAAAAGCTTCTTTTTCTTCATTTATGTATTGTTCAAGAACCGTATTTTTCTTCATAGGGTTAATAAACGAGCCTTCTTTGAACCACATAAATTTTAACATTTCCATAGCCATCCGGTTTAAGGCATTTTGTTCAAAATATCTTTTGTAAAAAACTTCTGAAATATTATATTTTTTTTGTAATTTCTGCATTATAAACCTACTTTCTTAACTTTGCTCTTAATAAGCTTGCATAATCTTTAAACTCTTTTTTCTGCTGGGTTTTGCCGAAGTTGCTTGTATGCAGTCGGCGGTTAGTTGAAACTAAATCCAATTTCTTGATTTTTAGCCCGTTTTTATCCATTTTTGTCTGCCAGTCAATGATCTCTCCGGCAGTTACGGTTTCATCAAACAGACCGATTTTATCAAAGATTTCCCGCCGCATAAGAATGGCTCCTGTAAATAAACCATAGTAAGGCTCCGGCTTAACTACAGTTTTTTGTTTTTCTTCTTCCGGAATCTCCGGAGACACAAAGTCTTTGACTTTGCACATAACCGCAGACAATGTATCATCGGCTTGTAATTCTTTAAACATTACTCTAAGTGAATCCTGATTCATAACATCATCATGGTCATGAAACATAATGAAGTCTCCATTAGAAGCAATGATGGCTTTATTTTTCGCCTTGACCGGTCCTTCAGATTCAGAATTTCTAATAACATTGCAACCCAAACTTTTGGCAAGCTCAAAAGTATTGTCAGTAGACCCATCATCCACTACAATAATTTCTACATTCATATTTTGTTTATTTATTCCGTCAATGGCTTCTTTAAGATAATTAGCGCCATTTTTCACGGGAATGATTATTGATATTAAATTGTTATGCATTAACTACGCAGCCTTTCTGTAACTATATGCTTTTAGCAGGATTACTCTCTCTCTCTCTCTCTCTCTCTCTCTCTCTCTCTCTCTCTCTCTCTCTCTCTCTACAACGACAGGGGTTTGAGGCTGTTCGCATATTAACATTGTATCACCAAAGGTTGTTTTGCCATCTGGTCCTCTAAAAAAATCAAAACGATATCCTAATTCCCAACTTTCAATCATTGGTTTTATTTTATAGAAATCATCATAATTATGATATATTGAAATTAGCATTGTTGGCTTTTGATTTTTTATTGTTTCCATTGCTCCTTTGAGTAAAGCTTGTTCAAATCCTTCAATATCTGTTTTGATTAAACCAACATTTATGTTATTTTTTTTTACATATTCATCTAATGTTATCATCTTTATTTCTTGACAATATTTCATAGATTTGGTTTTTGACATATAAGGGTATGTCGTTGTATTGTCTATATAAAGCACTTGGTTTTTATCTCCCAGTGCATAATTTTCAGCTTTCACATTACATATATTATTTAATTTTATTGTTTCTAAAAGTAAGTTATATATTTTTGTAGATGGTTCGAAAGAAATTATTTGATTATTAGGAAATAAATCTCTAAACATAATCATAGAATCACCGATAAACGCTCCAGCATCAATTATTGTTTTATTGTAAAGATAATCTAAATTTTTCAATTTTTGACTACCATGTTTATACATAAAAACTTCTGGTGCAAAAAAATTAATAGGGAGTTTAAAGTTCTTGTATTTAAAATAATTCAATTTATGCTGTACTTGTGTACGCAAATTTTTATATTCTTTTATTTGTTTTATTTCACTTTCACTATATAAACTTGTAACATTAGGTAAATTCTTTCCAAAAAAAGAAAATGCTGCTGCTTTTTTATTAATAGACATGATATGAGACAAATTAGAAATAGCCTCATCATCTAAATTATGATAAAGAGCTATTTCATGTTTGTTCTCTTCTGGACCAAATGGTGGTGCTATAAAGGCACATGGTTTTATATAGTCTTCTTTATATATATAATTATTAAATGTTTGCTCAAATTTTGTTAACTTATAATCAATATATTTTGATATGTTCTTTATTTTAAATTTTAATCCTAAAATAGTTATTACTTTATGATATCTCTTGTCATTTTTTATCGAAAATATATTTTGTAATATTTTTTTCATTATTTAGTCTCCTCCAGCATTTCTTTTTTGGTAATTTTTACTATAGGAATACCCCAGAGAAACCATTTAGTTTTATTCCATCTATATTTTTTCTCTGTCAAAAATGGAATTAATCCAAATAGTTTGTAGTATCTTTTGTATTTGAGAGGTTTATATTCTTGAGAATCAGCAGGAATCATTCTAACTGGCTTTATTCCGTCATGATGCCAATTTGAGAATTCACCGCCGTCTAAGCTGTCCAAAAGGAGCATATCCTCAGAGGATATGGCAAAATCAAAGATTTTGCCATTAGATTCTATTCGTTCTTTCTTAGTAGAACGAACAAGGGGAATTATACCTTTTTGATAAGAATATCTGGTTGCTATTTGACCTATATCTTTATGATATTTATCTGCTAATTGTTTAAATACTTCATTGTTAAAAATTCTGCCTTGATTTAATGTTCCCCATCCTACAACTAGGATGTCATGTTTTTTACAAAAATCAACTACATGTTTTTGTTGATGTTGCGGATGGAATTCTATTTGATTTACAACTGGTTTTATTTCTGCTTCTTCTAATATAAACTCCAAGTGTCTTATTTCAAAATTGGAGACCCCAATTGCTTTTACTAAACCTTCCTTATAAAGTATTTCAATAGCTCTATAAGTATCCAGCACTGATTGTTTCCAATTTTCATAACTTCTTCGAGGAGAATGTACCAAATATAAGTCAAAATAATCTAATCCAGTGAGCCTTAAACTTTCTTTACAGCATTTGATAGTACTGTCATATCCTTGTTTCCAATCCGGAACTTTATTTACAATAAATAAGTCTTCTCGTTTTACTAAGCCTTTTGCGATACAATTTTTTATTGCAATACCAACTCCGGCTTGGTTGTTGTAACAATCAGCATTATCAATATGTCTGTAACCTGATTCAATAGCCCAAGTTACAGAATTAATTATGGTTTCTCCTTCTGGTACTTGATCTGTCCCAAACCCTGGAATTGGTATCGTTAAATTATTAATCATTTAATTCTGCTCCTTTTTAATTTCAACTTTTTTATTTGCGTTTGTATCAACCTTCTCTATAAATGCTAGTTGCTTTAACAAAACTTTTAAGGGTATTCTATGTTTATTTGATAAAAAGAATAAGTTTTTTTTATTAATCCAGGTAGAATTCTCCCAATGAACGGTATATGTATTTACGGTTATGCAATCATGGGTAAATTCTTCTCCGTAGTGATATGGACAAAAATAGTCATATGGATAAATTTTTACATATTCATTTTCAACAATTGAATCTTTTTTGATGTTTATATGGTATTTTGTTTCAAGTATTTCTTTCAAAACTCCCGTAATGATGTAAGCAGAACTTTTCCAAATTCTATTTTGATAAAAGTCATAAATGTCTTTTAATATTGGATTCTCTTTTATAGCACCACAAATTGCCATTTCAGGAATATTATTTCTGACGTTTCCAATAAACATTTTATCGTTAAGTAATGGTGATAAATCCTTATATACTGTAACATCAGTATCAAAATAAATGCCGCCGTGGTCGTACAAGGTTTTTACCCGCATATAATCGGAGACATAAGCCCACATCTTTAAGTCATAAACAGTTTTGAACCAGAGGTTATTTTTGTACTCATAATCAAAATCAAACCATTCGGGAGTTTTTTCGTTAATTTCAATTATTTCATAATCAGGTAGCATCATGCGCCAATTTTCGATACATATATTTGCAATTTGGGATTTTTTTTCTCCGTATCCCCAGACGTAAAATATTCTTTTTGGTATCATCATTTTACCTCTTGTACTATCTTATTAAACCGTTTATATAAGATATTAGAATTTAAAAACTCTTCTTTTTTCCTGAGTAATTCTTCATAAAAAGGAGTCTTTTGAGCATATTTCCAGAACAAGTCACAATTTGCAATTTTGCTTGGTCTTTTAGTTAAAGTATGTATGTAGAAATCTGCTTGCCAAGGTTTTATCGCTCCTGAAAAATGTCTTATAATAAAATCACTGCTAACATCCTGTTCATTAAACATTTCATTAAACATTTCATAATCATTTTCAAAGTAAATATTTAAAACATCTTGATCTGCCATTCTCAATTTTTCTCTGTATTTTTTTTCAACATCAAATAGCTTGTTTGTAATATCGTTTTCACGCCACTTCTGACAGTCTATCAATAAAACACCGGCATTAAAGTATTTTGAATCTAATTTCAACCCAACCCACTCTTTTACATTATTAAGAAATTCGTAATTTCTGCATAAATCAGGGATGGCGCCGATAATGTGTCCATTAAGTGGTTCATTGTATAATTTTGCAATGTTTCCAGAAACAATAATATCAACGTCCAAATATATAGCTTTATCAACTTGTGGAATTAATATTGGTGCTAAAAAGCGGTTATATGTTGAAATTGACACATAATTACATTCATTTTTGTAATCTATACCGGCAAGATGCTCAGGTTTGATTTTAATAAATTCAATAGAGAAATTGTTAAATTGTTGCTTAAGTTCGCAAATTTTTTCTTTGTTTTCTTCCGTTATTCCGCCATCTAAGATATAAAAGTCGCAAAAAGACTTTGTATTATCACAAATACTTGCAATTGTAGTTGCAACAAATGGTGCATAATTATTATCAGATGATAAAAATATTGGTATTCTCATTCACGTTTCCCTTTAATTTTATTGTTTTAACAGTCTTTTTGTATGTACATTATTTTTTGTAACCACCTTTGCAATTTCTTTTACTCAACTTCATCTGAAGTTTTATCTATAAGATTTTTATAATAGGCTAGCTTTTCAGCATAATACCAGAAACTTTGCGGGTTTGAAACGTACGAAGTAGATCATTAGCCATTTTTCACAACTCTCTTTCTTAGCATAGACAAACGTTGATTATAGCAGTATGCTTTGATTTTACTAAAACAACTTTTATAATCTCCTTGACTTAAAAAAGATAATAAATCTTTACTCAGGGGTAATGTACAGAGGATATCGTTTCGAATTTTTGGAATAATGCATGAATAAAATTCGTGTAAATATCTAGAACGTAAAGCTTCTTTTAAATTTAAAACAAATGCTAACATTTCATCCCAAAAATGAGATACAACTGTTAAATAATCTTCTTTTGATATATTTTGGTAAGCCAAAAAATCAAATATTTGTTCATTATACAAAATAAAACTATCCATAATTTTTTCATTTTTGCTTTTTTTAGTTATAGATATAGAATTACGTAAATAATGATAATAAGTAGTAGTATCAATTTGAAAATTTTTAGCATAAAAACTTGCCATTAAAGGTAAAAGCCTATCTTCACCATATATACAGTTTTCAATAAAAATTATATTATTATCAAGCAAAAGTGATTTTTTGTATAAACCAAGCACAAATAACAGATTAAAATTAAGCTTATTTTCAGAGACTTTTGATAACACAAGATCTGACAACAAAGAACTTTTTACGCCAAGTTCATTTTCCTCAACAACGTTTCCTATAACTAAGTCAGAATAGTGTTCTTTTGCTTTATTGTAAAGTTTTTCATAGTAGTCAAAATCAATCCAATCGTCAGAATCAATAAAACCTATATATTCTCCTGTTGCCACGTCAATACCTGTGTTTCTAGCTATTGAAACGCCTCGGTTTTCTTTAAAATCTATTATTTTTATACGATTATCATTCTTTTGATATTCTTTTAAAATTTCTAAACAATTATCAGGAGAGCAGTCGTTAATACAAATAATTTCAATGTCTCTCAATGTTTGATTACATACACTGTCTAAACATTTTCTAATATAAATTTCTACATTATAAACAGGAATTATTACAGAAACTTTTACCACTTCTTGCAATTTTTTTTTCTTATATAGCATCAATAATTGTATTTGGGCAGCGGATTTATATATACTATTTGTACATAATTGTTCATAATAAGGTGTTTTTTTTGCATATTGCCAAAATGATTCAACATCATTTAACAGTAAATCGCTGTTTTTGATATTTTGTTCTATTTCCCATGGTTTTGGCGTCGTATAATAATGTCTGATAACAGTTTCATCTGTTGCAGCCAATGCATTGAATTTTTCTGGAAGCATTTTATAGTTGTTTTCAAAAACTTTGTTTAAAACATCCTGATCATTACATAAAAGTTTGCCGCGATATTTTTTCTCAATATCAAACAATTTTTCTGTAATGTTTTGTCTGCGCCATTTTTCACAATCTATTAATAAAACTCCGGAATTAAAATATGTATGAGAAGGATTAATCTCAACATTATTTTTCAAATTTGTTATATAGTAGGAATCTCCTAAATCCTTTACTGCTCCAATAACTTTATCCCCTAAATCAATATTGAATAATTCCAGAATATCGTTTTTTGCTATTATATCCACATCAAGATACAAAATTTTTTCTAAATTTTGTTTTAACTGAGGTATTATAAATCTGTAATAAGCTGGTAAGGTTACATAAGAATTTGTAATAAAACCTTTAAAATATTTTTCAGCATCAATGTTTATGTATTCTATTGAAAAATTCTTATACTGTTCAGTTAGACCTTGAATTTTGGCTCTATTCTCCGCATTAATACCGCTGGCCAGAATATAAAAATCACAGAAAGATTCTGTATTGTCGCAAATGCTTGCTATTGTTGTTGCGACAAATGGAGCATAGTTATTATCGGATGATAAAAATATTGGAATTCTAACAGTCATAAACCACCTTATCGATTTTATTTACTATTGCGTCAAAACGTTCATAAATAAATTTCTGAGATAGAAAATCTTTCTTAAATTTTAATAAGTCTTTATAAAAAGAAGTCATTTTTGCATATTTCCAGAACAATTCTCTATTATATATTGGCTTCGGCTTTTTATTATCTAAATAAAAATCTGCAAGCCAAGGTTTTGGATATTCTGTAAAATGTCTTATAACTTGGGATGTAGATTTTTCATAACATGTTAAGTAACAATATCTCTTATCTAAAATTTTATAATTATTCTGAAAATACAAATTAAGAATATCTTGATCGGGATATTTCACATCAACAGTTGAATTATTTAATATGTTCAACAAATGGTCAATAATTTTTTCTTTGCGCCATTTTTCGCAATCAAGCAGTAAATTCCCGGAAGCAAAATATTTATGATTTTTATTCAACTTTAATCTTTGTTTCCTTTCAATATTCAAAGTGTTTTCTGCAAACTTTTCCCAGCAAGCCCCAAGAGCATATCCTTCAAGATTTTCATTATACATTTGAGTAATATCGTCCATAGCGATAATATCAGGATCTGTATAGATTGCTCTTTTAATATCCGGTTTAATTTCCGGAATCAATAGTCTTGCATACATAATCGGAGATGAAAATGTATCTGTTGTAACAAGTTTTTTAAAGTATTTACTTAAATCAATTTTTATAAATTCAAGATTAAAGTTTTTAAATTGTTTATTTAAGCATTCAATTTTTCTTATATTTTCTTGTGATATTCCGCCATCAAGGACGTAAAATTCAATAAAACTATCTGTGTTGTCACATATAGAAGCAATAGTCGTTGCAACAAACGGAGCATAATTATTGTCTGAAGATAGAAATACCGGAATATTAGTCATTTTATTTAATCCTCTCTTCAAGCACTTTAGAAGTTTTCTTTTTTATGTTCGCAATATGTTTGTTCCTTAAATTATTAATAAATTTGCGTTGCTGTCTAATATTATATATACGATTTGAGTCTATTAAAATATCAATGTTTTTATTTATTAAGTTTTCATATTGAAAATTTATAAAATCATTTTCTTTAAATATTTCGTTCTTAAATTTCACATCTTCAAATATTTTCAAAATTTTATCATAAAATGGTGTTGTATTAAATTTCTGCAATTTTATAGAATTTATTAATACCTGTAATAAATCCCACATAAAATCTATTGCGATTATTTTATAATCTTCTTTGTCGATAGTATTTGTATTTATAAAATTAAAAATCATTTCATTAGAATATATTGCAGAAGCAAGTTTTTTTTCATTCATCTCAACTGTTACAGAGTCGCTTCTGTTTACATAATGAAAAACAACTGAATCTTCTATATAGAAATTTTTGCAATAATAGCTTGCTAGTACTACAAAATAACGATCTTCTCCCCATATACAGTTATTTAAGAATCTTATATTATGTTTATTAAGAAGTTCTCTTGAATAAATAGCACTTGAAAAACACATGTTAAAATAAGCCTTATTATTCTTTATTTTTTCAAAAATCTCGTGATGTTTTTCCAGTGTACCATTTAGTTTATGAGTATATAGTTTTGATTTGACGATATCAGCGTTGTTTTTTATTGCAGAATTGTATAATTTTTCATAAAAATCTAAATCTACATAGTCATCACTATCAAGTAAACCTATAAATTCTCCTGTTGCAACTTCTATACCTCTATTTCTAGCAATTGCAACGCCTTTGTTTTCCTTGAAGTCGATTATTTTAATTCTTGCATCCTTTGATGCGTATTCTCTCAATATATCAAGGCAGCCGTCAGGAGAACAATCATTAATACAGATTATCTCAATGTCCTTTAAGGTTTGGTTACAAACGCTATCGAGGCATTTTCTGAGATAATTTTCTGTATTATAAACCGGTATGATTACTGATACTTTTGGCACGTTGTTCTCCATTTGTTTTGTTTTACCCCTCCCCCTAGTCCCTCCCACAAGGGGCGGGGGAAAAGTTGAATTTTTTATTTTGTTTTATACGTTTCGTTTACTCTTGCTGTAACTATCCTGCCTTGTCGTGCAAGGGGCTGGGGAAAGTTAAATTCTTCTATTGTGTATTTGTTTTGTTTATTTTATCCTTCACCTTCGCTGCAAAAGGGAAATTTGTTTATTCTCATTGACACCCACCCTGCCCTCCCTCATTAGGGAGGGGTGCTACAAGCTTGTAGTTAGTGCTTTTTATTACGTAAAGCCCGTTGTATTACCAACAAACTTAATATATTTACCCCCACTAGACTTCGAGTTTTTGTTCTCTTTCACGGGTTTCTTCTTTTGTGTAGCCGATTGAATCCTTTTCAGGTGTCCAGCCGGTTTCTTCCTTAACTTCGTGAATCGGGTCAGCTAACAATAGTTCCTGAGCATCGTCATAAGCTTTAGATTCCATTTCAAAGTTGTCTTCTGAAGCAATTGAAGAATCAATGCTTGCCGCTGAATCAGAAGCAGAACCTTCGATAATCAATTCAGCATCAACCATATCTTTAATGAATTTATTTAATCTTGCCTCAATGTCAGCAGGAGCGCCTGATAAGCCTTTGAGTGCAGAAAGAATGCTTTCAACGCTTGCGCCGTTCATAAGATTTTCGTAAACCGCTGTTCCAAGTCCGTTTAAGCCGTAGTATATCCCTGTTTCAGAGTTAATAATAATTGCAATGCCGTCAGTTACATCAGCAAACATTTTTTCTTCATTTAATACATAATTCATTTTTATTCTCCTTATTTATTTCTTTTACTTTAACTAATTCTCTGTATTCTTCTTCTGCGTGTTCTGCAAAAGACAGCCGGTAATTGTCTTCTTTTGCAAATTCTGCATTGATTTCCGCCTGTACTCCGTTAACAGGAGCCGGAAGTGTAATTCCTTTAGCCTCAAGAGCTTCTGTAAATAAATCAAAATCTCTTAATATGTTTTCGTTTTCGCTTTCAAATTGTTTTAAAGCTTCCTTAACTGCTTCATACGAAACGCCGCGTTTCAAATTCTCAAACACATTTGTCGCAAATTTGTTCATAGAATAGATTATTCCGGTTTCACTGTTCAGAATATTTGCAAAATCAAACGTTATATCCAGATAAATTTTGTCCTCCGTGATAGTTTTTCTCTCACGTTTTTCAAGATTGTTCATAAAATCACGCAGGAATTCTGTATTCTTTTCAATATCAGAGCAGAGATTGAATTTATAGAACTCAAAGTCTTTAACCATATCCATCATCTTTTTGACGGTTTTATTGTCATTCAAATCCTGAGTCTGCATAAGAGTTGAATGAATCAACTGACAAATCGCTCTTCCCTTTTCGCAAGGATGGATTGAAGGTTCCTTATCTGTAACGATTTCAGGGAAAAGACAAATTTTAATCGGGTAATTCATTCTGAATCTGTCGTGGAAATTTGCAATATTAAACACGTATTTGTCTTTTCTTGCGTTATTTGAGACGAATCTTGAGCCTGCAAGGTAATCATACAATTCGTTGTACATTTTAGGTGAAAGTGTGATTATGGAATAAATAGGGCTTGATAAAAGCTCGTTACCCTTTTTGTGCAGGATTAAATAGTCGTCTGATACATATTCAAACCCTTTTATCATTGAGAGTACAGACAAAGTTGATTTACCTCTCTGCCCTCTTGCACACATTAAAATTCCGTTCCCGTTCAGTCCGATAACCGCACCGTGCGCAAGGTTTGAAGTCGGAGTTTTCAATATATTATTAAAGAATTGTACAAATAAATGCCCCTCTTTGATAAATTCCTCCGGCTCTAAGTTGCTTACGCCATAATAGTATGTATTCTTTTCAAAATCGTTTCCGATAAAGAAGCCTCTTTCTGCCTGAATATCAATTGCAGGTTTTGTTTTAGAAAAATCTTTATCAAAAACATGAAGCCAGTTGATTGTTTTTCTTTTAGAATAAATTAGTTCTATTCTTAGTTTAAAGTTTGTTTTCGGGCTGAATTTAGGAGAAATTTGAGGAATTAAATTCTCAAAATCAGTTTCTTTCCACAAAATAAGTGTTGCATCATACCTTGGCGCATTATCACGCAAAACAAAAGTCAACTGCTTTTCGATATGTGGCAGGAATTCTTCGCTGTAGCCGATTAAACGCACAACCGTACAGCCAAAGTCCACATATTTGACGAACTTTTGTTCTTTTCCTTTCAAATATTTATCAATATTTGTAAAACATTCTCTGATTTCCGGTTTTGTAAGGTCTTTAAATTGCATTTATTATTCCTTATTTTGAAAAGTCGTATTGTCTTGTTTTTAAATCCTTGATGAATAATTCTATTAGTTTCGGATGTTTTCTGATTCGTTTAAGCAGAAAGTATTTAGGCTTAAGAGCAATGTATTCTGGAATTTGCTCAGGATTTTTGAATAAATTTCCGATCTTCATTGCCCTGCATTTTGTTCTCAAATCTTCTAGGTAAAATCTGTTGTACATTACCATGTTTGAGTATTCACTTGTTTCTTTTTCGAAAAGTTTGTCGTTTTTGATTTCGTCTGGCAAAACATCTGATGAAATTTTTTCGATAAATTTCATTGCAAAATTCATCTGAATTTCTGTTTGTGTTTTTCTTGCATTTTCTTTTACTATGTCCCAGTCAAAATCCTGTTTGCTTTCCATAAGGTATTTGCAGTCAAAAAGCGTATACAAAAGTCCAGCCTGACTGGTTTTGTTTCTCAAGTTTCTTGCAAGGTTTACCAGAGAGATAAACAGCAAATCTTCATTAGACGGTATCAGGGCATTTACTCCGAATGCAACAATGTTATGTGCTCTTTTATAAAGTCCCTTCAGAAGTTCTTTTTCGTGTCCTGATTCCATATAGATGAATTTATGCACATCAAGGGCACCCTCTTCGCTTCCTGCAGGATGAAGGTCAATTGCGTGGATATCAACTTTTTCCCACCAGTAACCTAAAGGTTCTGCAAGCTTTGCGCATTTCATCAGATCTTTTTCAGGAACGAGAATATCAATGTCACTCATAACTCTCGGCAAATCCTGTCTTAAAAACTTCATTGCTCCGCCTTTTAAGAGCATAGGAGTTATGCCTGCTTTGTTTAATTCTCTTCCGATTTTTGTAAAGTGGGAAATGGTTTTAAGGTTCTTAAATCTGAAAAAGTTCAATAAACCTTTAAGTCTAGGACCTTCGTATGAAGTAAAATTTAATTCAGGATGGCGTTTCATAAAATATGAAAGCATAAGAGATTTAGCACCGCCCTTGATTTCTATATCAAAATCTTTGAGCAGAGTATCCAAATCCTGCTGTGTCGGATTTTTACTGAAAGCAAGCTGCAGTAGTGCTTTGTCTGTAGGGTAAAGAATTTCATTAAAGAAGTTCTCTATAAGTGCGTCAGTAATAGAGATATCATTTCTCAAATATCCGCTGTCCTTAATTTCTTCTATTTCTTTTTTCCAGAGAACCTGCACTTATACTCCCCTTTCCAATACCGGTATTAATCCCAGTAAATAATATTTTGCTGTTTTTAAACTTTCTTTCTTGGTAAGAATTGGTATGCTGAGAAATTTTTTCTGTTCTGTAGCAGCCCAGAATTCCTTATCTCTTATTTCTGCATTATGCTGCCTTAAAAACTTTATAACCTCTTTTTTAGCATTGTTTTTATCTATAGTATGTTTTTTAGATTTTGTATGTACAGTAGAATCAGGGTTTCTGAAATAATAGTAATTAACCCCTGGTGTTGTGACGATTTTGTTTGCATAATAAATAGCTTTTATTGTAAAAAGTTTATCTTCACAATACACACCTTCCGGCCAGACAATATTATTCTCTTTTAATAAAGTATGACGGTATATTTTATTTGTAGGACAAGGATTTTTAGCTTGATTCCCGATATCAATTTTTTCCTGTAAGGTGTTAGCTATTTTTTCTTCTGTGATATCAAGTCTTTTCTTTGTTTTTCCATTGCCAATTCTAATATTTGTTGCAAGTGCTATATCCGAATCATATTTTTTAGCTGTGTTGTATAACTTTTCGTAATAATCCAAATCAACCCAGTCATCTGAATCTACATAACCTATATACTCTCCTTTTGCGATTTTCAATCCTGCATTTCTTGCAGCTCCCTGTTTTTTATTTTCTTGACTTAATACTTTAATTCTTGAATCTCTTTTGGCATATTTTTCCAGAATAGCAAGAGAGTTGTCTGTAGAACCGTCATTCACGCAGATAATTTCTATATCACAAAGAGTTTGATTAATAAGCGATGTCAGACACTTTTCAATAAACTTTTCAGTATTAAAAATAGGAACAATAATTGAAACCTTAGTCATTTTTAACTCCTATTCTTTTTTTTACCAAATTCATTCTCATTTTGTGATATTAAATCCATTGCTTTTCAGTATTAACTGTATGTATTATATTACATATAATTCAAAAAGTAATATAAAATTAAATTATGTAAATTTCAATATTGTGTTTAGATTCCAGCAAGTCTAAAACTGTCTCTATTCCTAGTATTCTTATAGGATAACACGAACAGGCAAATAGTCAAATGATAAATTTATTAGCCATGTGGGGGATTTTTATATAATTGTGTAATTGTTATAAAGTATCAAAAAAGCTGGAGTATAACAAAATTATTAAAAAGTATAATTAATTCGTTCTAATAAAAATGCTTTTATGTGATTAAAGCATGAGAAAATGTAAAATAAAACAATGTGTTATAAACTTATGTTATAATTAAAAGGTCGCTATCAGATGGGGGATTTATGTCGGTTATCATACTCTTTTGCGCAATTGTGATATTGTCTTGTATTGTTACAAATAAATTTTCGAATAAACTTGGAATGCCATCTCTGGTCTTTTTTATGTTTTTAGGTGTATTATTCGGTTCTGATGGAATTTTAAAATTGTCATTTGAAGATTATAGTTTAACTTCGAAACTTTGTTCTATTGGCTTGTTGTTTATAATATTTTATGGAGGTTTTTGTACAAAGAAATGTGATGACAGAAAGGTTACTGTTCAGGCAATTTTATTGTCTTCTTTAGGAACAGTTTTAACAGCATTATTTACGGCTGCTTTTTGTTTTTATGGTTTAAAAATTTCCTTTGCAGAAAGTTTTCTAATTGGTGCTATTATAAGTTCAACGGATGCAGCTTCAGTGTTTTCTATTTTACGTTCGAAAAGACTTAATTTGAAATATAATACAGCACCTCTTTTAGAAATGGAAAGCGGAAGTAATGATCCTTTTGCTTATATGCTTACAATGCTGGGAATTATATTACTTAAAGGCGGAAGCGTTGCTTCATTAACGCCGATGCTTTTTAAACAGCTATTTTTCGGTATATTTTTGGGAATCTTGATTGCGTATGCTGCAATGTACATATTCAAAAAAACTAATCTTTTAACGGAAGGTACTGATACAATATTTATGGTTGCCGTTGCCCTTGTATCTTATGCAATTCCTGACTTATTAGGCGGAAACGGATACTTGAGCGTATACATTACAGGTATAATTCTGGGTAATAGTGAAATAAGAAATAAAATTAATCTTATATACTTTTTTGACGGAATTACGGCTTTATGTCAGGTAATTATATTTTTCTTAATAGGTTTTCTTTCATTTCCGCACAGAGTACCGAATATTCTTATGCCGGCAGTTGCAATTACGGTTTTTCTCTCGTTTATTGCCCGTCCTCTTGCGGTATTCCTGATAATGAAACCTTTTAAAGCTCCTTGGAATCAAATATCTTTTATATCCTGGGCCGGATTAAGAGGGGCTGCTTCTATTGTATTTGCGATTATGGTTGTTGCAGAGAGTACTAATTTAAGACATGACTTGTTCCATATAGTGTTTGTTGTAGCGCTTTTATCTGTTGCGATTCAGGGCTCAATGCTTCCTGTTATTGCAAAACGGGATTCAATGATAGACCGATTCTCTGATGTAAGAAAAACCTTTAATGATTATCAACAGGAGTCTGCAATAGCGCTTGATAAAATGATAATCAAAGATTCTCATCCTTGGAATGGACGAATGCTAAAAGATTTGAATATTAGCGATAATGCTTTAATTCTTGTTATAAATCGTCATGGTGAAAAAATAGTTCCCAAAGGCAGTACAACTCTGATGGCAGGTGATGAAATTCTGCTGGGAACTACGGTAGTTAAAGCCAAAAATGATATAAAATTATGTGAAACCGTAATCGATAAAGGACACGAATGGGTCGATAAAAAGATTAGTTCAATACATTGTCCTCAGGATTTTCTAATTGCACTTGTAAAACGTGGTGATGATGCTTTTGTTCCAAACGGTGATACAGAAATAAAATGTGGCGATACATTGGTTTTCTATGAGGCATAAGAGACGCTGTTAGACTGCTGCAGAGTATAATGTACTTGTAGATCAACTTGCTAGTGGAACTGCTGCAAATAGTAACTTTAGTTACATGACCACCATTATACAAACTACTACCGCCTCTGCTAACTCCAAGCTTATAAACACAAAAAAAATAAGGTTAGCCATATAACCTTATTTTTTTGGCTGGGGCGGAAGGATTCGAACCTCCGGGATGGCTGGACCAAAACCAGCTGCCTTACCACTTGGCGACGCCCCATTGCTTTTATTATCATAAAATATCAATTTATAATGTCAAGAGGGGTAAATGGATTCAGGCAGTATCGCAAACTACAAACTTATATCATACATGATAGGGGTATATTGGAGCTCCAAGCTGCAAAAAGGCTTAGAATAAATATTCTAAGCCCTGTATAAGATTAATAGGAGGGGAAATTGTTAATCTCTTGTTAATTGCCATATAATATCACCGGCTAATGCTGCTAATGCGAGCCCTTTAGCTAACCTACCTGTTCCTTTCAAACCTAAGTCTTTACACATTCCTAAAGGATTAACCACTTTGCCTAGAGCCGCTAAGCCTAAACCGGCTCCAAACCCTGCTGCTGCTGCCGTTCCTGCTTCTGCCGCTCTTGCAACCCCGCCGCCGATTTTTTCCATTCTGTCTTTGCCGCCTTTATTATCAATTCTTGTTCCAAACAAATAACTTAAAGTTTCTTCTGTATATTTATTATGATAATCCTTTTTACCAAAGAATTTTTCATTGAAACCATGCATAAATGCAGATTCGCCATATTTCTTGATATCAGATCTCAAACTTACTTGTTCACCAGTCTTTTTAGATATAATCTGAGCATACATTGCTTCTATTATATTATTTATGCTTTCTGCAGGATCTAATCTATTACTATTAGCTTTTAAATATGCATTATGTTTTTCATACAATGCGATTTTTAATCTATCAAATTCTTCGCAAATACCATCAGCATCACCTTCTCTGATTTTTTCTGCTAAATTTACAATCAGACCGTTTAATCTTGCATCTTCCATTGATTCCTCAAACAAAGCTCTATCTTCAGCTTTATATGCATTGGTTCTATTATCCAATAATAACTCATGCATAGCTCCAGAATGTGCTAATTGATTCTTTTCGATGTCTTGATATGCATCATTCATTTGTCTCATATAAGCAGGATACATTCCCATCATTCCCATTCCGCCATAACCCATAAATGCCGGATTATAATATGAACTATATGTACCGCCGCCTGATAAACCGTACATTCCCAAGCCGCTCATATATGGATTATAACCTATTCCTGTTATGCCAAAATATGACATAATGACCTCCTACTGATATTTAGTTATTTGAGAATAACCTTTTTTAACCTTACATATTAATAAAGTATTTATGTTTACAGAAATTGATACTTTTTAAACATTTTGTAATAAAAGTTTACAATTTATTCTCTTCTACTTTTGTTGTATCATGTAATAATAAGTAAATTTGGGAGCTTGGAATGAGAATAGAAGCTAAAAACCTTATTAAAATATATGGAGACAGAAGTGTTGTAAATGATGTTTCTTTTTATATGGACAAAGGAGAAGTTGTCTGTTTACTGGGACCAAATGGTGCAGGTAAAACCACTACTTTCTACATGATTGTCGGTCTTGTTAAGCCAAATACAGGTTCTGTTTTTATTGACAACAAAGAAATCACTTCCTGGCCTATGAACCTTAGAGCCAAGGAAGGTATTGGGTATCTGCCTCAGGAAAACTCTATTTTTAGAAAACTTACTGTCGAAGAAAACATTCAACTTGTACTGGAAATGAATGATAAGCTTACTGTTAATGAAAAGAAAGCAAAGCTTGAAGAACTGCTTACTGAATTCGGTGTTTTAAAATTGAGAAAATCTCCGGCAGTTGCACTTTCAGGAGGTGAACGCAGACGTGTAGAAATCGCAAGAGCTCTTGCTGCTAGTCCTGATTTCATGCTTCTTGATGAGCCTTTTGCAGGTATTGACCCTATTGCAATTGGTGAAATTAAAGATAATATTAGAAAAATATCAGAAGAAAAAGGTTTAGGAGTTCTTATTACTGACCACAATCCGAAAGCTACATTATCAATTACAGACAGAGCATATGTAATTTTCGATGGAAAAATCAAAATTCAAGGTAAAAGTGTAGATGTCGCAAATGACCCAGTTGCTAAAGAGTTCTATTTAGGAAAGGACTTCAAATTATAATAATGAAAAAACTTTTTACAGTATATGATAGATATATATTTATGCAAGTCCTAACAACGACAATTGTAGCAATATTATTGTTCACTATTGTATGGATTGCTCCTGAAATGCTCTTAAATACCATAAAAAAAATTCTTGCGCATGAATATACTGTGAAAACTGGGGTTATGGTACTTATATATGAACTCCCAAAAATTTTAGGTAAGGCTTTCCCTGTAGGGTTGCTTTTAGGATCTTTGTTTACCTTTGACAAATTGAGTAAAGATTCTGAATTAACAATTTTCCGTGCAGTAGGTATGTCATTCTCTAGAATCTTATGCCCGCTTCTTGTATTAAGTTTTATTGTAACCTATCTTTGTTTTGTAACTTATGACAAATGGATTCCTTATTCTTGTCAGAAACTTGCTGAAATCAAAGGCGGAAGTACACTTACACAATACATTTATACTAAAAAAGATGAAAATAACAGACCAGAACAGGCGGTTATTGTTTCCAGGTACTTTAAAAACGAAATGACAAATGTTATTGTCTTAAATTTCTCTAAACAAGTTTTTGATGATCTACACGGATTAAATAATATTTTAGTCGCAGAAACCGGACATAAAGGAGTAAATCCGGCAGGACAACCCAGCTGGATTCTGGATAATGTAACTTCATATGATATAAATGAGGATGGAATTTTTAAAAAAATAACAAGAACTGATAGAGAATACATATTAAACGGAACTGATGCAGAAGATGCATATACAATTATGATAAACTCTACTAAAAGAGATAGAGATATTGATAATAAAAACCTTAAACACTATGTGGATCTTCTAAAAAAAGCGAATCTGGATGAAGATTACAGGCTAATGTATAACAAATACTTACAACGCTTTTTCCATCCATTCGTATGTGTTTTATTAGCAATTATGGGATGCCTTCTGGGATTTAGTAAGCCTAGAGAACAAAGATTAATCGGATTCACTATTGCAATTGGATGTATTTTTGTCTATTATATAACTTTGCCATTCTTTGACTTATTAGCAGAAAAAGGAGTTTTGCTACCTCTTATAACTGCAGCTTTTCCTCCATTTGCATTTTTATGCGCTATTATTGCTTTTTACAAATCAAGGGACTTATAATTTATGAAAAAACTATTAACATTTCTATTCTTAATATTTTTATCAGGAGCCAGTTATGCAGCTCCTATAGATGTTAAATATGATGATGGTATCTATCATATAGTTTTGTCTGGAGATAAAATAAAGAAGCAAATAGAATTTATTTCTTCTCCTACACTTATTACCAATAAAGAAGCTCATAATAAATCAAATTCACTGCTTACCATTAATGCAGGATTTTTCGATCCGCAAACTCAAAAATCTATGTCATATATAGTAAATGATACACAAACTATTGAAGATCCTATTTTTAATGAAAGCTTTCAAACAAACCCGGTATTAAGAAGAAATATGAAAAAAATTCTGGATAGAACAGAATTTAGGGTTCTCGATTGTGATAGCAAGCTAAAATATGAAATAGCCCAACATAATTCTAAGGTTGACTTTTTATGTTCAGTGCAGACTTCTGCTCAAGGTGGACCACAGCTCCTGCCAAACTTGCGCCTTGAAGAGGAGTTTTTTGTAGTAAAAGATAAAGATGGCAACGTTATAAGAGAATCTGCTTCTGTTTTACATAAAACAGCCAGAACATTAATAGGATTAAAAACTCTTGAAGGAGGAGCGCAAGAAATACATATCTTTATTGTAACTGATGAACATCCAATGGATATATATGAAGCAAGAGATTTATGTGCAAGTTATAATCTGGATAGTGCTATGGCATTTGATGGAGGCAGTTCAACATCATTTAATTATAAAAATATAGCTGTAACTTCTAAACAAGAAGATGGCGGAAGCGGGCGAGCCCTCAAATCATTTATGATTATTAAGAAGAAATAATAAGAATAAAAAATCCTCCGATTAATTTAATCGGAGGATTTTATTATAATGTCAAACTACTTGATTTCAACAGTAGCACCAGCAGCTTCAAGTTGTTTCTTGAGAGCTTCTGCTTCATCTTTTTTAACGCCTTCCTTAACAGCTTTAGGAGCAGCTTCTACTAAATCTTTAGCTTCTTTTAAGCCAAGACCGGTAATTGCTCTTACTTCTTTAAGAACTGCAATTTTCTTATCAGCCGGAACGGAAGCTAAAACTACGTTTACAGCAGCATCAGCATCTTCTGCAGGAGCAGCAGCGGCAGCAGGAGCAGCAGCAACAGCTACAGGAGCAGCAGCAGATACACCGAATTTTTCTTCCATAGCTTTTACTAATTCAGCAGCTTCTAATAAAGTTAATTTTTCAATTGATTCTAAAATTGCTTCAATACTCATTGTTTTTCTCCTTTTATTTTTATTTAAGTTGTAATACGTTTTATTTATAAGTAACTATAAATTAGTAATTTAAAAACACTCTAAAATATAATTACAACATCTATGCTGATTTTTGATCTCTAACAGCAGCAATAGCTCTGACAAGAGATGACATAACAGCATTGACAGAGTTTGCGATACCAGATGCCGGTGAATTGATACATCCAAGCATTTTTGCATAAAGTTCTTCACGAGAAGGAAGATTTGCAAGAGCTTTTGCTTCATCTGCTGACATTAATTGACCATCCATTGCAGCAGCAAGAATTTCACCTTTCTTAGTATCTTTGATAAATTGTGATAAAGCCTTTGCAGGTGCTACCTGATCCTTAAAACCAAAAGCAATTGCTATTGGTCCTTTTAAAACATCAGCAAGCACTTCATAAGGAGTGCCCTGTATAGCGATTTTTGCAAGGGTGTTTTTTGTAACCATATAATCCCCGCCATCTTTTTGGATAGCACGTCTTAATTTGGTTATTTCTTCTACAGTTAACCCTTTATAATCGGTAACAATTGCAACTTGTGCTTTATCAATTTTTTCTTTGATAAGTGCTACCTTATCTTCTTTGAAAGCTTTTGTTGACATTTTTTGCTCCTTTTTTACTAACTCATATGAGTTTTATATAATTTTCGGATTATATTTCCGCTCGACCTTTCAATTTTGTATTTAAATCGGCTTCAAAGAAACCTCTTTCATACTAAAAAGATTTTGCAATCTTTTTTAATCGCAAAACCTACACAATCTTAGCTATTTATATATTTAAGAATTTCTGCGTACTTTAAACGTTCGACTAACTTTTGTAAAATCCGCCTACTGATTTCCCGCATTGTGTAATCTCGGCTAGCCTTTTCAGATTAAATCCTAACAAGGATACTAACTGTCTGCGATTATGATACTAATTTAACAAAACAATATTTGTCTGTCAAGTGTATTGTAAAGTTTTATTTATACCTAACTCCTTTAATTACTGTCCAATACCCTCCTCTTGCAATATCATAGTCTTTAAAGTCCGCATCCAAACGCTTTAATAACGTATTTTTTATTTCAGAAAATGTAATAAACATCTCTGGAATATCTGGATTATTTTTATTAGCTTCAATAAATTTTTGATCAAAAAAGCTGACACTATCAAGAAAAACAACAGACACACTCCCTCCTACAGGAATTTCGGATAAAATTCTAGCCGGATTTTGTTTATATAAATGCCGATTGCTTTTGCTTATATAGTAAAGATTTTTGTTTTTTATATCTGTATAACGATAAAATCTGGTTGGTTCATAGTAAGTAAATATTATATTTTGAGAATTTTGTTTATTTAAAATATCACCTACAATTTTATGACCTTCATTTCTTTTTAGTTTGGTAACATAATAAGGTGTAAAATATGCAAATAAATGAGATAACACAAAGATAATTAATAAAACTAACCCAAGCTTATTCAATCTTGTAAACCCTAATGATACAAAAAGAATTAATACCGGTAATATTTCGATTGAGTATTTAGTAATAAATACCAGCATTCCGCAATATGCCATTATCCCCATAACTATTAGAGTGAGAACGGAAATGAGTGCAAATCCACGCTTTATACCGGCAAACAACCCAATAATTGCTATTAATGTCGGAAAAATCATCCATAATGCTATAGACTTATCATAAAAAAATACAGGCGGAGCTGTTACATTATTTGTAAGAATTGGTGAAAAATAATCTGTAAACAAGAATAGAATATTTGTATAAGAAAAATGTCCCCACCACTGAGATGCAGGAAGCATTCTCAAGAAATTTTCAGGAAGCTTCAATAATAGAACCGTACAAATCAATATAAACGCCAGAATTGCAGTTGTAATAAGAATTGAGATTTTCTTCTTTTTAAATATAATGTACGCAGATAAGAAAAATATATAAATGACACCTATTATATGTGTTGAAAGAACCAGTAAAGCCGAAATAATATACCATATCAAATTTTTATAATTATTGTTTTTAAGATAGCGTATCGCAAACAATAATGTTAATGCTGAAAATAAGAATAATAGAGAATAAAATCTAATTTCCTGTGAATAATATACCAAAAATGAGAGTATGGAAGTTATTGTTGCTGCATAATATCCGCATTTTTTAGAATATTCTTTTCCAATCAGATACATAACCGGAATAGCAAGAACTCCCGGCAGCACTGAAGTAAGTCTTAAAATTGTATCTGAACAATGAACAAGTGGTTTTAAATACAAATAATACAACGGCATATGACATTGTTTAAGAATTTCTTGCCAGAAGCCCTCACAAAAAGGTGTGTTTGCCACATACCAGCTTACATATTCATCATTCCACATTCCTTCAGGCTTAATAATGTTGGTAAGCCTTAATAATAAACCAAATAAAAATATTATATAAAACACTCTTTACCTGCTCTCCCAATTTATATATAATATTTTACATGACAAAGCTTATTATTCAAATACCTTGTTACAATGAAGAAGAAACATTGCTAACCACTCTAAATGATTTACCATCATCAGTTGCAGGAATAGACAAAATAGAAGTACTTGTAATAAATGACGGTTCTACAGACAAATCAGAAGAAATTGCGAAAAATTGGGGTGCCAAAGTCCTTAACATTAAACCCAATAAGGGGCTGGCGAATGCTTTTAGATCCGGTCTAAATGAGGCTTTAAAACTCGGAGCAGATATAATTGTAAACACTGATGCTGACAATCAATACTGTGCCGGTGACATAGAAAAAATTGTAAAACCAATTCTCGAGGGGAATGCAGATATTGTTGTGGGAGCTAGGAACATTCTATCAATAAAAGAGTTTTCTCCGTTAAAAAAAATTCTTCAAAAAATTGGCTCTGCAGTTTTGCGCCTTTTTTCTTCTACAAAGGTTGAAGATGCTCCAAGCGGTTTCAGAGCCTTTTCCCGTCATGCTGCTTTGCGGATTAACGTATTTGATAACTATACATACACAATGGAAACATTACTTCAAGCAAATGCTAAAGGCTTAAAAGTAATATCAGTACCAATAAGGGTAAATGAACAGTTAAGAGATTCTAAACTGGTAAAAAATATATTTGATTATATATATAAATCAATGAAAACCACAATAAGAATGTTTATTGTATATAGACCTTTCAGATTTTTTATAACTATTGCAGGATTGCTAGCACTTGCAGGTTTAATTCTGGTATTAAGATTTATTTACTACTTCATCCTTGGTTATGGCAACGGACATATTCAGTCACTGATTTTTGCGGCAATGTTTTTAATTTCTGCTGTGCAACTTGGCGTAATCGCTATAATCAGTGACTTACTGTCTATAAATCGCAAACTTGCCGAAGATATACAAATCCGTTTAAAGGCACTTGAGTTAAAGCAATAAAAAACCACTTTTGGAAAAAGTGGCATAGAAAGGGAAAAAGGGAAGGGAAAACTTATATAATTTCTTACATCTAAGATTAACTGAATATACCGAAGGTTCTTTCGATATTGTCATCACGAACTTTCTGTATTGACTCCATCTCTGTAGTAATAGAAGTTCTTTCAGTTTCCAGTTTCGTTAAATCTTGGTCAAATTTTGTATCTTTTCTATTAATAATATCCAGTTCATGCTCATATTCAGCTTCTGCTTTTTTCAAATCAGTATCATCCTGAACTTCTTGTAAATAGTTGGCATTAGTACTGGTTGCAACACTTGTTTCGGTCCACTCTTTTGAATCAGGATCGTATACGTCAATCAGGACAAGTCCGGCTTCAACCATATTATTAAGCCATTCATTGCCTTCTTCTCCCGATTCATATTGTGGATCAATTTCCTGGCATCCACCCGCAGCCTGAATTTCTTCAAACAAATGTACATAAAATTCAAACTCGCCTTTCGGATAGTCTTCAGGATACATATCATCATACTCAGCATTTGCATTATCTATACTTGTATTATACTCATCTTGCTTATTCAGACGCATGTACTGATAAATTTCTGTTCCATAACTATTATATAAAACATCTCTGAATTCTTCCAAAGCATTTTGCTGTTCTCTTATAGATTCTGAACTTGAACTGCAAGTCTCTTCAAGATTATCATATGCCTTTTGAAGTTTATCATCGTCAGAGTGATTTTCAAAAACCATTCTTTCAACATCTGTCATAAATAGGTTATATAAGCCATTATCAGCCATTCCATCGCCATAATTTTCATTTGAAACACCAATACCGACTTCCATTCCCATACTGTATCTACCGTCATCATAATTTACAGCCCAGCCGAAATTATCTTCCATTCCTAACATAGCATAGGCGAAGGCATATTTATCAGTATTAAAGTTTTCATATGTTTCTACGGTTTTTGCATCAACTATAACTTTACCGGTTTTTGAATCCTTTAATGAATACTGCATAAACCGATCTTCATTATATGTACATAAAGTAGAGAATGTCGCATCTACAAAGTTCTTTGTACCATCACCATTATTGAAAGCAACCTGAATCTTTGTTGCATCTAACGCATCACAATATTTTTGATACAACTCATCTTTCTGAGTTGCAAGCGCTATCTTTTGGCTCTGGATGCTTTGAGCTTTAAACTCGACATCATGAAGCCTGCTTGTTAGCGTTAATAATCTAGCTTGTGACGCTGCCATTCCCATAGTGTGTTACTGTCCTTTATTATTTTCCCTTGTATTATGTATTACGGCACAATTCATTAAAAACTTTAATAAATTTTGAAAATCGTTACAAAAATTTACAATTAAATTTATGATATTAACTTTTGTAACAAATTTAACCAGTGTTGAAATTAAATCAAATTTAAATACTTTATATATATGTAAGACTAAGATGATGGTGACATAAAATGGCAATCGCAAATTTACATGAAACATTATTAAGCTACAAGTTGAGAAGAAATCAGTTAAACCTTGAAATAACTGAATGGCAGGCTCAAAAAACTTTAGCTTCATATTCTCAGGGAGATGTTCAGTCTTTAAAAAATTCTGAAACAAGATCTGTCAGAGAATATTACAAAGAGATGTTTGAAGGCGATGCTGATTTACAAGAATTATATACAGATTATACTGAAATTCCTGATTTTGAGGAAGAAATGGATAAATTAACAGCAAAATTTCAGGAACAATTTGATCAATTAACAGCCTGGGAAACAGCAGTTGATGCACAGATTACTACTGCAAGCGCAGAATTAGAAGAAGTTAATGCTTATATGGAATCAGCCAAGTCAATGCTTTCAAGCAATATTCAGGAAGATTTCAACTACGGTTTAAACTAGTGAAATAGCCAGATTCCAAATAATGCAAATAAGATTAAAGCTATGTTGTAATGCAAAAAAGTTGGAATACAGGTATCATAGATATGGCTATGTTGTCCATCAGCGTTAAGTCCGGAAGTCGGCCCCAGAGTAGTGTCTGATGCCGGTGAACCTGCATCTCCCAGCGCTGCAGCTGCTGCAAGCAAGACTACCATCTGTGGAATGTTAAAACCTTGTTTTATACAAACAGGAATAAATAAAACTGCAAGAATAGGTATTGTACCGAAAGAAGTTCCAATACCTATTGTTATAAACAATCCTATTATAAGTATTATTAATGAGGTAACATAAATATTGGCAGGTAAAATCGGTAGTATTGTATTAACAAGGCTTTCTATTGAACCTGTTTCTTTTAAAACGTCGGCGAATCCCGCTGCTACAAGCATTACAAAGGCAATGTATCCCATAAGATAAACACCTTCATTCATCATATGATCCATTTTGTCTTGTGGTATAACCTTAAAAGAGAATATAATACCAAGCCCGACAAGTGCACCGAGAGGCAAAGATTTTGTAATTAGTTGTACAACAAAAGTTACTATTGCGGCAAAAATAACGAGCCAATGCTTTGGTTGGAAATTTGTGTCTGTAGTATTTTCGGTTAATACTTTTTTATCTTCATAAATCCTGGGTTTTCTGTAAGTTATAAATACAGAAATAAAAAGCCCCGCAAGCATTCCAACCCCTAAAATGAGTGTATCCTTCCAAATATCGCCTCTTAAAACATTTACCCCGTTTTGAACCATATTATCAGCAATAAGGTTCTGAAAGATTAATCCAAAACCTGCCGGAATTACTATATATGGCATTTTTAATCCAAAAGCAAGCACACACGCTACTGCTCTTCTGTCAATCTGTATTTTGTTCATTATTCCTAAAAGCGGTGGAATAATAATAGGAATAAAGGCTATATGAATAGGAACGATATTTTGTGAGGCCATTGCAATTAAGGTAAGAATCGTTAAAAGAAGCATCTTCTTACCTTTAACTATGTTAGTTATTTTGTTAGAAATTACATCCGTAAATCCGGAATGTGCCATAGTAGCCGCAAACGCACCAAGTAAAATGTAACTCAATGCAGTTTCGGAGTTTCCACCCATACCTGATATAAAAGTATTCATAATGTGTGTACTATCCAAACCTGCTACATATCCAGCAGCTAATGTTGATATAATAATTGCCAGCAAAACATTAATCTTTTTTATGCATAATACGCATAATAAAATTATTGAAATAAAAGCAGGATTTGTACATAAATGAATAATAGTTGTCATTTCTGCTATCTTGTTTCAGCTTCCTGAAGCAAATTAATTAACTCAAGTGCTACTTCTTTTTGCACATCAGCTGGCAAACATTTTAAATACTCAAAAGCCTCGGCAATTTTTTGATCGGTATCATACCAACGACGTAAAACATAAGTAAATGCATCTGTCAAAATATTATCAGCTAAATCTATACCATTTTCCTTAGATATTTTGATAATCAAATCAGCACAGTCATACTGCGTCATTATATTTGCATTACGCATTAAACTTACTGCCAGACTTACTGTAGGATCTACATCATACCAACGCTTATGCATATAACACCTTTTCCTCTTTTATTATAGTATATTTTTTCAACTATTTTGTCAATTGTGAAATTATATTCGATTTTTTTTTCTCATCGTTTATTGATATAAATAATGTTTTCTCTTTTGAGTTTTCCCCTTTTACTATTTCAATATTGGACTTAGCTATTTTTAACAGTTTTGATAGAAACTCAATGAGAGCTTTATTTGCCTTATTTTCAATTGGTTGTGCAGTTATTTTAATCTTTATAAACTCATCTTCCAGAATAATTTCATTTTTAGAAGAATTAGGTATAATTTTAATGCGAATTAATAAACCATCAGGGGTTATTTTAAGATTACAATAATCCAAGTCTTTTATCCTTTTATTTTACCTTCTGGAAAATCATAACATACTCGTGCTTAAAAATATAGAAACCTCCGGCTAAAGCTCTGTATCGCCATAAATTAGCAGTTTTGCCTTTAGCTCTTTCGTTGCCCTGAATATCTTTTATAATAATGGCTTTTGTAATAAATCCTAGTTTATTCATCCTTGCCATACATTCGAAACCTAACGGTATATGCTGCGAATGCGCATACTTATCTCCTATAATAAGGCAGGCAAAACGTCCTTTTTCCAATAAATCATATCCATTTTTAGCGACTTTTTCAAACAAATTATAAAATTCTTCAGTAGTTGCACAATTAGATAAATCCTCTTTTTTATCCGAGAACTTAATAATATCATCATAAGGCGGGTGAAGCATAAGAAGCTGCGCCTGTTTTCTGCCCATAATATCTAGTCTTGCTTGAATTTTTTCTTTTGCAATTTCACTTGCCGAATCTGCACAAATGATATTAACATCAGTTACTAGTTGTTTCGGTGTGAATTTTTCAGAAACTGATTCTGCGAGATCTTCTTTTAATTCAACTCCGATACAGCGTCTTTGCATATTAATAGCTTCAATGCCGGAGGTTCCTGAGCCAAAAAACAAATCAAGAACAATATCATTCTTCTTTGTATAACGCTCATAAATCTGTTGAGCAATCTGAGGAATATAATTACCGTGATATTCATTAGAATGCCCGCCCTCTTTTGCTCTTTGTGGAAATTCCCATAAAGTATCAGTTTTTATATGGTCATATTCCTGCCATTTTTTTAAATTTATATCACTATATGCAGTTGTTTTCACTGCATTATTATCAACTACTTTTAAACTGTTTTGCTTAGAACTCTTCTGTTCTTTTAAATTTGTTTTTGCCATACTCTTCCCCAATTAATAAATACAGTTTAAAAGATTTTTTTTACTTTGTAATCAAATAAATAGATGATATATAAAAAATACCATCCTTTTGTGGATGGTATTTTTATTTACTTGTTCATTTGCTGTAATTTATCACATGGGCTGCAAGGTTGTTGCTGCACCTGTTTCTGACAAGGGTTGCAAGGCACCGCTTTCTGGCAAGGGTCGCATGGCTTTTTCTTCGCACATGGATCACAAGGAGCTGCAGCCCCTGTAGGACATGGCTCAGAAATTTTTTCGCAAGGATCACATTTTTTGTTGCAGTCGCAATCTGTTTTTTTCTTTTCGCACTTAGGACAATGTCCCCAGTAAGCAGGGTTCAGGCTTGACCAGCTGAAAGCATGTGCGCTTTGTGTGCCTATTACTGATACAATACCCAATACAGCTAATAAAGATAATGTTTTTTTCATTTCTTACTCCTTTTTTTATACGAATGAACTGTATTTTGAATACATATACATTGTATGAAAAGAGCAATAATTTACCATAACCCGGGCGTATATATATTTTAAGACACCTGTCTAATTTCTCGTTCGGTCAATTAATTTACTATCATTATTCCAACTGAATGATGATCGAATCTTGCTGCCTACTGTCTCCAGCAAATGTCCCTTAGATTCGGCTCTAAGTTTTGCAAATTTTTCTCCGCCGGATTCCATCTCGTCCATGAATTCTCTTGCATACTTTCCGCTTTGGATATCTTCCAGAATCTTTTTCATCTCAGCTTTTACGTTTGCATTGATTAACTTTCCGCCTCTTGTCAAATCTCCATATTCTGCATTGTTGGAAATAGAATAATGCATATCTTCAATTCCGCCCTGATAAATTAAATCAACAATAAGCTTTAATTCATGACAGACTTCAAAATATGCCATATAAGGAGAATATCCGGCCTCAACAAGCGTTTCGAAAGCAGTTTTAATTAATGCTGTGCAACCGCCACATAGAACAGCCTGTTCACCGAAAAGATCAGTTTCAGTTTCTTCTCTAAAAGTTGTTTCAATAATTCCAGCACGCCCCGAGCCTATTGCTGAGGCGTAAGAAAGAGCTATATCTTTTGAATCTCCGCTAAAATCTTTGTAAACAGCGATTAAAGACGGGACTCCTCGCCCTGCTTTGTATTCGCTTCTAACTGTATGCCCCGGAGCCTTTGGCGCAACCATTATGACATTTACCCCTTCCGGCGGATTAATGAATCCGTAGTGGATATTAAATCCGTGAGAAAACATCAAATATTGTCCGGCTTTAAGGTTTGGTTCTATTTCTTCTTTGTAAACTTTTGCCTGAACTTCGTCCGGTATAAGTATTTGAATAATATCAGCCTGCTTGACGGCTTCTGATATAGGCATTGTAGTTAACCCATAATCTTTTGCTTTCGTATCAGAAGCTCCACCCTGACGAAGTCCCATTATAACTTGGCATCTTGAATCTTTAAGATTCAACCCTTGCCCATAGCCCTGCGAGCCAAAGCCGATTACCGCAATTTTTTTTGTTTTAATTAAATCTTGATTTATGTCTTTATCTAAATATATTTTTAGCTCTTCCATAACAAACCTCCTTTACATATGTATGCGGTCGGAGAATTACCCCGACCGCATACATTATAAATACTTTTTACTCTTCAATCTCTGTAATTGTTGTTTGTTCACCTTCTGTCATCTCGGCAACAGAACAGCCGCCTGCGGGAACAGAAACTTCGTCATCGTCTTTATCTGTATTAACGATTTTGTTTACTGAAACAACAGTATCATTATCAACAAGATTTTGTGCTCTTACACCTGTTGCCGGTCTGCCCTGGCAAGAAATATCTCCGGCTTTGATTCTTGTGACAATGCCATTTGCGGTTACAAGCATAATTTCATCGTTTTCATCAACTATAGTTAGTGCGACAAGTCTTGACATGTTAGATTTGAACTTGGTTGCAATTAAACCGATACCGCCTCTGTTTTGAGTTCTGAATTCTGATAATTTAGTACGTTTACCAAAACCGTCGGAAGTTACAACGAGTAAATCAGCATCATAGTTTCTCGGAACGATATCACATCCGATAATAGTGTCTGCAGATCTCAGTTTCATTGAAGTTACGCCTCTTGCACTTCTGCCTAAAGGTCTCAAATCTTCAATCGGGAATCTTATTGCCATACCGCAAGAAGTACCAATTATGATTTCATCATTTGATTTTGCAAGTTTAACCCAGTTTAACTTATCTCCTTCTTCAAGAGAAATTGCAATAATACCGCTTCTTCGAATGTTTGCGAAATTGTCAAGTTCTATTCTCTTGATGAAGCCTTTTTGTGTAAGCATTATCAAATTCAAATCATGTGAGAAGCTGCTTACCGGAACGACTGCTGTAATAGTTTCGCCCTGTTCAATAGGAAGTACGTTTACAATAGGAAGTCCTTTTGACTGACGTCCGCCTTCAGGGAAATCATATACATTCAGGCTGTACACGATACCTTTAGAAGAGAAGAACAATACTTTATCATGCATCATTGCGGTAAAGAAGTGCTGAATATCGTCATCATCCTTTGTTTTCATGCCGGCTTTTCCGCGTGTTGCACGGTTCTGGCGTTCAAAAGTATCAAGAGAGATTCTCTTCAAATAACCCTGATGTGTAATGAATACTGCCATCGGAGTGTTTGGTGTTAAATCCTCAATTGTAACTTCACCCTGTTCAGGTACAATCTGGGTTTTTCTGTCATCACCATATTTTTCTTTGTCTTCAAGAAGTTCAGCCTTAATAATATCTAAAACCTTCTGTCTGTCTGCAAGAATTGCTTCATATTCTGTAATTTTTTTGAGAAGTTCATCATACTCGTTCTTGATTTTATCCTGTTCCAAGCCTGTTAATCTTCTTAACTGCATTTCAAGGATTGCATTCGCCTGATCAACATCAAGTCCGAACCTGCTCATTAAGCCTACCCTTGCATCATCCGTTGTTTTAGATTTTTTGATAAGTTCAATAACTTCGTCCAGAGAACCTAAAGCAATTAATAAGCCGGCTAAAATATGAGCCCTGATTTTTGCTTTCTTTAAGAAATAAATAGTTCTTCTTGTAACAATTTCAACTCTGTGTTCAACAAACTCATTCAAAACTTCATATAAGTTAAGAAGTCTCGGCTGCTTGCCGCATAATGTAACCATGTTTACGCCGAATGTTGTGGCAAGCTGTGTATATTTGAATAAATTATTCTTAACGACTTCCGGTTTTGCGTCACGTTTTAATTCAATAACGATACGCATACCTTCTCTGTCGGATTCATCTCTTATGTCGGAAATTCCGTTAATTTTTTGTTCTTTAACTAAATCCGCAATTTTTTGTATAAGTAAAGACTTGTTAACCTGATAAGGAATTTCTGTAACTATAATTGCTGTTCTTGTTTGCCTGCCTGCTCCGCCCGGAATTTCTTCAATTGTTGCGACAGCAGACATTTTTATAGAACCACGCCCTGTTTCATAAGCCTGCTTGATATCGTTTAAACCGACAATAGTAGCGGCGGTCGGGAAGTCCGGTCCTTTAATGTATTCCATTAATTCAGGAACTGTAATTTGAGGGTTATCGATTAATGCAATAGTTCCGTCTACAACTTCTCTTAAATTATGAGGCGGAATATTTGTTGCCATACCTACCGCAATACCAGATGATCCGTTTAATAAAAGCATTGGCAATCTTACCGGAAGAACGGAAGGCTCTTCTAAAGAACCATCAAAGTTCGGCTCAAAATCAACTGTTTCGCAGTCAATATCAGCAAGCATTGAAGTTGTAATTTTATGCATTCTTGCTTCTGTATAACGCATTGCCGCTGCACCGTCACCATCGACAGAACCAAAGTTTCCATGCCCGTCAACTACAAGATATCTTGTGTTAAAGTCCTGAGCCAGACGCACAAGGGCTTCATAAACAGAACTATCACCGTGCGGGTGATATTTACCGAGAACTTCACCTACAATACGGGCGCATTTCTTAAACGGTTTATCAGGTGTCATGCCAAGCTCATTCATTGCGTATAAAATACGCCTGTGAACAGGCTTTAAACCATCTCTTACATCTGGTAGTGCACGACCTACAATTACGCTCATTGCATAATCGATATAGCACTTTTTCATTTCTTCTCTTATATTAACCGGTACAATTTTACCGTCTGAAAACATATTCTGTTGAGCCAAAATCCTTCTCCTCTATCCCTCTATACTTATATTGTAGCATAAAAAACATTGGTGTAAAGCAATAGTACAGTTAATACATAGCCATGTTATCTAATCTTTATATACTCCTTAAATCCAGTATTAATAATGTTTTAAGGTTTGTAAAATTTTGTTTAAAAAAAGCAATTTTTAAAAAGGAAAATACTTTATATAAATGTAAGGGATAAATAAAGTAAGATAATAAATCTAAACAAAAAGGAGTCAAAGGATAAGATAAGTTCGATGCTCCTGAAAACAAGTTTCTTTTTATACTCTCTCTTAATATCCTCGTGTTTATTTAATGTTTGCCATCAATCTCTTGGCAAACTTTTTTTTACCTGAGGGTTATATCTGCCGGTCGGATTTTCCCCCTTCGCAGTGATATCTTGTCAAGCATCTTACAAACCAGTCAAATACATTTACCCCCCGCCTAAGGACGTAAGACTTGTAGTCATACCTACCAGTCAAATACATTCACCCCCCCGCCTAAGGACGCTAGACTTGTAGTCATACCTACCAGTCAAATACATTTACCCCCCCCTACCACCAGTAAGGATGACGGTAATAACGTGGATAATATAAGTAATTATAGCGAGACCATTGAAGTTGGTTTTGTTCTTCCAGAAGCATGTTTTGTTTTACCAGCTCTCTAATTTGGGCTTCACGTTGTGCAGCTTCAATTCTTCTTGCATTTTCTGTCACAAGTGCAGTATCAAGTCTTTCCTGAGATTCGTTTAAATCCTTAAAACAGGCAGCAAGATTTGAGCCGGTGTATCTTGAGATACAATCGTTAGCGGTTTCAAAAAACTCATTTTGACGTTTATCCCAGTAATCATAATCGTCCTGCAGCAGTTTTTTATTTTTTTCTTTGATCTTAAACCAGTCAGGTTTTTTGCAGTAAGAGGTTATCTTTTTATAAGCGTTGTCAATCTTTTTTTGTTCAAGTGGTGCAATCAGTTTATTAACACTTGCAATCATGCCTGTTAATTCTTGTGAATGATAAATTTGCTTTGCTCTGTAATAATATCTGAGTTTTTCTGTATCGTTAGAGGTAGAAGAGGCAACTCTCATATAGTTTTGAGGATTTCCCGGATCAAGCTGTATTAGATTTTTAGCTGTAGTGTAAGCTTTTTGCGGATTTTTAAGTACACTATATATATTATACAAAAGTTCCTGTGCAGGGAAGAATGCACCGTCTGTTTGTTTTATCTTTGACGCATAAACTTCAGCCGTCTTTAAATCCTGCATGTAATAATAGTTTTGTGCTAGCTGAAATCTTGCCATGGAATTTGTATTTAAATAAGGCATTAGGTGTTTGTTAGAGTTAATATAATCTCCGTTCAAGGAATATAGGACGCCAAGGCGGTATTCTTTAGAGGATTTAGGAAATAAATTTGTTTTATCAAGTTCAAGAAGTTTCTGTGCAAAACTTAGAGCTTTAGGATAATCCTTGTTTAGTGTATAAACATTTATAAATCTTGCGAGATTCGGAATATACTCCGGCATGAGTTTTTCGGCTTTTTCATACTTTCCTTGCTTTATGTATTTTTCATTTTTCTGAATTTTTTTGTATTCTTTTCTCAGCTCTTTATTTAATTTGCCTTCATAAGGGATGAATTTTACATCGAGATTTGATTCAAATTCATAGTAGGTTCTATAATCTGCTGAGGCGCAGGTTATAGAAAATGCGAATAATAAAAATATAGCTGCAAATTTTTTCATACTTTTTCAAGAATTTCTCTGTAAGCCGAAATACACTTCAAGGCTGTGGATTTTGGTATACACTCAACTCCGAGAGTTTCTGCAATGTGCCTTGCATTATATGACGCCGATATTATTACAACCTTTGTATTCATATAACGATTAAAAGTCTTAATTTGTTCAATCAGCCATTCTCCGGCAAACTTGGGGGTGAAATCCTCCTCCATTTGCATGTCGGTAATAATGATATCAAAGGGCTTTTGGGTGAGTAGAATATCATATGCCGCTTTTGCGCAGTCCGCTGTTGCAATTTCCGCCTCACCGTTAAAAATTTCATCGACAATGTTGGAGTTATAATCCCGCCATCCTTTTATATCGTCTACTATTAATACCTGTTTCATTTTCTTAACTTCTCCGCTCCGTCAAGATATACAAATTCCGGAACAAAACCTTCGCCGCAATTAATTACAATAAGGATCCTGAGACACATTGGAATACTGTTCGGAACATCAAGTTCATGGAAGCACATCATCGGGACCTCTTTCCACTTCATATTTACACGTGCATATTTTGCCGGAAAATCCGCATTTAAGTCATCGGTTAACGTAAATATCGCATGTGAGATGGAATCAACTTCTATATTATTCCTTTTCATTAATTCCGTAAGAAGTTTTATTGTAGCGGCACCGATTGCCTCCGGAGTGTTTTCTTCTACAGTTATAGCGCCTCTTATACCTTTTGAAATCATTTTCTATACCTTTCTTTGCCTAATTTGATTACCTCTTTATTCCTTTGCAACAAGATAAAATAATGCTGCGAGTGTTGAAGCAGTTAGGGCAACCCCTGCCTGCTCCTGTTCTCTTAGCCAGCTGTATACGTCGTTTTTGTCAACAAGTATTCTGTCAACTATCACCCCACCATCACTTACGGGTTTTGATACAATGTTATAATCATTAATGTAAGCAATGGCAATTGTAACGACTTCTGAAACGCATCCCGGCGAACTTGCTGTTTTTCTGGTTTTAATTTCAATTCTGTCGGCTTTAAGTCCGGCTTCTTCCAGAAGTTCGGAATTTATGGCATCTTCAACCGTTTCACCAATTCTTTCATCACCAACAAGACCGGCAGGAAGTGCAATTGAGTATCTGGCGATTCCTTCTGCCGCAAGAGGCGGTCTTTCCTCTTTTAAAAACAAGATTTTTTCGTTGTTGATTACCGGAAGTATAACGACAACGTCTTTTGCGTTCGATCTGTGTGCATAAACCCAGTCTTTGCCGGTTTTGGATTTTGTGCTTTTAAGTTGTAAATATTTTGTATCGTATAAAACTTCAGCCATGATTTAACCTCTGATTTTTCAAAAGTTTTTTATTTTTTGAGAAATTTCATAATCTTTTGAAATATATTTGCCTTTTCTCCGGTTTTTGCAGGTGCGAATTTTGCAAGTTTGTCATACAGTTTCTCAATTGAATTTTGAGCGGATTCAAAAATATTTTTAGAAACATCCTCCGAAGGGGTATTTTTAGATAAAATTACACAGTCAACACCGTGATAATATCTGTTATTAACTTTCTTAGTTGAAATTGTAGTATACAGATCATGTGAAGGTAAGTATTTGCTTTCCTTTGATAAATATGTTTTCATGCTGTCAACTTTTGAGGCATTTGCGAGCTTATTAAGCTCTTTTTCATTATTTAATTTACCCTCAAGCTTTTTGTCACATTTCCATCCATTAAAAGATATGTTATTAATTTTTATATTCATTTTCACCTCTAACCTATTCCCCATAATGTAAATTTATATTCATTACAGCTGGTAGTTTAATTGTAAATTCTGTATATTTACCTTCTTCACTTTCTACTGTAAGTTCACCGCCGTGGCATTTTATTATTTGCTGTGCGAGATATAACCCGAGTCCTGTACCAATTTTCCTGAATTTCTTTGCGGCTGAGTAATATCTGTTAAAAATCTTATCAATATCAGTTTTGGAAATGCCAGCTCCATAATCTTTCACTTTTATGACAATAAATTTTGGAACTTCACCTATTTTAATTTCTATTGGTGAATTTGGTTCTCCATATGATATTGCATTTTGAATAAGGTTTTTAATAACTCTGCGAAGTTGAATTCTGTCCGCATATACTCTTATATCACGATCTGTTAAAAATTTTATAAAATTATTTGTTTTAATTGCAATAGGCTCCATTTCCTCAATAATTTCTTCTATAAACCTTTTAAGCATTACATCTTCTTTATAAAGTCTTATATTCCCGTCCCGGACTTTATATGTTTCCAGAACAATTTGAACCAAATCCAGAAGTTCTTTATTTGACGCCTGCATGTTTTTAAGTGCAATTTCCTGCTTTTCGGAAATTGGACCAAAGTTTTTGTTTAAAAATAGCTCAAGCATGTTTGTTTCTGCAATAATAGGAACTTTAAGGTCATGTGTTAAGGTTGCCACAAAATCTTCTTTTAATGTTTCAAGTTCCCTCTGATTCGTAATATTTTTCAGTATTAAAATAAAACGTTTCTTTTTATCTTCCATCTTTAATTCCATTGAACTTGCAACAAAATTAAGAGCTTTGCTTGAATTAACTTCAACTTCTTCATCATTAAGAGCTTCTATATGACAACGTTGCGGTAATTGCATATATTCATCTAAAAGCTCTCCGACCAGCTTTCTGCCATCAACGCCAAACCACTCACTAATCTTAGAAGTCGCTCTTAAAATTCTGTGATTTTCATCTAAAATAATTAACCCATCTGAAAGTGTATTAATAACTGCTTCCAATAACTTATTTTGTCTATGCAGTTCATTTTGGTACTCTATAATCATTTTTTCTCTGTCAGAAAGAGTCTCTATCATTCTGTTTATACTTTCTGCCAGCTGTTCTGAATTTGGTAAATCCATTTTTTCTATTTTTTTAGTTAGATCACCATACCGTACCGAATTAACTGTTTTTGTAATAGTTCCCAGATAATCATTAATTCGTGTCCAATTTTTGCCGGCTTTTCTTGCAAAAACAAATAATGCAACAAGTGTTATAAGTACTAATATGTTCAAAATATGAATAAAAAAGGTACTGCTATCTCCTAAAAAATGTTCTAATACTTCTAAAAGCATGCCGACTTGTCCTATTTTATAATTTTATGGTACAATTATAACAGAAAATATAGGTTTGTTTAAATGGAAAAGATTTCGGGAATAATATTGGGAGTATATTTAGGGCTTGTTTCACAAGCATGTTATGCAGCAGATAAATTTGATATTCTGCCTGACTTACCGGAACCGCTTGCAAGCGCAGCACAAGCATCCTCAGTAGCAACTGTAGATACTGCAAATACTATTACTACTACCCAGCCTGTCGGGCAAGAACCTAATCTTATTTCTTTACTAATGTCCTTGGCTTTTGTTATTTTATTAATATATGCTACAGGGATTTTGTATACAAAACTTAATAAATTTGGATTAAAAACTATTAAAAGACAAATAGGAGAAAATGCTTCCTCGCATGCGACAGTATTATCCACGACTCCGTTAGGTGCTAACAAGTCTTTACATGTAGTAGAATTAGACGGCAAGAGAATGTTAATAGGGGCATCTGCCAATTCTATCCACCTTATAAAAGATTTGGGAAGTTATACAGAGGATAAAATAGAGGAAGGTGAGTATTCAAAAATTGAAATTCCAAATATAAGAATTCCACGTATAGAAATACCTAAAATTGAAATACCCGGTTTTACAAAAGTTATTTCAAAACCTAATAAAAATACAGAACCTCTTTCTTCTGAGGAACCTGAAATGTCTGCTGATAACAATAATAACGATGATAATTTTGAAATATCTGAAATCTACGAAGAAGAAAATCCTGATGGAATCATTGATAAATTATTCCATACAACAACAAACCCTAATGAAAATAAACAGGCTGAACAAACGAATGAACACAAAGTTGATCCTGATGAATTTGCATTGTATAAAAAATATTTATAAAATAATAGTGGTGTCTTAATGGAAAGAAAGTGTGTAAAAATCGGAAATAAAATAGTCGGAGATGGATATCCCTGCTTTATTATTGCTGAAATTGGTATAAACCATAATGGTTCTGTTCTTCTGGCTAAAAAAATGATTGATATAGCTGTCACAACAGGTTGTGACGCTGTTAAGTTTCAAAAACGAACAGTTGAAGTAGTTTATACGAAAGAAGAGCTTGCCAAAGAAAGAAGCAGTGTATTTGGCAATACTAACGGGGATTTAAAACGGGGGCTGGAGTTTGGAGAAGAAGAGTATAGGGAGATAGATAACTATTGCAGACAGCATGGAATTATGTGGTTTGCATCTTGCTGGGACGAGCAGTCAGTAGATTTTATGGAGAAATTTGATGTTCCATGTTATAAAATTGCTTCTGCTTCTTTAACAGATGATAATTTGTTAAAGCATACACGTTCTAAGGGTAAACCTGTTTTGCTTTCTACAGGTATGAGCACAATGGAACAGATAAGGCATGCGGTAGAAATTCTAGGTGAAGATGATTTAATTTTATACCATTGCACCTCAACATATCCTTCCAATGCTGATGAGACAAATTTGAGAGTTATTGAAACTTTTAGAAAAGAATTTTCGTGTCCTATTGGTTATTCAGGACATGAAAGGGGAGTTACACCCTCTGTGCTTGCAGTTGCCCTGGGTGCAAATTCTGTTGAAAGGCATATAACTACAGATAGAACAAACTGGGGGTCTGATCAGGCAGCAAGTTTAGAAATGGCAGGGCTTTATCACCTTGTCAGGGATGTAAGACAAACTCCGATTCTGCTTGGTGACGGTGTAAAAGTTGTATATAACAGAGAACGCCCTATTATTGATAAATTGAGAAGAGTTAATAAATAGCATGACTATAATTTTACCTGACAGTATAAAATTTGTAATTACTGATTTTGACGGAATTGTGACGGACAATTGCGTGTATATTGATTCAAAAGGTGAGATGACACGCAAGCTCAATTTTAAAGATGTCATGGCTTTTTCAATCCTCAGAAAAAACGGATACAGGATGGGGATAATATCCGGCGAAAAGAATTCTGCAATAGAAATTATTTCAGATAAGTTTAATGTAGAAGAGGTGCACCAAGGAATCCGGATAAAAATAGACGTTTTAAAATCCATCATTGAGCGTTACAATCTAAAAGAGGATGAATTTGTTTATATCGGAGATGATATAAATGATTATGATTCTCTGTGTTATGCAAAATATGCAGTCACAGTACCTAATGCGGTTGATAAGATTAAAAATATAAAAGGTATCCAAATTACAACTGCAAAAGGCGGCGAGGGTGCTTTTAGAGAAGTTGTGGACGCTGTTCTTAGTAACTCCGCTGATTAAGTATATAAATATTCAGAATTTCCTGATACAATCCGTCCGGAAGGTTGCCGTATTGGTTTAGCATATAGATTGCTTTTTCAATCTTCTTCAAGCATTCTTTTCTGTCATATTGATTAAGAATTTCAGGCTGTTTTTCTATATGTGTTTTTATTTCATTGAGCGGTTTTAATAAGTCCTTCGGCTTTTCAATAATAATTTCTTTTCCATCAAGATATTTTGCCGTTGCAGTCTTTGCAATATGCTGCCATTTCTTTTCATAAGGTGCGCCTATTTGCTTATCAAAATCAATTTGCGGATGTTCGACTTTATATTTCTTTTCAGCATTCAGCCATTCTTTTTCCGGTAAAGTTGCTTTATCAAACCTGTACAACATTTGATATTTTATATCATCATTGTTTATGTCATAGCCATACTTGACAGCACTTTTTACTTCATCTATCAAATAATTAAGTTCAATAGCCGCTCTTTTGTCCTGCTTACAGTTTTCTGTAACCCTTCTAAGATGGGCTTTGTTTGTGTCTATCAGATTTAAAATTTCTTCTTTTGATTTTGGTTTATATTGTTTTTTTAATTCTTCTTTATCATACGTTTCGCCCTTTTCTTCTAACTCTTTGCATGCCTCTTCAAAAGCCTCTTGATAATCAGATTCTTTGAGCGTTGCTATATCAAAAATATCTTCAATTTTTTCATGAGAAGCTTTATATCTCAAATCAACGGCTTTACCTAAAGTTGCAGCGCCAGCCGTTCCCAGCAGCCCGAGCGTGAATATTGTTCCGAGTACGGCTGGATCTTCAATCGGGTCAGTTTTTGACAGCCTTTCGGTTTTTATTTCATTCCGGTTATTATCTACAGCTGTTTTCACAAGCATTCCGCCTGAAACTGCCGTAGTGAATGCAAGTGGTAAGATAGCCTTTGTGAATCTGGATTTAATCATAATACACTTCCTTTATTACGCTTTAACGTTTATGAAGCCCCAAAATTGCCTTTTATCTTGCTTATTTTTACATAGCTTAATAAATCTTGTTTTGCAATTAACTTATATGCAGGGTATAATTAATCGGAGAGGTTTTTAGAATGAATTTGTATGAACTATCCGAAATAGCAGATAAGAGATTTTCGCATGGAGAAGAGATTCCCCAAAATATTATTGAAGGAATAAATAATATAGTCTCCGAGGGCGGTTATATTGGTATGGCACAGATTAATCCGATTGCAGGTAATATCGAATACAATGCCAAAAAGATCGCTAAATACATCAAGTATTCCGGAAAAATCGGGCTTGATATGGTTGTGTTTCCCGAACTTGCTCTTATGGGTTATCCGATAGAAGATACAATAGACAGGCATCCTGTAATTGTAGATGAAAATATCAAGTGGCTGAAAGGGCTTGCTAAAATAACTACAGGATCAACCGCACTTGTCGGGTTTGTTGAGCCAAGAAAGAAGGATGCGGAAGGTAAAAAATATTTTAATTCTGTTGCAATATTAAAGGACGGCAAAATTGAAGGTATTGTAAGAAAATCTCTGCTTCCTAATTATTCAGAATTTAACGATTACCGATATATTGAGCCTTCTCCTGTCGTAGGTTTGCAGCCTGCGGAAACTCTTGGATGCTTTGATAAAGACAGTATAAAAGCCTCTCCGAAAGTGTATGAAAAATATGGGATTTCAATCTGTGAGGACTGCTGGAATAACAAAGAATTTTTTGAAAAGCATTTGTATGAAAAAGACCCAATAGAAGAACTTTCGGAAGAAAATCCGGAAATTTTTATTAATTGCTCGGCATCTCCAACAAGGGCTAAGAAAGAGCAGTTAAAGCATAATATGCTCTCTTTTATAGCAAAAAAATATAAAACTCCGATTGTGTATGTAAATCAGGTTGGTGCAATAGATAACAGCTCTTTTGATGGTTCTAGCAGAGTTTTTGGCGCAAATGGAGAATTGATTGCCAGAGCAAAATCCTTTGAGGAACAGTTTCTAATTGTAAATCCGCTAAAAGGTATCGGGAAAATCTACCCGCTGACCAAAGGTCTGGATAAATCCTTAACCGAGCAAAAAGTTTTTACGCTTGAGTATGAATCTGACCTTGAGAGGACTTATAAAACAATTATTCAAGGAATAAGAGACTATTTCAGAAAATGCGGATTTAAGCGTGCGGTGCTTGGACTTTCAGGCGGTCTGGATTCTACTGTTTGTGCGGTGCTTCTGGCTGATGCTATAGGAAAAGAAAATGTTTTCGGCGTCTCAATGCCTTCTCATATTACAAGTAAGGAAAGTAAGTCAGACGCTGAGCTGCTAGCACATAATCTGGGAATAAATTTTACGGAAGCTTCGATTCGTTCAATGATAGACACAACTACAGAGTGTCTGAATGATTTATTTAAGGCTGTAGAAAAAAAATGGGATGGACGTTATAAACATCCATTCACTCCTGATAATATACAAGCCCGCTCACGTGCAATGTTCCTTTGGGGAATCAGTAACGAATTTGCTTCATGTATTCCAATAGCGACCTCTGACAAATCAGAGCTTTATATGGGCTATGCAACAATTAACGGCGATATGTCAGGAGGATTTGCACCGATTGCGGATGTGCCTAAGACAAAACTCTTTGCTTTTGCAAGATGGCTGAATGCAAACAGAGAAGAAAAAAATGCGATTCCGGAAGCAATAATTCTTAAAAAGCCTGGAGCAGAGCTTGCAATTGACCCTAAGACGGGAAAGCCGCTGATTGCCGAGGATGCACTGATGCCATACGAATTTCTGGATGAAATTATCTGGAGAGTTGAAAACAAGAACGAAGGCTATCAGGATTTACTTGAGACAAAATTTGTATACGAAACTCATAATGAAATTACAAGAGAACAAAAAACAGAATGGATAGACAAATTTTTTAGAAGAATGTCCACTGCACTTTACAAATGGTCGATTCTTCCGCCATCAGTAATTGTAGAATCCCGTTCTATTAATAAATACGACTATAGGCAGCCGATTACATCAGCTAAAATTAACTATAAAGGTATAAGTCAGGAACAGGTATTATCTACACTGTCAGAGTAGAACTCATAAGTTAATTAAAGGATTTATTTGTAACTGTACATATTAACGCCGGAATGAATGTGTTTAATTTGACGTCTCATTTCTTCTGCCTTGTCATTTAGAGATTCTTTTTTATATATCTCCATTGCAATTTTATAATTTTCTTCAGCATCTTTCATATAATCAGGATTATCATACCCCGACATTAATTGTAGTGTTTGTGCAAGTAATACATAGCCTTCCGGTTTTTGTGGATTTATCTCAACAGCCCTTTCAAAACATTCTTTAGAGTCTATAATATGCCCCTCTATATGATTTTTATAACCTTCAAGTATTTTCATCGGGTATGCAAACAAATTTTGTTTATCAAAGATTTTAAGTTCCAGAAGGAAACAAATTTCCATTAGGTCTTTATCCTGATACATGTCAGTAAATCTAAAATGTGATATAAAATATTTAGGAAATACCGAATCCAGACGTTTTAGTATTTCATTTTTTCGATCTTTTCTACCAGCAAGTTCATAAATTCCTGCTTCTTTGAGTAATTTAATAGGATTATCTTTATCTATCATATCAATTACCTGTAAAAGTTTTAAGCCTTTTGCTAGTTCATCTTTAGATAGAGCAATTGCAACTTCCTGAAACAAGAATTGTATCGTTTTATATTTATTAAAATCTAAAATGCTTAGTATAAAATTTTTCGCAATTTCTTCTTGAGAGGAGAAAACATAACATAAAAATTTTATTCTTTTAATATTAAAATTATTAGGATCCCAGTTTAAGATTTTATTTGCATCAAGAATTGCTTCATAATAATTAGACATTTCATAATTCAGCATTACTCGCTCATAATATGCATCCTGCTTCTTTGCACAATGAGTAATTATATATGTAAAATCAGAGTAAGCATCTTCATACATAAGGAGCTTGCGGCATAAACGTCCTCTTTTAAGAAATGTCTCTGATGGTTTAAACTCTTCACTAATCAAAAAATTAAGTTTTCTGAGAGCTAAATCATAATTTTTTTCAGAGATGTCTTTATCAACAGATTTTAAAGAAATTAAGTGCTTAATATTATCTAACATAATACTCTGTTATCCTTTTTCCGGGTTTTAAAGCCTATTTTTATCTGACTCATTCCCTATTTATCCCTTTACTTATTATTTATCATAAAGTTTAGATAAAAACGAGTATCCTGTTTGGCTATAAAACCTTTAACGCCTGTCTAATTTCTCTTAGAGCAGATGATATATCCCTATTTGAATCTTTTTCTTTTTTGATTTTTTCATAAGCAAACATTATTGTTGTATGCTTTTTATTATAGTATTTTGCAATATTCACAAAACTTTGATTAGTAATTTCTCTACATAAATATATGGAGATATGTCTTGCAACAGAGACTTTTTGCCCTCTGGCTGTCCCCATGATATCCTTTAAATCGACTTCATAGTAGCTTGCTGTAACTTTTGCGATTTGTTCAGAAGTTATTGAATCATCTTTATCTTCGCATTTTAGCACATTTTTTGCAAGAGTCAGCGTTAATTCTTGTTCGGTAATTTCAGCATAAGCACAAACTTTTGTAAATGCACCTTCAAGTTCTCTTACATTGTTCGAATAATTTTTCGCAATATACATTAGCGCTTCTTCTTCAAATTTTAAATCATTTTCAGAAGCATTTTTTTTCAGAATTTCAAATCTGGTATCTAAATCTGGAGGAGTAAGTTCAAGCATTAACCCCATTTCAAACCTTGTACAAAGTGCTGCAGTAAGTGTCGGAATCTCTTTTGGCAGCCTGTCAGAAGTTATAACAATTTGCTTCCCTTTATTATAAAGACTGTCAAAAGTATATTGCAGATTTTCCATAGACTTAATTTTTGATTCTATAAATTGAATATCATCAATTAGAATAACATCTATATTCGTATATTTTCTGTTAAACTTTGACATGTTTTCAATATTATTATTTGTTTTACGGCTATTAGAAATATAATCATTAACATAATCTTCTGTTTTGGTATATTTTACTTTTAGTTTAGGATTATTAAATATAATATAGTGTCCGATAGCTTGCATCAAATGAGTTTTTCCAAGACCTGAATTCCCATAAATAAAAAGCGGATTATATTTCCCAGCAGGATTTTTAGCTACTGCCATAGCAGCAGCGTATGCAAACTTATTGCTTTCACCAACAACAAAATTCTCAAATTTGTACTTCAGGTTTAAGTTGGCAGAAGATTGCATATTAGAAAGATTTTCAAGTGCCTGTTCTTTGAAAATCATTTCATTGGCTCGCTTTTGAAGTCTTTCTGATTCTTTTTTTAATGTTTTAGCGGCACTTTCATCATAAATAATAATTATTCTTGAATTTTCATCCCCAGAGATGTGTTTAAGGGCTTCTACCATTATATCATAGTAATTACGTCTTAGAATATCCCTGCCCATCATCTGCCCGGTGACCAGAGTAAGCACACCTTTTTCGTATCCTGAAATCTCTAGTGGATACACCCACGGATGAGCATTTTCAGGTAAAACACCCAGCAATTCTTCCTTAACTTGCTCCCAAAAGCGCTTTAATTCAATATTTTCCATAAAACTAGTTTTGTGATAGTATTTGTAGGTTTTTAACCGTATTCCAATAAAAAAAGGCGACACCCGGATTCGAACCGGGGGTAAAAGCTTTGCAGGCTTCTGCCTTACCACTTGGCCATGTCGCCGTACAACTAATAATAGAATAAACAAGCTTCATTTGCAAGTATATGAATGGGTAAATTTTAGACCATATAAATGAGACCTGTCTTTATGGGCAGGTCTCATTTATTTTTATATTTTGCGCTTACGAGCAGCTTCTGATTTACGTTTTCTTTTAACGCTTGGCTTTTCGTATCTTTCACGTTTTTTTACTTCAGATAAAATGCCAGCCTTCTGGATTTTTTTCTTAAATCTTCTTAAAGCGCTTTCGATACTTTCGTTTTCGCCAACTTTAACTTCTGCCATTTATATTTTCACCACCTTTATAGCAACTATGTGTAACAGGATTTATGATATAACAAGCAAAACAGATTTGCAAGTGGGAAATATATTCAATTAATAAGAAAGAAAATTATATAATTTTAGCAATTTTTTATACTTCTTGGTTTTATATATAATATGGTTATGAAAGTTAATAATATTAATAGTCTATTTTTTATGTCAAAACCGATTCGTGGGACAATTGACCCGCAAAAGGAAGAGTATTCGCAGGTTAAAGAGCTTACAGGTGTTACACATGACTTTAATGTAAAAATTCCACAAAAATATGCAAATATAGGACTCCAAAAACTTGATAACGGACTTAACTTGCATCTATATAAACTTGCTAATGGAATGAAGGTAGCAATCGTTCCTATGGAAGGTTCTCCGGCTGTTGTTAAAAACTACGTAAATGTGGGTTCTATGAACGAAACTGCAAATATTAAAGGCATCAGTCATTTTTTAGAGCACATGGCTTTCAACGGTACAAACGGAGAAAACGGGCATATAAAACTTGAAACCGGTGATTCTTTCAAAAAAATCGATGAACTTGGTGGCTGGGCAAATGCGAGTACTAATTATGCACTTACGGATTATGTAAATTCGACACCGCAATTAAAACAGGGCGATTTAGAAAAGCAAATAAAAATCATTGCAGCTATGAGTGAAGATTTAAAGCTTTCGCAAGAAATGATTGATAAAGAAAAATACCCTGTGTGCTCAGAAATTAACATGATTCTTGATGATCCGCAGACAATTGCACTTGATCAAACTGTTAGAAATCTTTTTAACATAAAAAATCCGGCAGATGAAATGGTTGGCGGAAGCGTTAAGCATATTCAAAATCTTACTAGAGAAGATATTTTAGGTTATTATAATAAGTATTATACTCCTGATAATATGGCACTTGTTATTACAGGTGATGTCAATCCGGAGGAAGCGGTTCGGCTTGTTGCCAAGAGTTTTAATTCAAAGAAAGTCGCAAAAGGAAGTAAATTTGAAGAAAAGCTAACTCCACTTACAAAAACAGTAAGAAAAGATTTTGTGAGTGACAAAGCACGTTCAACAGAGATAATTTTAGGCTTTGCAGGACCTAAAAATAACGATACAAAAGAAAGGATTATCTTTGACACTGCAAAAACTTATTTGCTTTCATATTCAACAGGGCTTGAACAGAATTTGAAGAAGTACAATACACGACCTTTTATCGAGAGCGAAAAAATCAGCACAAATCCAAACAGTCTGCGACTTATTTATCTTGCAGCAAATTCGGCGGAAGAAAATAGCGAAAAGGTTCTAAAAACGCTTTTTGAAACATTAAATAATGTAAAAAAGCCTGATAAAGAAGCTTTGAATGAAATAAAGCAAAGAATCCTCCGATACAAAGAAGAAAGTTTTGAATACTCTTCCGAAGTAAATAACATAATCGGGAATGCGCTTCTTAACAACAATCTGGAGTATATTACAGAGTATGAAAATATCCTAAACTCAATTACACCAGAAGAGGTTGAGCAGGGAATAAAAAAATACTTTGACCTGAATAAAGCCTCTATTGTTCTTGTTCACCCGCAAAAAGAAAATCAGGTTTCTTTTAAAGGAAAGCGAGAACCTCTAAAAACTGAAAAAATAAGCGAATTTGCTTTAAATAACATGTTTGATGTAGGTTTGTATAAAACAAAAAGTAACAACATTGAGTACAACATAGCACTTTATCTTGATAAACCTTACAACAAAAAAGCCGGAGTTGTTGAAGTTTTAAACGAAATATACACAATGGGAATTGATTCTATGCCCGAGTATGAACTGGAAAAGTTTGAAGAGAAAAATAATATAAGCCTGCGCGTCTCTGTTTCGCCTGCTAAATTAAAAATCTATTCAAACAGCAGTTATAGCAACAGAGAAATTATTTTCGATAACGCCGGAAAGTTTTTGTATAAACCTCGAATTACGGAAGAAAATCTGCAAAAAGCAAAAGACAGAATAAGAGATTATCTTACAAGGGCGCAGGATAGCGCTTACAGACTTTATATAAATTATGAAAGCAAAAATAACCCTTATGAGTTTTCAGAAAAAGAGATTTTAGATAATCTGGATAATATAACAATAGACGATGTTAAAGACTGTCACAAGTACCTGTTGGAAAACTCTCGAGGAATAATTACCGCAAATATCCCGGATGAATATCCAGAGGTTGAACAGGATGTTCTGGAAACTTCTAAGACATTGCATAATGTTCTTCCTAATAAGAAAAAAACGCTAAAAATTTACAAAGCAAACACTAAACCTGTAGTTATTACAAAAATAAACAACCATTCACAGGCTGATATAATGCAGGTTCACAAGTTCGAATGTGACAATTCTATTAGAGAAACAGCACTTGCAGAGATTATAAATTCTATTCTTACAAACTCAAGCATAGGACTGTTTAATACATTAAGAGAACGTGATCACCTTGCTTATTCGGTTTATTCCTCTATTGAAAAAAACGGAAACTGTGGAGAGATTTCCTGCAATATTCTAACAACAACTGACAACAAAGAAATCGGTGAAGTATCTTATGATAACATACGGAAAGCCATTGATGGTTTTAACAGGCAGATTAATGAATTAAAAAGTGGTAATTTTACAGAGCAGGATCTTGAAAATGCAAAATTGTCAATGAAAGCGAATCTGCTCAATAAAGAAGGCACAAGCTCAAAATTAAGCTCTATAAATGCCGGATTAAATTCTAAATACGGTATAACCTACACAAACCTGCTTTTCAATGAAATTGACAGCATTACAAAGCAGGATATAGTTAATTTTGCAGAAAAAATCTTCAAGAATCCGCCTGTTTATTCCATTGTTGCAAGCAAAGATACAATAGAAAATAATAAGGATTATTTTGCAGCGCTGGAAGCATAAAGCTTACCTCGGAAATCTTTAATTTTTTCAGCTTCTTCTCTGTAATTTCCTTCAAAAAGTTTGTTTATATTGTTATTTAGAAGAGTTATCACATCCTTAATATTATCACCATTCATAACAACCATATCGTTTGCCATTTCTGTATTGGAAAGTGCCAGTCTTGTTGTATCTCTAAATCCTGAAGAAGCAAGCTTTTGAGCAAGTTCATTATCCTCAATATTTTTACAAAGCGCCTGCGCAACAAGCATTGGAGCATGAGAAATTAATGCAACAGTTCTGTCATGCTCAAGCGGAGTTGTCATAACAACTTCTGCCCCCATAGACTCAATTACAGATTTTAACACCGTAAAATCTTTTAAATCAGTGTCTTTCTTTGGAGTAACAGCCCATACCGCACCATCAAAAAGCTCCGGGAATGAATATTTCCAACCATTATGTTCAGTACCAGCCATCGGATGCGACGGAATAAATTTGTAGTTGTAAGTTTTATGCGATACAAATTCTTTCAGACTGCAAACGTCAGTAACTATAGTCTTTTCTTTAAGATAGTTTTCCAGTTTATCTAAAATTTCCAACGTTTTATTCATAGGAGTACATACAAAAACTACATCACAGTCCTTTAATGTTGAATAGTTACTGCTTATATAATCTTCTTTTACAGAGCGGGAAACTCCGACCACTTCGTACTTTTCACGGCACTTTTTAAATATAGAGCCGCCAATCAACCCCAGACCTATAACTCCTATTTTCATATATTCTACTCCCGATTTCCCCGTATATTTACCTTATATATTTACCCCACCCAGATCTTTATGGTGAAAGTGTTTTATACCTTCAACGTAGTCTTTTACAATTTCACCGTTTCCTTCAAGGGTATATTTGTATATAGTGAGCCCCTCTAAACCGACGGGACCTCTGGCATGAGTCTTGTTTGTGGAAATTCCAACTTCTGCACCAAAACCGTATCTAAACCCGTCCGCAAACCTTGTAGAGACATTATGATAAACTCCTGCTGAATCAACAGCATTCATAAAGATTTTTGCATTCTTTTCATCTTCTGTAATTATAGACTCTGTGTGACCTGAAGAATATGTATTTATATGTTCAATTGCCTCTTCAAGCGAAGATACAAATTTGTATGAAAGAATTTTATCAGAATATTCTTTATGCCAGCTTTCCGGAGTTGCAACAAGTTCTATATCAGCATCCTCCAGAGCCTTCAACAGTTCTGTTTCATACTTAAATTCCTTATGAATTAAAAGTGTTTCAACAGAATTGCAGGCAGACGGATATTGAGTTTTAGCATCAATAATAACTCTTTTCGCTTTTTCTAAATCCGCACTTGCATCTACAAAAATATGACAGATTCCGTCAGCGTGCCCAAGTACCGGAATCTTAGTATTGGTCTTTATGAATTTTACGAGATTATTGCCGCCTCTTGGAATAATTAAATCAATATATTTATCCTGCGAAAGCATATTAGAAACATCATCTCTCGTAAAGACCTGAGTCAAAACATCTTTCGGGAAGTTTATAGTATTATCCAGAGCCTCCTGAATAACACGCATAATTTCTTTGTTGGTATTAATTGATTCTTTTCCGCCTTTTAGAATAACAGCGTTAGAGGATTTAATAGCAAGAGCTGAGATTTGAGATATAACATCAGGTCTTGCTTCAAAAATTATTCCCAAAACTCCTATAGGGCAGGAAACTTTGGTCAAAATTAAACCATCATCAAGTTGTCTTTTTAATAGCGTTTTACCTATTGGATCCTCAAGATTAGAAATGTCGATAATTCCCTGTACCATATCACGCATTTTGTTTTCATCAAGTTTAAGGCGATTATATGTGGATTGGCTTAGATCTCCGGATTCCACAAGAGATTTAGCCTCTTCCAAATCCTTTTGATTTGCTTCAAAGATTTTATCCTTATTATCTTTCAAATTCTTCGCAATATTTAATAAAGCTGTATTTTTCACACCGACAGGAAGTGTCGCAATTTTTTTTGAAGCGGCTTTTGCCCTCTGTGCTAATTCTATAAATTTATCTTCTTCCATTTCTATAATCCTCGCAAAGCTTGCAATACATCATACGCCTCAAATTTACCATTCTTGAGAATTTCTTTCTCATAAGGTGTTCCTGAAGAGACATTGCCGGCTTTTCATCCAGAATGGTCGGACGTTTTACGATATAGCCGGACAAATTCATAAAAGGAACAGCATTTCTGTAATCCATATATGGATTCTTTCTGTATTGTTCGCTCATACCTACTCCTTATTTGTGATAGTCTTTGAATAAATCTTATTCAAAATATTACAATGTATCAAGGCTTTGTAAACGAAAATTTACTAAACTTTTAACTTGAAAATTTTTTATCTTGTTGATATAGTAAACAAGGAACGTAAGTTCTGTAGTAGAAAAATAAGCCAGAATATGAAAAGTCTTTTTGCATATTTTTTTCTACAGAAGAAGTATGCGCCCGTAGCCCAGTTGGATAGAGCGTTTGGCTACGAACCAAAAGGTCGGGGGTTCGAATCCCTCCGGGCGCAAATTTAATTAAGAGTCTAAGGACTCTTTTTTTTATTAATCAGGTTGTTTTGTGCGGTGTATTTGTCCAGACATTTCAATCGTGTACGGTTAAAATGATTATTGGCTGAAAAGTAGCGTTGTGTTTAGGTTATAATTCTCACCGTCCTACAACTATAGTAACAGTGGCGATGCCATCCAGAGCGTTTTTTAGCGAGGGCTAAAGTACGGGGTATCCGTCTTAAATTACGTAACTAAAAACGAGCTGTATTGTTGCTGCATGTTAGCGATAAGGATATCCATAGAAGCGAATTTAGCTTCAAGTTGAGCCCTGTATCTTTCAAGCGCTCTCTGCTGCTTATCAATCTTGTTGTCAATAGATTGGATTTCTCTCTGGTAAGAATCATCCGCAGAAGCAAAATACCCCGTAACAGATTGGAGTGTAGATTCAAGCAGAGTCTCAATCTTTGTAAATATACCTGTATTACTGTCACTTCCGATTAGCAAAGCTTTAACCGCATCTTCATCCGCCTCAAACGCCTGAATAAATTTATCCTTGTCAAAAGTCAATTCTGTAATACCTTCCGTAGAAATATTATTAGCACTTGCAGAATCAACACTAATACCAATAGAATCAAGGTTTCTGAAAATAGTAGTTCCGGCATCGGACGCAGTCATCATTGTTCTAAGCTGATTCCTGATAAGTTTTAACAAAGATTGATCGTGTAACTCTCCATCAATAGCAATAGCCTCATCAACATTAGAAATAAGTTCATTGTAAGCATCAACAACATCAGAAATAGCCGTAGCAAGAGTTTCTTTATCTCTCTCAACAGTAAGTTTTACTGCAGACCCTTCTGTAAGCCCTTTAAGGTTTATTGTTACACCCTTAATTCTCGAAATGTCACTGGTAATAGTATTAGACGCAGAAGTATATGTAGTTCCGTTAATAGAGAACACAGCATTCTTACCAACTTCCTGCGTATTAACATTCATCTTCGTTGTATCAACATCACCATCAGCTTCCCAGGTCGTATTTGTATACCCCATAATATCTGTAAAATTACTTGTACCAGCTTCAATATTAATCAACGAAGAGCCGGTTGTTCTCGCCTGGATAACAAATTTACCCTGAATGCTGTCCCAATATGCAGTAGCATTTGCCTCATCACTCGAATTTATCTGTGAAATAATATCTGCTAATGTCGTTTTGTCTGTAATACTGAATGTAGCATTTCCAATAATAAATGTACCTTCAGTTACATCACCTCTTCTGAATAAACCGGTATGCGTTATCACTGAATCAGAATTAACGCTATACAATTCTCGTGCACTTACTACAGCACCTTCGCCATTACTTGACAAACCTGTTATTGCAGAGAAGTTTGAAGTATCTGTTGTAGACCCTACTTCTACTGAATGACCATCTTTGGAATAAAATTTTAAATACCCGTCTTCAAAAGTAATATCAACATCCGCAAACGATGCCGCTATTCTTGATCTCAAATCCGTAAAGGTTTCGTCTGAATGGATATCAATAGTAGCTTTTTCGCCATCTCTGTATATTGATAAGGTTCCATCAGATATATTAAGAAGTCCCATCTCTGTATCAAATCCGGCATAATTTGCAACAGATAGTGTCCTTTCCTCTATCTCTGTTGTTGTCGCCATAGTGGTCTGGGAACTCGCTGCAAATCCGCCAAGATCCTGATTATACTTCAAACCTATAGTCGCAAGCAAGCTCGAAGTCGTACCATCATTATTAATAGTAAATGTATCAAAACCACTCTGTATAATCAGCTGTCCATCAGAAGTAATAGAAGCTTCCAAACCCAAATCCTCAAATTTTGAAATTAATGAGCCAAAGGTTTCATCCGCAGTTATCTCTATAACTGCATTCTCATCATTTACAGTAACTGACAATGAACCCTCTGCCTTGAGTGTTGAACCGCCCCAAGGGGTATCAAAGTAATTCAGAAGGGTCTCTTCTGTTATTGCCGAAGTTGTTGTTACTATCTCACTTGTCTGTTCCAAGCCTGAATAACTATAGCTGGAGTCGTGAGTTGTATCACCAAAAAGTTGTTCCACTACATTAGATGAGTTGGTTGTACTGGATGACTTAGTGATATACGAATCGCCATTACCTATTATTGTAAGTATTGAACTGTCTCCATCACTTACCAGAGAAGTCTCTATACCAAAGCTTTTTAAGGTCTCAAGGAAAGATCCCATTGTCTCGCCGGTTGAAATATATGCGGTATATTTTACACCATTATTGTAAATATAGTATTCACCGGTGGTTACACCTAGCAAAGACAATTCCGTATCCATTGTGATGGCGGCATCTATAGTGGTAGTTGTTACTACATTCAATGTCGAACTTTCATAGTTATTAGTCTGAACCCAGTTATTCAAATCTATACCAAGCAATGTTAGAGCATTGGACGCCTGACCACTGCCGGTATAATTCTGTAATAAGCTGTTGCCTGTATTTTTAATAATCAATTGCCCGTTGTCATTAAGTACTGTCTCAAAACCATACAATGCAAGCTCATCCATCAATGTGCCAATGGTATCGTCTGCAGTAAGTTCGATATTTGTTTGGACACCATCTTTTACTACAGTTATGAAGCCAGGCTGATACACCCCTTCATTAATATCAGAAAGTTTTGTATCTCTATCTACTGCTACGACTACATCCTCTGGTATCTCCAGATTGTTTGAAGTATAAATATTAACAAAATCCCATTCGGCAAACAGGGTCGATACAATATTAGAGTTCTGACCGGAAAGCGCTGAGGTTGCCAAATAACTGTTATTATACGCTCCTACAGAAATCTGACCATTTTCAGAGATATCAACAATAAGTCCGTGTTCTGCAAGAAGTGCTTTCAGATCATTTACTGTCATATCGGCGGTTATCGTTTCAGTATTTCTGACTCCGCTGTTATAGACATAGAAGGTGCCCTCGGTGATGCCAAGGTTATTGCCTGACGCATCCTGGAGATCACTCAGTTTTGTTGAACCGGTTACTACATTATCTACTTCTACAGTATATGAAAGGTTACCGCTTGTTGAATCATATCTCTCTGACCAATCCTGTATATTGAGCTTCTGCAAGATATTAGATGCGCCGGAAGTGATGCCGGACGTGGTCATATAACTGTTATTGGTTCCTTCAAAGTATAAACTGCCATCACTTGAAAGCTCCATAGAGATTCCATATTGGGAAAGTTTTGCTGCAAGAGTCTGCAGGGTATCATTATTATTGATACTTACCTGATAACGGGTACCATCCTGATATACATATATACTGCCGCTTGTTATACCAAGGTTGTTGCCTGCTGCATCGGTTAATTCGTTGAGCCTTGTATCAAGGGTTGTTTCGTGTACGATGGTCTCTTTGTCCTCAAGGTGGTCGGAGGTCTGCGTGACTGTGCCCATATCCCAGTCGGTTAGACCAAATACGTCAAGAATATTTGAGCCGCCGCTAAGTGAAGTGAGATAACTTTCGCCTATACCGCTTACTGCCAAACGACCGGCGGCATCTATTTCCGATGAAAAGCCGTATTCTGCAAGGAAGTTCATGAAATCAGAAACAGTTAATAGCTGGGTTGTATCTATATTAACTGTATAATTTACGCCTTGCTGCGTTATCAGAATATTGCCGCCTCGTATTCCAAATGTTGAAAGAAGAGTGGACGGAGTCATTGGACCAACAGTTGTTTCCACAAGGTTTGTTGATATATTATACGTATCGCTTGTGCCGTAGTCTTTGGTATATGAACCCATGAGGAGTTGACCAAGATTACCAGATATCTCAAAATCCGTAAGAGTTGAGGAGGACATTGAAAATCTTCCGGAGGCATCGAGGATTGCCTGTATGCCGTATTCAGAAAGTTTATCTATTACGTCATAGATAGACTGGGTGCGGGAGAACGTTAAGGTTACGTGTTGATTGCCGGCATCGGAGGTCGTTTGCAGGATGATTGTGCCATTGCCTGAGCCCATTGTATTACCGTTTTGATCCGCCAGATTACCGAGCTGGGTGCTGCCGCTTGCGGCAACAGTTGTTATTTGGGATAAGACATTCGAAGTGCGGTTTACAGTTACGGTCTGGACATTGTATACAACATTACTCATTTTCATGGAGGTTAATATATTGCTTCCGCCGCTTACTGCCTGAAGGTAGACATTACCGACGCCTTCTATACTTACACGACCATCACTATCTATGTTGCCGACAAGACCATAGCGGGATATCTGCGTAAAGAATTCGCTTACGGTATCGGAGGCGTTAACAGTTATCGTCACAAAACGTCCGTCGATCTGGTGTACGACTAATTTTCCGTTGCCGTTATTGAATCCATTGATGCTCGATAAGACTGTATCTCCGGTTATTCTTACGTCATCATCTTCGTAGGAAAGGTAGTTAGAATCGGTATTGATCCAAGTTTTTTCTACTTCTGTAGTCCAGGAGTTATTTTCTCCGGCTTTTAGCGCTAAAGCGTTTGATATATTGCTCGATATCCCAACTATATAGCTGCCGCCTTCTCCGTCAAAGCTCAAACGACCGTTATTCACATAGCCCGCTATACCGTAACCAGCTAAAGTAGAAATGATATCATCTACTGTCTTATCAGGGGTTATGGTTACTACGTGGTTCGTTCCGTCTGAATGAACGGTAATTGTGCCGTTTGAATTTACGCCCAAATCTTCCATGGTCGTACTCGTGGATAAGGTGACGACTTTGTTCTTATTCAATCTGTTTGAATCATCGTTGTAGTATATCTGATCTGTTTCTGTCCGGTATGTATTATTTGCACCGACTTTGAGTTTCAGAGCATTGGAAAGGGTTGTTGTCATACCGAGAATATACCCTTCGTCCGTTCCAGTAAATGTCAGTCTGCCGTTGTTTACAGAACCTGAAATTCCATAGCCTGCAAGAGTTGATATCAAATCATCCACCGTTGTATCGCCGGTTACTGTTACTACGTATTGTGTGCCGTTGCTGCGAACTGTTACATATGCATTAGAAGTCAGTCCGAGTGATTCCAGGGTTGAAGAAGTACTCATTGTGACGGTTACGTTCTTATTCAATCTGTTAGAATCATCGTTGTAGTATATCTGATCTGTTTCTGTCCGGTATGTATTATTTGCACCGACTTTGAGTTTCAGAGCATTGGAAAGGGTTGTTGTCATACCGAGAATATACCCTTCGTCCGTTCCAGTAAATGTCAGTCTGCCGTTGTTTACAGAACCTGAAATTCCATAGCCTGCAAGAGTTGATATCAAATCATCCACCGTTGTATCGCCGGTTACTGTTACTACGTATTGTGTGCCGTTGCTGCGAACTGTTACATATGCATTAGAAGTCAGTCCGAGTGATTCCAGGGTTGAAGAAGTACTCATTGTGACGGTTACGTTCTTATTCAATCTGTTAGAATCATCGTTGTAGTATATCTGATCTGTTTCTGTCCGGTATGTATTATTTGCACCGACTTTGAGTTTCAGAGCATTGGAAAGGGTTGTTGTCATACCGAGAATATACCCTTCGTCCGTTCCAGTAAATGTCAGTCTGCCGTTGTTTACAGAACCTGAAATTCCATAGCCTGCAAGAGTTGATATCAAATCATCCACCGTTGTATCGCCGGTTACTGTTACTACGTATTGTGTGCCGTTGCTGCGAACTGTTACATATGCATTAGAAGTCAGTCCGAGTGATTCCAGGGTTGAAGAAGTACTCATTGTGACGGTTACGTTCTTATTCAATCTGTTAGAATCATCGTTGTAGTATATCTGATCTGTTTCTGTCCGGTATGTATTATTTGCACCTACACGGAGTTTCAGAGCATTGGAAAGGGTTGTTGTCATACCGAGAATATACCCTTCGTCTGTTCCTGTAAATGTCAGTCTGCCGTTGTTTACAGAACCTGAAATTCCGAAACCTGCAAGAGTAGATATTAAGTCATCAACAGTTGTATCGCCCGTTACTGTCACTATGTACTGGGTGCCGCTGCTGCGGACGGTAACATATGCGGTTCCTGTCATTCCTAGCTCATCAAGGGTTGATGAGGTGCTCATCGTGACGGTTTCTGTTTTACTTAATTTGTTAGAATCGTCGTTAAAGTATAGTTGGTCGGTTTCTGTTTTGTATGTATTATTTGCTCCGACTTTAAGTTTCAGGGCGTTAGAAAGAGTATTGGTCATACCGAGGATATACCCTTCATCAGTTCCCGTGAAGGTTAATTTACCGTTATTTACTCCTCCGGATATACCGTAGCCTGCAAGAGTAGATATTAAGTCATCAACAGTTGTATCGCCCGTTACTGTCACTACGTACTGGGTGCCGCTGCTGCGGACGGTGACGTATGCGGTTCCTGTCATTCCTAGATCATCAAGGGTTGATGAGGTGCTCATGGTAACGGTTGTATACTCTTCCAGATACTTGGATTCGGTATTTACCACATATTCACCTTCGCCCGAAACATATGTTTCGCCCTCGCCTGTTGTGAAGTCAAGCATATCTTTTACGTTCTGGCTCATACCTTCTACATATGACTGTTCGCCGCCAACAAGGGTTAGTTTACCCCCGTGCACGGAGCCCGCTATATCAAAACCGCCAAGGGTTGATATCAAGTCATCTATTGTATCTGTGCTCTTGATGGTTACTACGTGTTCTGTGCCGTCTGATACAACGGTTACATAGCCTGATTCAGCCTCGCCCAGTCCGAGTAGTTCAAACAAGGTCGCTGTTGATAAATCAAGTTCGTCTGCGTGGGACAGAAGGTCGGAAGTTGAGTTCATTGTGATTGTAACAACCACCATACCGCCTCCGCCGCCAGAGCCGCCGGCTCCCGCACCACTGCCTGCCTCGTAGTAACGGTAAAGGATACAAGAGTCGGTGTTGACTATTACATAATCCTCATAGAAAGTATACACGTTTTCTGTAACCTCGGTTGTTCTGCCGGAGCTTGTTATATTTAATTTCGGAGGTTCGCCGGTTTCGTATGTCCAGCCCTTATCAGCGGTAAAGCCGTAGCCCTCCATTGTTGTTTGGTCGCACATGTCGGAGTAGGAAAGTCCGGTGGTGTTATCTTGCATTAGGGAAATTGGATCTGGTCTGTAGCCTATAGATCTAATATAACCAATTGCTCCGGCATTATCATCCGAATTATATACTAATGAAGAACTAAATTCAGGAGTTAAGGTTGTAGCGGGCTGCCCATCTACATTGCCAATAATTCCGCCATTATATTGTCCTCCATATGCTTCGCCACTAAAATAGCATGTATTAAAACCCAGCGTATAAGTACCATCAGGTGTTATTGGTGTTGTGCTCGAAAATTTGGAATCATCCGGTAAATATAAATACCCTATTAATCCGCCTGCACTAGTACCACTATTATCTATCAACGCATCAGTTATGAATACATCCCCTGTAGCATAACAATTGTTTATTGACGCAGTCTCCTGATAGTACATATTTATCATTCCTACTATGCCGCCGGCATAGCTGGTATCAGAAGATATATCACCTGTACTATAGCTATTGGAAACAACAATTGTAGCACTGTACTCACCTACTCTCATAGCTGTATCTTGATTAGCGCCGAGTATACCGCCAGTCCTCCCAGATCCATGAATGTCGCCTGTTGAATAACAATTGTCAATAGTAATAAGGTTACCATCAATACCACCGACAATACCTCCAATAAGATCACCATTAGTATCTATATTCATTTCACTACTACAATTTTTGATAGTGCCTGCATAAGAGTTACCAATAATTCCTCCTACTAAATTATTAACATATAGTGAATTAATTGAACCAGATGATTTACAATTACTAATAACAATATTTTGATTATTAGCATCAGCTATAATTCCGCCATATGCACTACTATAACCACTACTGCCAATACCAGTACCATATAATGTAATATTTCCGGAGTATTCTAAATTGGAAGCTGCCTGGACACTATATGCTATTCCTACAATACCACCGACATAATTTGCACCCTCAATATCCGCATTGACAGAAGATTGAGTAATTGATGCACCGTACAAGTACCCAACAATGCCACCGGTACCTGAATTATAAGTTCCAGTATTTATGTTTATAATATTTAATTCAGAATGACAATTAGAAATTGAACCATTGTTTAACCTTCCAACAATACCGCCAACGTAACCATGGCTTGAGCACTGTATACTTCCAGTTATATTGGAAAGATTCAAATTAGAAAGCGAAGTACCTCCAACGTACCCAAAGTATCCACCGATGTCACCAGAAGTAGCACCTGTTCTATCAGTGCTAATTATATTAAGGTTTGAACCGGATTTTATTGCAAGATTAGAGATTGTGGTACTACTAGATAAAGATCCAACCATTCCACCGACACACTCTGCAGAAGGAAATGAAATATTTATATTACCTTCCATAAAAACGTTTGATAATTGACCTTGCAAATCTCCTGCAATACCACCAATATTACTACGATTTGAACCACTACTATTGTAAAAAGTGACATCTATATCTACAAAACCGGAAGTATATACATTAGAAATTGTTGAATTATTACCACTTCCGACTATTGTTCCAATACTTTTATCAGAATAACTGCTCTGAAATGTTGATTTAATAGAACAATTTTTAACATAACAATTATTTATCGTACTCCCGTTAGAACGACCAGCTATTGCGCCTATATACTCGAAAATATACGAATAGTTTGTATCATCTGCTATTACATTTATGTTTTCTATTCCGAGATCTTGAATAGTTGCATACTCTATACATATAAATAAACCTATTCCCCTGTATCCAGAGTCAGTATCATATAATGATATATTAGAAATTTTGTGTCCATTACCTGCAAATACACCATTAAATTCCCTTATTGTATCAATTTGTTGTCCATTAAAATTCAGATCTTTAGTTAATACTATTGTACAGTCGATACCATGCATACTACTAGAATTATTACTACTTGAAGCATAATAATCATTAGCTAATTCTATAAATTTTTTGTACTCATCAGTTGTACTTATTGTATAAGTATTATTTTGTACAAGCTCAGTTACAAATGATATAGGTGTTGCATTGCTGGCTGTTACAGTTGAAATAACAGTTAGGAAAGAAGTTGTTGTCAATTTAGTAGTCGTTGATATCTGCATTTGAGACAACATACCACCCGGAGCAGCATCTTCTGCATAAATTTCATTTTTATTATCAAGGTAAAGGACTCCACCAGACATATAGGTATCTATCCCATTACTATTTAAAAAGTGAATTAATTCATCAATGGTAGAGTATGTATGAAACACTTGTGATGCAATAATGTCTCCATCTGAATTTTTGACATTTATCGTAAAAAATTCAGAACTGCCAAAATTTATAATATTGCCCATAGTATCACTGCCAACAGCAATACCGCCATCGGCAGCACCGCCTATTAATATACCGTTATCAATAATATCCTGCAAATTTTCAGAACCGGTATTAGTACCGTTTAAAGGTTTGTAAAATGTTATTCCACTTCCATTGCCAACATAACAATCTCTTTCATGTCCTCTTGTATGCGTAGGATGAGAATTTATACTGGAACCGGCATCTGTAGATTTTACATAACAATTTGTAATTATACCATCATTACCAACACCGCCTTCAGAAGGATAGCCATATTGACCTACAATATAACTCTCCATATTTTCTGTCGATTCAAAATAACAATTATTTATTCCTCCGGTATTATAGCGAGCAATACTGCTAAAATGGGAGCTCACAAGATTTTTCACTCCTAAATCACTTATTGTACCTGAAGCAGATATAGTACCAAATAAGTAGCCCTGACGATTAGATGTAATAACATGTCCATTTCCATAAAATGTCCCAGCAAATTCACCTATAGTATAATTAACAGAATTAATACCACTATTTTGTAAAGTTATATCGCTAGTTAGAATAAATGTTGCGCCACTACCTTTATTAGCACTTGCATTAATTAAGTCAACAAAAGCTTTATATTCTGTGACACTATTAATCGTATACACATGACCTGCCAAAAAACCACTTGAGCTTAAAACAAGCTCAGAAATAGAAATAGCATCATTGTCCACGACTTTGGTAACTTCAACGAGGAATGAAGCGGTAGTAGATTGCTGCGTGGTGACTTTAACTCCGATTTGCGTGAGCAGCCCGCCTGTAGTAGCATCTTCGGCATAGAAACCTTTGGAGTTATCAATAACTAAGATGTCATTTTGAATGGAAGCGCCGACGTTGTTGTCATTGAGGAACTTAATGAGATCTTGGATAGAGGCAGTTGCATAAAATTCTTGTGAAGCAACGATAAACCCGTCGGAGGATTTAATATTAATAGTCGTTGTTGCGTTGAGGAAATAACCGAGCTGTCCGAGCACGGCATTATCAGCTTTATCTCCACCGGCAACAATTCCGCCGCCGGCACCTCCTCCGGAGCTATTACCGATGCCGATATACTTAATGGCGTTGATACCAAGAGCATCAGCAACGTCTCCTGTCACATATTGCCCGTCTTGTGGTTGAAGCGATAGTACGCCGTTAATGAGCTTGGAATCAATACCGTTGTCTTTAAGCGAATTCATGAGTTGCTCAAAGGTAGTGGAATTGGATACTGTAATTGTAGCGATTTCTTTGTTGTTTTTGGAGTTAACGATTAGCGTATTCCCTAGATTGAGATCAATGACGTCAGATATTAGAGAGTTTTCGGTAGCGAGTACTGTATCTGTGTAAGTGATAGCGGATCCGGACGTAGCAACGAGTCCTATAGTACCATTAGCTTGAATGGTTTTGGTGTAGATATTCATGAGACTAAGCAGGTCGGCATTTCCTCCTCCAGATACAATGTAGTTGTTTTCCGGGGATGAGATATGAATGATCCCGTTTACGATAGAGGCATCGATACCGTATTTAGCGAGTTCATCGAACATATCAGCGAAAGTGCTGTTGTTCAAAACCGTAACGGTTCCTACGATGTCTCCGTTCTGGTTTTTGACATCAATTTTCCCTTGTGTTCCATCAGCATAATTCGCCTGTGTTAAAACACTTACGAGCGAATCTTCCGTTACCGCTATATTATCTGTATATGTAATTTGTGTAGTAGACGAGGCTGTCATACCAACGGTGTTGGTTACAGTAATTGTTTGAACACCGACTCCGATTTGTGTAAGAATGTTTCCGGCGACGTAGTACCCGTCTTGGGAGGTCATTGAGATGACTCCGTTGGAGATACCTGCCTGGATACCGTTTGCAGCGAGGGCGTTGAAGAGATCGTCGAGTGTTGACGTGGAGTTCAGAGTTATTGTGCTAACAGCTGTTCTATTATCATTGTAGACAATGATGTTGGAAGTTCCGGAGGAGTTCATGGTGGCGAATTCTGTTATCAGAGTATCCCCGGTGGCGTTGATATTATCTGTATGTGTAATTTGTACAGTTGAAGAGGAGGTCATACCGACAGTGTTAGTGACGGTAATTGTTTGCATACCGATTCCGATTTGTGTAAGAATGTTTCCGGCGACGTAGTACCCGTCTTGGGAGGTCATTGAGATGACTCCGTTGGAGATACCTGCCTGGATACCGTTTGCAGCGAGGGCGTTGAAGAGATCGTCGAGTGTTGACGTGGAGTTCAGAGTTATTGTGCTAACAGCTGTTCTATTATCATTGTAGACAATGATGTTGGAAGTTCCGGAGGAGTTCATGGTGGCGAATTCTGTTATCAGAGTATCCCCGGTGGCAGTAATATTTTGTGTATGCGTAACTTGTACAGTTGAGGAAGCTGTCATACCAACGGTGTTGGTTACAGTAATAGTTTGCATCCCGATACCGATTTGTGTAAGAATGTTTCCGGCGACGTAGTAACCGTCCGGTGAGGACATAGATATGACCCCGTTAGATATTCCAGCTTGAATGCCGTTGGCAGCGAGAGCATTGAAGAGGTCGTCTAGTGTAGAAGTAGCGTTCAGTGTGATTGTGCTTATAGCTTTTTTGTTGTCGTCGTATACGATGATGTTGGAAGTTCCGGAGGAGTTCATGGTGGCGAATTCTGTTATCAGAGTATCCCCGGTGGCGTTGATATTATCTGTATGTGTAATTTGTACAGTTGAAGAGGAGGTCATACCGACAGTGTTAGTGACGGTAATTGTTTGCATACCGATTCCGATTTGATCAAGGAGGTTACCAGTTACGTAGTAACCGTCCGGAGAGGTCATTGATATAACCCCGTTAGAGATCCCAGCTTGAATTCCGTTTGCAGCGAGAGCATTGAAGAGGTCGTCTAGTGTTGACGTGGAGTTCAGTGTGATTGTGCTTATAGCTGTCTTATTATCGTTGTAGACGATGATGTTGGAAGTTCCGGAGGAGCTCATGGTGGCGAATTCGGTTATCAGAGTATCCCCGGTGGCGTTGATATTATCTGTATGTGTAATTTGTACAGTTGAAGAGGAGGTCATACCGACAGTGTTAGTGACGGTAATTGTTCGCATCCCGATACCGATTTGTGTAAGAATGTTTCCGGCGACGTAGTAACCGTCCGGAGAGGTCATTGATATAACCCCGTTAGAGATCCCAGCTTGAATTCCGTTGGCAGCGAGAGCATTGAAGAGGTCGTCGAGTGTTGACGTAGAATTCAGAGTTATTGTGCTTATAGCTGTCTTATTATCGTTGTAGACGATGATGTTGGAAGTTCCGGAGGAGCTCATGGTGGCGAATTCGGTTATCAGTGTATCCCCAGTAGCGGTAATGTTACTGGTGTATGAGATAATAATCGAGGAAGTGATTGTTTGCGCGACGGTGTGGGTTTGGGGATTAGCATTTTGTACAGAGATCCCGAGATTAGTCATGATGTTTCCGGTGGCGTAGTTACCGTTAGCGGAGTATAGTGATATGATACCGTCTGTAATGGAAGCTTGGATGTCGTAGAAAGCGAGTTCATTGAAGAGATCTTGAATAGTAGAGGATGTAGTAAGGTTGTTAATGGTACCGATAGGATTTTGTTTGTTGTCGAATATAACGATGTTGTCGTTTGGGTTTTTTATGGCCCCGATATCACCGAGCGTAGAGTTCAGGTTAGCGACAAAAGTTCCGGTGTATGTAATGGCCGCAGTTGATGAGGAAGTTGTGTTAATAACTTCTGTTGTAGATTGCGTAGTTATACCGAGATGATTAGGTAGCGAACCGGTAATGAACTTCCCTTCGAGAGAAGAGAGGGAAATCACTCCGTTGGCTATGGTACCATCGATACCTTCGTTTTTGAGTAGATTGAAGAGGTCTTCGATGGTGTTAGTAGCTTGTATGTTTATAGTTTTTAGCGGTTTGTTGAGCTTATCATTTATAATCACCGTAGAGTTACCGGTCAGCCCGAGATCGGACATTTTTGTGTTGAGATCGGCGAAGACTTCTTGAGTAGTGTATAGAGTGTTTCCGGTAGCAGAAACGGAGTCTGTTGTAGTAACGGATGTGATCCCGAGAGCAGAGGCTACTGTTCCGGAGAGTGTACCACCGGAGATATTTAATCTGCCTGTGGCATCGAGGAAAGCTGAACCGCCTTTATCGTGTATCATCGTAATTAACTCATTAAGAGTAGTATTAGCATTGACGTTGAGTTCTTGCGAGTTAAATCTAAGCGAGTAACCGCTTTGTACTTTATCTTGTGTATTAAGAGTTTGGATAATTTCCCCGAGGGTAGTATCACCTGTTACTGCGGATATAGTTGTAATTGTCATGATGGATCCGAGCGCAAAGGAGGAGAGGTTGGATTCTTCAAGTCCCATCGCATTTTCGAGTGTAGCGTTTTTGATGTATCCGTTTTCGATTTTGAGTATTCCGTCGTTGAAAGAGGCATGAATGTTGTTAATGTTGTTTATAAAGTTAATCAGATCAGCGATTGTTGTGTTTTCGTTCACGGTGAATGATGCAGCTTTGGACCCGTCGGAGGCGAAGATATCAACGGTTCTTTGCGCACTAGACATGGAGTTAGAGATTCCGAATTCAGCGAGCTTAGAATCAAGCGTGGCTTCGATGGTGAGCGTTTCTTTTCTTGATAGGGGGTCAGAAGTTACGTATTTACCTGAAATAGTTTCAGTCAGCTGCAGAATGTCATCGAGGTTAGAGGAACCACCAGTGAGCGTTGCATTTTGAATGGTAATTCTGTGCGTATCGTCGTCGAACGTAGCTTCTATTCCGATGCTAAGGAGCTTGTCGCAGAGATTTTGAATGGAGTCGGATTGAGTTACGTTAATGGTCCTTTCTTGCCCCCTGACGTTGAAAATAGCGGTACCGTTAGGGTACATCCCGAGATTGCCTAGAGTAGTAGACTTGGATGCTAAAATGGTGTTAGTAACGGAATGAGTTAGTGCTTGAGATTTTGAGTAAGTAGAAGCGACAGTTATTTGATCAGTGGAAATAACAGGAGCTCCGTATAGACAGGTAAGGATGTCGGACCCTTGCTGGTATCTTGGGTCAGCTTCTCTGATGGTTCCGTTGTCGATTAGTTCTTTTACCCTGTCGTCGGAGAGTGTATCGAAGGCACCACCTGTAATTTCGAGGACACCGTCATCTCTGAGCTTAGTGTAGATTCCGAGGTTACCGAGATCAGCCATGAAGTCAGCGAGAGTTTGTCCGTGGTAGATTTTTTCGTAGAAGATGTTTCCATCGGCATCAGTAACTTGAAGATATCCTGCCCTGACTTTGAGATCGTCGACTAACATTGTATCTAGCGTAACGATCTCGAAAGTTTGTATGGTTTCGGTGAGAGGTTTCCCTGTGGTCATAGCGGTGTACGGTTCGGTTTTAAGTCCGAAAGCATTAATGGCATCGAATGAACCTCCAGTGATTGTACCACCGGAGATTTCGATAGTACCATCATCGTTGATGGCGGCATATAGCCCAGCGTTAGATAAATTGGCGAGGAAATCTCCAATGGTAGTAGAGGTACCGACTGTGATTGTAGCATATTCATTGTTGGAGTTTTTGACAATGACTGTTTGTCCGTTCGAGATGTTAATACCGTCTCCTAAATCAGCGATAAGGGTATCGGATGTAGCCGTTGTAGTTTGTGTAATGATTGATTTATGTGAGAGGTCGCCGGAGATTTGAGTGTTAGAGAAGACGTCAAAGACGAGCCCTAAAGCATCCGAGAAGTTAGTGCTACCTTCATTGGTAATTTTGGCATCTTGAATGATGAAGTAACCGTCCTCTGATAAAGCTGCGTAAATGTTGTTATCGTTGAATTGTTTGATGATATCTCCTAGCGTGGTGTTGGAGTTAATGGTAAAGTAGTAGTCGGCGTCATTGGCGTTAACGGTAATGACGCCGTTTTTGACCCCGAGTTCACTGAGTGTAGTATCTTGAGTAGCAGCGGAGAAAATGGTATCAGTAGTAGAAGTATTTAGAGAGTTGCTTTCGTACCCTTCGTTGACGCCTTCGAGATGGAAAGCGTCTACGATACCGGTGTTGTCGATATCATTAATGGCATTAGCATCGATATCCATGGAGAAGAGTCCTGTTTTTTCGTTATATGAAGCATTCACCCCTATGTTGTTGAGCTTATCTACGAAACTTTGTACAGTGTCATTTTCGGTTATGGTGATACCTCTCTCTACTCCGTTGACAAATACGCCGATGTTTCCGGCTTTAACACCGAGGTTTATAAGCTTGGAGTTAGCAGAGGCGGTAGTAGTTTGTATAATGGTGGTCATGTAACTAAAGTTACTATTTGCAGCAGTTCCACTAGCAAGTTGATCTACAAGTACATTATACTCTGCCTCTTCTGCCTCGGTAGTAGCAGTTGCAGTAAGGACATCAAGATCGGCAGAAGAGGCCAAATTTTGGGCAAACAAATCCATTGTTGCTATACCAAATTTAGCATCTGTCACTTTCTCAATTACCCCCCTGAATGAGGTGAAAAATGACTTTATATTATTTAATGTCTCTTGAGAAAGAAGTACTGTTTCTTTCTCTTCTTCAAGCGTGTCAATCTTCGCTTGCTTTAATGCGACAAGCGATTCTACCCAAGATGAAGTATCTAGTCCGGAAGCTAACCCGCTGAATGATATTGTCATTTGTTCTCACCTATTGTATTTGGGGTAAAGTTTGAGGTGCAACCCCTGAAGCACCTTGATAGTTTATTATAAGTAGAATGACCTAGTCCTTATAAGGTATCGCTCTTCTTATTAATTAATATACTACTTTTATAGCTAAGATGTCCATTCTTCTTATATTCCTGATTTGTGTAGGGTTATATGCTTAAGTATAAGGTTTGTACAATATACTTATAACTATACTATACCACCTTATTATTATATCACATGTATTTACTCTTGTGAACCCCTTAAAAATATTTTTCTATATTAAGTATATATATTTCTTAATAATTGACTATTGAGAAATATTTGAAATTAAGGTATACTGAATGTGATTTAAAATATATTTTAAAATATGAGGTAAAATTTATGTTGAAAAAAATGCTTTCAATTCTTTTTACATTAAGTATTTTGAGTATTAATTCTGTACCGGTTCTGGCACAGACTGCAGAGCAAACAAAGGCAATTGAACATCTGGATGTTCATAAAAATGCGCCTTGTAATGTTGTTACAATTACTAATTTAAGAAATGTAATTGAAAAAGGTAATGTTTTACAGTTTGTTTTTGATGAGAAATATTTTTCAAAATGCTCAAAAGCTGGAGAATTTGTTAATTTTGTAGTGCCGCAAGCATTATACACTAGAGAGGGTACTCTTTTGCTTCCTTGTGGTACAAAAATTGTAGCAGAAGTTATAAATGTTGAAAAACCTAAGTGGTTTAACAAAAATGCAAGGGTAAGTTTAGTGTTTAGGAAAATTGTTTTTCCTGACAATACTTGTATAGATATTAAAGCAAGACCTTTCACCAAAGATTACAAATTGAAAGAAGGACCGTGGACAACAACAGGCAAATTGGTTCTTTCAACTTTAACTCTGGGTATTGTAGGTGCAGGTGCAGGTGTTGGGTTTGCATTTATTCCTAATCCTGCTGAAATCGGAACTGGTTTAGCTATAGGTATTCCAATAGGTTGTGGTGTCGGTCTTGTTGTAGGTTTAATAACTCCAGGTTGTCACTACAAAGCTAAAAAAGGTGAAGCTGTTTATGCAATCTTGATGGATGAAGTAAGTATTTGCAAATAAAAGGATTAACTAAAATGTTAAAATGCGTCTGGTGAAATCAGACGCATTTTTATTTAGAAATTTAAATTGAAATTTAAATAATTTGATGAGGTAATGCAACAGAACCTTTTTCAAGTCTTTTTTGCAATTCTCCTTCAGGTTTGTAAAATGGTGATACGGTCATTATTTTAGCTGCAATATCAGGATAATGATATATGAATTTTAATTCACTTTCCGTCAAAGGTTTTTGAGTATGTACGTTTGCGTAACGTGCAAGTTCAAGAATGTTTCTTGCTTCGTTTTCATCTTTAAATTCAATTTCAAGTTTGTTATACACATTACGGAAACCTTTAATGCCGCCATATTCTCCAGTAGTAATCATTCTCCCTGTTTCAATTATTTCAGGTTCTCCTCGTCCAAGCTCTTCAAAATCATAAAGTTCATAGTTTCTACGATCTTTTAACGCTCCGTCTGCATGTATTCCTGATTCATGTGCAAAAGCATTATCACCGACAGCCGGTTGATTAATAGGAATAGGAAGTCCAAAGGCATAAGCTGTATATTTAGCTAGTTTCCAAGATTTACTAAGATCAATGTGCTCATCTATTTGATATTGACCTTTAAAACCTGCAGATTTTAAACATGCAAGCAGGCAGGATACTAAATCTGCATTTCCTGCACGTTCACCCATTCCGTTTATTGCAGTATTAATATATGCATCAACTCCGGCATCGACTGCGGCTCTGGCGCCTTCAACCGAACAAGCTACTGCCATTCCTAAATCATTATGATAGTGAAGTTCTATAGGCATTTGTGTTTCTTTTGCTAAGCGATAAATTCTTTTATATGTTGTCTGTGGGTCTTCATAACCTAAAGTGTCACAATACCTGAAACGATATGCACCGCACTTTTTAGCCTCTTTTGCAAGTTTTATTAAATACTCTAAATTACTTCTTGATGCATCTTCGGCATTAACACCAATGATTTTCGCACCCTTAGAGACTGCGCATTCAACGGCTTCGCAAGTCATCTTTAAAATATCTTCCGGTGTTTTTTTACCAAGATATTTTCCATTAATCATTTGCTCTGAAGTTGATTGTGATAAGTTACAATTTTCTAGGAGCGGACAATTAGTAAATGATTGTTCTACGTCTACTGCGATGGCACGCATCCAGCCTGATAGTTTTGTCTTTTTTATAACTCCGCGTCTAACTAATTCAAGGTTGGCATTAAGATAATTTAATTCGTGCATAGTGGTCGGAAAGCCAAACTCTGATTGTGTAATTCCCATATCATCAAGCATTAAATTGATGATAGTTTTTTGGAGTTTTGCAAGTCCGAGTCTTGAAGTCTGAACCCCGTCTCTATTTGTAACATCAACGAAATAAATTTTTGCCATAAACTACTCCTTGTTTGCTTAAATATTCTACACTATTTATTTAGTGCCTGCAAGTAAAATTTATATTAAGTATTCCGGAGTTTAAAACTTAAAAATCTTTGTTCTTACATTATTAATAGTATCATTTATTGCTTTTTTCTCTATAATATTTTTTTCTGTACCATTATTAATCGATTTTAAGGTTTTATTAGCTGATGACGAACAAAAGCCGAGCATTAGGGTAAATAAGCCAATACAACCGAGCGCTGCTGCAGAAATTATTGAATCTCTCTTTTTATTATTAATAATATTGTTTATATCTTCCAATTCAAAATTTTTTCCATTACCATAGTTTCCAATATTTATCTTTTGTTTGTATGTAATATGCTCGTTATTATTAATGAAATTTGCCTTATTTAAAACATACAAGTCAACTGTGTTATTCTGGGCTGGATCCAGAAAAAAATGACTATTCTTTTCTGCAAATTTTTCTTCTGTTGTTTTTCCGCTCTTGTCAGGAGTGCGCAGTTTATCTACAATATTTCCTACAGTTTCGAGCTGTGTATTAGAAAATTTAATATACGGATTTCTGTATATACCGGAAAAACTTGTAGAATCTACTTTATTTATCATAATTAAATCCTCCTATAAGAATTTTACTATATCAGAACCAATATTATATCTTTCACAATAACGTTTAAGCTCTTTGATGACAACTCCTGAAAGTGCAAAAACCGCAATTAAATTTGGTACCGCAAGAAACAATGTAACAGCATCTGAAAGATTTATAATACTTTTAAAATTCATTGCAGAGCCTGCTATTATACAGATACAATAGATTGCCTGGAAAATACGAGTTTTTTTATTAGAATATCCAAATAGAAAATTCCACGCTTTTAAACCGTAATATGAACCGCAAAGCATTGTAGATAATACAAAACAGCTAGCCATCACTGTTAGAATTATCGGATACCAAGGACATATTGTTGCAAACGCTTTTGAAGTTAATTCGATACCTGCGATTCCATCTATTGTAAGGTAGGCTTTTGAAACAACGATAACAAATGCGGTTGCAACACCTACAATTACAGTATCCACAAACGGCTGTAGCATCGAAATAAATGCCTGCGCTACAGGTTTGTTTGTATTAACGGCAGAAAATGCAATTGGGGCAGTTCCTAAGCCTGATTCATTTGCAAACATTGCACGTCTGAAGCCCCAGAGCATGCAGGCAAATGCACCGCCTGTCATAGCCTTTGGTGAAAAGGCTTCTTTTATAATTAATGTTACTGTTTCAGGAAGATGATGAATATTAATAATGCATACCAGAAAGGCACTAAAAACATATAATGTACACATAACTGGTGTTACTTTAGAGGTAAATTTTCCAATAGCTTTTATGCCGCCAATTATCGTAAACCATGTAATAATTGCAACAATTGTTCCAAGAACCCAGCCATTATTAGCAAATATACTACTGCTTCCGCCTGTAACTTCGGTAAATTGCGCCGTCATTGCATTTATCTGAAAAAGATTCCATCCGCCTATCATTGCAAAAATACAGCAAATTGCATATATTTTAGCCAGTGAATTTCCAAAATAACTGCCAAATTTCCCTTTGAATGCTATCGGGATGTAATACATTGGTCCGCCAGATACTGTTCCGTCTGGATTTGTTTTTCTAAATTTTACTCCCAGAAGTACTTCCGAAAACTTGAGTGCCATCGAAAAGAAGCCTGCAATTATCATCCAGAATATTACCCCTGGTCCGCCTATTGAAACAGCAGCAGCAGAACCTGCAACATTACCAATTCCGGCGGAAGCAGATATTGTCGCACTTAGAGCCTGAAATGATGATAATTCACCTTTTTTCTTTCTCTGATATCCATTTGGATTATCATGTTTATATTTATTAGTAATTAATTTAATTGCGTGTTTGAATCCCCAGATACCTATAAAGCCTGTTCTTACAGTAAAAAATATAGCTGCTGTGATTAAAAGAGCAACCAGAAATTCAACTTTTACTCCTCCGATTGTAATATAAGAAAATATTAAACCGGAGATTTTATCTGCTATTGGTGATAATAAGCTATCAATTACGGCATCAAAATTCATAATTTTATTTTATAATAAAAACTCAATAAATTTTGTTAATTTTAATTAAGTTCAAATTTTATTAAAGCATATATACTTGATAGCTATAGTTGATTTACCTGTTTTTTTAGAGTATAAAGTTTAATATGAGGAAGTTTTGGGGAGTTATTTTAATAATAGCAATGCTTATGCCAAATTTTGTACAGGCGGCAGAAGAAAGCGTTGTTACTCTGGATAAGAATGGTGTCGAAAAACCAAAGATTTCTATCGAGTCAACATCAAAACAATTGAAAGGGTCGCTTCTTGTAAGTGATTCAGAGACAGTAGCGCATTTGATAGAGATACAAAAAGAACACGACATAAAAGATTTAGAAAAATTATGGCAAGGAACTGTTGAAAATAATCAAATGATTGAGTTTGCACTCAAAAAACTTGCGACACCGGAGTCACAAAGGAGAATTCACTCATCTCTTATGGCAAAAACTTTGTCAGCAATAATTGCAGGGGCATCTTTTGTACCGAGCCTGATGGGGGCAAATTATGGTATCCAAACTTCTGCTTTTTCTGCGGGAAGGCTAGCTCAGGGATTATTAAATAAAAAGACAATGCCACAGGAAACTCCTCTTACTGATACTGAATTGATAGAACTTGCAGGTATGATTGAAAATTTGCAGGATGCGTTAATAAGTTCATATTATAACTATAAAAATACATTAAGTCAGCTAAAAGATACAAGATCAAAGATGATTTTATACAGTCGTAACTACTCAAAAGCTCTAGATGGTAAGGACGTTCTGGAAATTGCAATTTCTTCTTCTTTGTATGATGCAATGCGCATACAGGAATTTAATTTGGAACAGTCTGCAAAGAAATATCATATACAACTTCAACGACTCGCAGGTAAAAAGGCTGTAGATAGTTTGGAACTTTATCAGTACGATTTCAATTCCGTTTTGTATAAGGATGAAGGTAAGGGGGGTAAAAATGCTAAGAAATAAGGTTATTGCTATATTTTTACTTATGTCCTTGTTTATAATTCCTGTATCAGCTGAAGTTAAACTTGATGATGTAACTTCTCCTAAAGATTTATTTTATAGATTAGGAACTACAGATTCTCCGGAGAATAAAATTGATATTACCGGGAAAGTTGAAGTAAAGCCTGCTCTGGTAAAGGATGATATTGCTTATTCTGGTGAAGCATTAACTTATGCGGATTTAAGCATAAAAAAAATGGCGCTGGAAGTCTCTAAATCTGTAGAGATAGATTATAGTGAGATGATGGAGGATTTATCTCTTTTGTGGCAAGGCGCAGCAACGAAGAGTGATACAATAAAATTTGCCATATATAAGTTGTCTAATCCTGATAAAGACAAACCTGATGCCAGTGCAATTAAAAAGGTGTTAACTACTATTGCAGGTATGTCTACCTTTTTAGGCGCAGGTACAGGAAATCCTGTTTTAGCAAGCGCAGCATTAATCGGCGGTAATACATTAGGTATTATGTCGCAGGATGCAAAAGAATTAAATTATAAATATACGCAGGTAACAGATGCTGATATGATAATTCTTGTAAGAAAAGTTGACGAATTGCAGCAAAAAGTTGTTGATATGTACTATGATTATATGACGGCAAGGCAGCTCTATGATATGACTACCGGCATGGTTCAGGAAAGATATAATAATTATCATAATGCTCAAAATTTATCTAAAGAGGTTATACTTATTACTGATACTTTTTATAGAGAGGCTCTGGATGAGCAGGTGAAAGCAAGAGGCAGCTTTTTTGAAAAGCGTTCACGCCTTGAACAGCTGGTCGGCAATGATATTTTTAGGCAGTTCGAAGCGAATGTAGATGCAAGATATGAGAAAAACAAGTCATAATATTTACAGAACCTGAATTTTATGGTATTTTAAGTCTAAAGCATCAAAAAGGATTTTATATGTATAGCAGGAATTTAGAGTTTTTAGATAATGATGGGTTAAAATCCCGTTTAGAAAAGATTACATTAGAAGAATCAAGTAAAGATATGTCATATTGTATGACTCCTTCAAATGATTATCTTTTAATGAAAAACGAAGTTCCTTTTGATGATATAAATAATCCCAGAGAAGCTGTTAAGGATATGTTAAAGGCTTTAATCAAGAATCCGATGGATAAGAATGATATTATAATCACTTTTGGGATCGGGCTTTGTTATTTGTTAGACGAAGTTTATAATACATATCCTTGCCGGATTTTTATTTATGAGCCGGATATAAAAGTTTTGCATTTTGTTTTGAATAATGTTGATATTTCAGAACATTTGGCAAGTGGAAGAGTTTATATTACTGATAATCTTGATGAATTAATGCGTAAGCTTGCAGAGCTCTATATCACAAAAGATAAAGTTGAAGTTGTATATTTGAAGAATTATGCAGTTGTCAAAAGTCAGGAACTTTTAGCGCTTACACAAAAAGTATATGAGACTTGCAGAAGCAAAATGGTTGATATTAATACAATTACAAAGTTTTCAAAGATATGGCTTATGAATACTTTGAGAAATATAAATGCAGTAAACAGTTCAAATGCATATAAATTATCTGATTTAAAAGATAAATTCAGCGGGCAGACAGCTTTAATTCTGGCTGCCGGACCTTCATTGAAGGATAATATAGAAAAAATTAAAGCAAATAGAGATAAGTTCGTAATTTTTGCTGTTAACAAAGTTTTAAGAGTACTTGATGCAAACGGAATAGTTCCTGATTTTGTAGTTTGTTTAGATTCTTGCAGAATTAACCCGACTTTTGCCGGTCTTGAAGATATTTGTGCAAAAACAAATTGTATTATGGATATCAAATCCGATAGTATTTTATTTACAAAAAATTTCAAACGCATTTTTATAACATTTTCGCAAAATGATATGGTTGTAAAGAAGCTTGCAGAATATAATGATATAGTTGCATATGAAAGCGGCGGCTCTGCTACTACTCTTGCTCTGGTTGCTGCTGTTCAGCTGGGCTTTAGTAAGATTATTTTTTCCGGCTTGGATATGGCATTTAAGGGTGAGGTGATTTATTCGACGGGCGAAACTATGCATAAAGTTTCAGAAAACCAGATAGAAGTTGCGAAGATTAAAAAGAATCTTGTAAAAGTAAAGTCTGTAACGGGAGAACTTGTAAATACAAGAGAAGATTATGCAGCATTTATACAACACTTTGAAGCCTTAATAAAAGATTTAGGGTTTAATGAAATTTATAACACAACAAGCTTTGGCGCTTATATAGAAGGAATGAAGAATGTAAGTTTTGATGATATTCCTTTGTTGTTCTCTTCAATGGGAACGCCATTTATTTTGGGTGAAGTTCAGAGATTTAAATTTAAAACTGAAGATTGGGCAAAAGAGGAGCTGCGTTTAATAAATAATGTAATTTCGGTATTATCAAAAGGTGTATTTTCACCGGCTCTTGTTTCATCTATAGTAAAAAGTCCTTTGATGTATCAGTATATGCAGGCAGATATTTTACATGTTTTACAGGCAAAAATGGAATCGGAAAGTCCTGATGAATTTATACAAAAGACAAAGCTTGCAATAAAAGATATCGTAGACAGTTTACAGAAAAACAGATTAATATAGGTATTTATATGAAAAAGAAATTTTGTTTAATACTTGCTTGTTTATTGTTTCAGATGACAGCTGTATTTGCGGCTGTGCAAATGAAAGTGGTTGCAATAAATGAGTTTAGGACTGACAAACCCTCCGATAGTTTAGATGTTCGGGTAATGAAAGATACCGAGCTAGGGCGTTATAAAATAGTCCAAAATTCAGCTCTTCATTGTAAGGTTATGAAAATTATAGATCCAAAGCGTGGAAAAAGAAATGCCACATTTTATGTTCAGCCACTGTATTACATAGAAGGTGATAGGACAATCAATATAGAAGACGAAATTTATGGCAAGTATTCTAAACATGTTTTATCTAAAGAGGAATTAAAGAATTTTCCTACTTTTAAGGTTATGAAAACTGCTGCACTTGCCGTAGGCAGTTATTTTATAAAGGGTCTTTCAATAGCTTATTCCTTTGGCGAGGGAATTGTTAAAAATGAGCAGGATAACAGATTGAAATCAGGTGTTGTAAATGCTTATGAATCATCACCACTATCTATAATAAGCGAGGGTGAACAGCTGGATATTAAAGTCGGCGATGATTTCTATCTTGTATTTAAGACTGCTGACGATGATGAAGAACACATAAGTGCTGATAATTCAGATAAAGAAACTTCTAAAGAAATAGTAAAAAATGCGGCTGATGAAAAAGAAACCTCCGATAATGTTGAGGATTCCGAGTAGATTAGTGTATCATATAGGTAGCATTTGAGCCGAGAACTTTGTCTTTAAGCCGCTTGAAGCCTTTGCCATAAATGTATTTCATTTGTTCTATAAGGTTTTCTTCAACATCAATTAAATACATATCGTGAACGATAAATTCTTTGATAATAAAGACAATACTTTTGTTTTTTGTCCAAATGATGTTCGTATCTGAAATGTCGTTTTTGAGTGAAGAGATTTTGCCTATGACTCCTTCGTTATCGTCTGCTGCAATAATTACCATTCTTCCACCGAGTGAAAGTTCTATATCTCTACCGAATGCGTGCTCAAAAACTAGACCGAATCTTGAAGTGAAATTATCATATCCGACAATTCTAATTTCAACATTTCTGTTGTATGCACTTAATAATTCTTTTTCAAAGACTTTATAATCTTGTGACCATACTTCCATGTAAATTTCACGTCTGGCATTTTGAATAACTTCAATGATTTTATCCTGAATATTCTGCTTGCCGGTTATCGTAATAATCGGCTCATTGTAGTTGTCTTTGACTTCCGGAAGGTGTTTGTCGAGATAATTAATTGTTGAATTGATTTTTTTTGCATAGCTTGCTGTAAGCTGCTTAGGTTTAATAGGAGTGTAGGTTACGGGTTTTGTGTTAGCCGAAACTACAATGTTTTTTTCTTCTAACGCTTTTAAGGTATCATAAGTTCTGGATTGCGGTATATTAGCAAGCTTTGCAACTTCATAACCTGTTGCAGGATACTTTTTTAATAAAGCAATATAAACCTTTGCTTCGTAAGTGTTAAATCCGATTTCTTTAAGTTTTTCCACTAAATCTGCCATAAAGCTATTTTATCAGATTTTGGGGGTAAAATAAACAGGTAAATTACTTTTACAAATCTTTACAATCAAAGCAATTTTATTATAATTAGTGACTTTATATATATAAAGGTTAATTTAGATAGGTTAGGTTTTATAGTATGACACTTCCGATAAGTTCACTTGCAAATATGGAATATATGCTTTACGGTGGGGCACTGGGTGCAAATCCGAATTGTCCTAGCTATGTAAACGGCTATAAAGCTGCAACTAATAATTTGTACGGAGGATACTATAATCCTTCTATTTATAATAATCCTTATTATAACTGGCAGAATACGGGACTCTACAATCAGGGAGTACAGAATGCAGTTTCTCAGAGCGGAATTATTTCTCAGCCTGCATCTGCAAATACTGCAGCAAATACAGTAACTGCTTCCGCAAAAGATATAGACACTCTTGCTGATTATTATAAAGAATGTAATACCTACGTACAAAAATGGGGTGATATAGGAACTAGTGCCCTGATGATAGGTTTTATGGAAAATCCGCAGGTGCTTAAACATCCTATAAATTCAATTAAGGCAATAAAGGTAACGAATCAGGTATTTGATAAGTCAAATCCTGCAATAAAAGCTTTGTGGGAAAAGAATCCGCAGTTGATGCAAAAGGCTTACGGGCAATTACATGCAATTAACAGAAGTGCTCAGAAAAAATGGAAATGGCTTGGACAAGGCGCATTCCAGAAACCGATAAGTGATGTAGCAAGAAAGGATTTAGAAAAGATAATGGCAGAGGCTCTTAAATCAGGTGATGAAAAAGCTATTTTGAGAGCAACTGAAACATTAAAAGCATCAAGAGGTATGGATGGCTATATTCCTACTGCTTGGAATAAGATTAGAAACTTCTTTGGCGGAAATGCCAAGAATTATACCCCGCAGGAGCGAATTGCAAGAAAAGCTGCTGATATAGAAAAAGCAGTAAATGCTCCTGCAGCAGTAAAACCGGGAATGACCGGACTTTTGAAACAGGGTCTGAAAGAAGGTAAAACATTTGCATTATTGGGAATGTTGATTGATTTACCGAAGATAATTTCTGCATACAAAAATGGCGGTGCGGATTCTGCTTTAACTCAGACTGTACAGAGCGGTTTGAAGTCAGTCGCAGACGGTATCGGATGGACAATAGGCCGTGCAGCAGGCGGCGCAATCGGAACAAAAGTCGGTGCTGCAATCGGAACAGCGGTATGTCCTGGTTTAGGTACTGCAGTCGGTGCAGTGCTCGGTTTCTTAGGCGGTGCTGCAGGTTCAATTCTTGCAAGTAAAGCTATGAAATTAGTCATACCTACTGATGAGGCAACTAAACTTGAAGCAGAAGCACAGAAGAAAACTCCGGAAGGACAGGCTCAGTTGCTTTCTTTAGTTCTTCAAAAGGTTCAGGCGGGTGAAGAAGTTCCAGAAAAAGTCTTAATATCTGCGCAAAATGTTGCAGCAACAATGAGCTAATAAAATAATTTTGATATCCTAATCTATATCCCTTCTTCGTGGTAAAATACATCAGGAAGGGATTTTATTATGAGAAGCGACAGTATTAAAAAAGGCGTTGCCAGAACTCCACACAGAAGCTTATTAATGGCAACGGGAGTCTCTAAAAAGAATATGGATTCTCCATTTATTGGTATAGCAAGTTCTTTTTCAGATCTTGTACCTGGGCATATCGGGATGAGGGATTTAGAAAGACAAATTGAAAAAGGAATTCATTCCGGAGGCGGTCAGGCGTTTATTTTCGGTGTTCCTGCTGTATGTGACGGGATTTCTATGGGGCATAGCGGTATGCAGTATTCGCTTCCTTCAAGAGATTTGATTGCAGACTGTATTGAAACCGTTGCAAATGCCCATCAGCTTGACGGACTTGTCTTACTCTCAAATTGCGACAAGATTACACCGGGAATGCTTATTGCTGCTGCTAGAATCAATATTCCTTCAATTATTGTAACAGCAGGTCCTATGCTTGACGGTGAGAGCAGGTGCGAAAAACTTACTATGATAAAAGGAGCTTTTGAAGCAATAGGTAAGTACAGGAATGGTGAAATTACGGAAGAAAGGCTTATTGAGTTAGAAGAGGCTTCCTGCCCTTCTGCCGGTGCTTGCCAGGGACTTTATACTGCAAATACAATGGCGTGTTTAACGGAAGTTATGGGTATGAGCCTTCCGTATTGTGCAACTTCTGCGGCTGTATCTTCTGAGAAAAGAAGAATTGCGTTTGAGAGCGGAGTGCAAATCGTTGAATGGGTTAAAGAAGATAAAAAGCCTTTGGATATCTTGACTAGAGATACGCTTCGAAATGCTATAATAGCCGATTTGGCAATGGGCGGTTCAACAAACTCTTTCCTGCATATTCTTGCACTTGCTAACGCTGCAGGGGTAAATGTAGAGGAAAAACCAGGGGGAAATGCAGGAGTAAATCCCTCTGAAAATTCACCGCTTGTTACCCTTAAAGACTTTGAAGAACTTTCCTATAAAATCCACCAATTTGTAAAATTAGAGCCGTCTTCAAATATAACAATGACAGGTTTTCATAACGCAGGTGGCATTCCTGCAGTAGTGGATGAACTTATCAAAAGTGTGCCTGAATTTGTCCCGAATCGTGAATTTGCAGGTGTTTATTCCGACAAAAAAGTAATTCATCCGTATTCAGAGCCTTTTACCACAAAACCGGGGCTTGGTATTTTGTACGGTAACATTGCGCCTGAAGGCTCTGTTATCAAAATTTCTGCTGTAGATGAAAGTTGTTATGAGTTTGAGGGAACAGCAAAAGTTTTTGATTCAGAAGAAGAAGCTATGAGTGCTTTGGAAAATGATTTAATTAAAGCAGGAGATGTTGTTGTTATACGTTACGAAGGACCTAAGGGCGGTCCCGGCATGAGAGAAATGCTTGCGCCGACTTCTCTTCTTGTAGGTAAAGGACTTGGAACAAAGGCTGCATTGATTACTGACGGCAGGTTTTCTGGGGGGACAAGAGGAATCTGTGTCGGACATATTTGTCCGGAAGCTGCTGATGGCGGAGTTATTGCGCTTATTAAAGACAGTGATAAGATTAAGATTGATATTAATAAACGTACTCTTGATCTGGTTGTATCTGATGAAGAACTTGAAAAAAGGCGCAGAGAGCTTAAACCTTTTGTATCAAATGCCACAGGATATTTGAAAAAATATGCACAAACTGTTCAGGATGCAAGTCATGGAGCAATTGTTTAATAAGGTCTAAATCATGGATAAAAACTTTCTTCGCAAATGGGCTATAGAAAATAGAACTAAATATATAGATAGTGAAAAATTGGTTCAAGCTCTTAAAAATTCAGAAATATATAAGATTTCTAAGAATATTATGATTTTTTATCCTCTAAAGAGCGAAGTTAATCTTCTTTCTCTTCTGGAGGATAAAACTAAAAATTTCTATTTGCCAAGAGTTTCAAAGGATAATTTAAGTTGTTGCCCATATATCTGTGGTGATGATCTTTGTCTATCCAGGTATAATGTGTATGAACCATTAACTCCGGAGTGTAATAAAAATATTATTGATCTTGTTGTTGTTCCTGCACTATGTTGTGACATTAATAATTATAGACTCGGCTATGGCGGCGGTTTCTATGATAGATTCTTAAAAGATTTCTCTGGCAAAAAAGTTGTTTGTTTGCCTAAAGCTTTAATTGTAAAAACTGTTTATCCGGATGAATATGATGTGCCGGTTGACTTGGTTATTACAGAGTGTAACTGTTAGCTTGCTCTCCGCATCAAGTCAGATAGTTTGACATTTTTATTTTTAATAGAAGGCTCTGCTTTCTTTATAACCTTAGGTGCCTTTAATTGCGATAACCCTATTTTCTGTGGCTCTTTTTCAAATATTAAAATTTTATTTAAAATAATCTGTAATATATTCATGATAGTCTCCTTATGAAATATTATACAACACTTTATTATTTACTTATCATACATTAAAACTATTTTTTTTATCGAAATCATTATACATTATGCTAAGATATAATTATACAATGTGTAGGATATAGATTTGAATACTGGTTTTTATAAAGATTTAGATACTAATTTTGAAAAGGCTTGCAATTTGTCTGAAAAAGAGTTTTCTCATAGTGAATTGCTGTATTTATTAAAAGTTGGTAATATACCTGAAAAACAAATAGCTGCTTTAAAATTTGATTATGTTGATAATGAAGAGGAGGCTCAACTTCTTTTGTCCAACTTAACAGGCTGTGACGGAAAGATAAGAGAAGCTATTGCTTTGAAAATATATCAAATGCTTTCTAAAAGTAACGATACAAGAAATTTCTTTGCTTCATTGCCATCTAAAGTTTATGCGGATGCAACAATCGATATAAATGCTAATATTTGTAGGTTAGTTACAGACAGCGTAACTTTTTTAAGGTGCAATTCCGAATTTGCACATGAGTATACGGAATATTTACTTCAATATTCATTACAAGCTTTAAATACTCTTGATGCATTCGGCTTTCGTGATAAAAAATATGTTGTAAACAAGCAATTGTTTAAATTATACTGGTGTCTGGAATCTTTAAGAAATTTTTATCAATATGCCGAAGAAGAGCAGCTTTTGAATGTCCTCACTCGTTCAGCTTCCCAAAGTGAATATACTATAAGAGAAAAAGTAGCTCAAATAGTTATGCTATCTGATAAATATTCCGATTTACAAGAGCTTCTTAGAAATGATAATAACTATTATGTAAGAGCTGTATTTTTAAATCATTAATGCATCTTCCAATAAATCCAAATGGTCATCAAGCAGGAAGTCTGCAAACTCTTTTGTGTCGACTTGAGCTGCTACGATTGATAATAAATCGTCCGGAAGAAGTGATACCATATCAATCATAGTATCTTTTTCCAAATATATCATAGGTTTAACCATTTCTGTTTTCATAAGTGTTGATAACATATTTACGTATGTTTCATTTTCGAAAAGCTGTAAATAGTCAGGATTCTGCTTGGTTAATTGGAATGTAAGCTGTCTTTGTACATTCGGATCAATTGCAGACATAAAATCTCTGTACTGGTCAATAGGCAATTGTTCTATACTCTTAATTAAGTCTAACGGATTAGTTTCTTCTGAAGGTTTGCCGGTTATGCCTTCTACAAATTTCTGCATAACTTCAGGCGGCATTGCTTTCAATTGATTTATAACATCGTATTTCTCTAATTTTTCATTCTGGAAAAATGCTGCTAAGTCATCTTCTGTAAACATCATTACGATTTCTTGTAGTGGAAATGCTCCAAGAATAACATTAACAAGTTCTTCAATATCTACTTCCATAAGCATTGATAAGAGTTTTTCTTTAGTAAAAAAGTACATACCCATTACAAGATCTTCTTTTTCCAATAAAGGAAGTACCATTAATCTTGTTTTATCGTCCATATTATGAAGTATTACAAATTTATTCTCGACATCGGCAAGTTTGAATATCTTTATTAATTTAGCAGGAGAATTATACATTTCACGGGCATAATTTATAGCCTGCGTATTACCTTGAGCAGCTTCGGCTTCAATGATTTCATCAACAGTTTTTAAACCATAGTCCTGAATCATTCGGGATGAGGTTATATTCAATCGTTCTGCAAACAATTTCATATTTGTGTCTAAAACTATTGACATGTACTCTCCTTTTTTACTCTCTTATATATATAAAGTATTTATTTTTTTAATAATTGCCTTTTTTGTAAAGATTTGTAACAATGAATTTAATATGTTATAATAAACTATGTATGAAAAGAGTTATACTTATTTTAACATTATTTTTGATGATTTTAAATCCTGTTTTAGCAGCAAACAGTGTTAAAAAGGAGTTGACAGTACAATCTGTTGACGGATTTAGTATAAAGGCTACTTTTGAGTATCCAAAAGTAAAAGGAAAGAAAGAGTTTTCGACGGTAGTACTTTTACATTCTCTCGGGTATTCATCAGAGTGGTGGGAAACTTTGCCGAATGAGTTGATTGAAAGTGGTTATGCTGTTTTGCAAATTGATCTTAGAGGGCATGGAAAGAGTGTTTATAATTCAAAACTGGAGCGGATGTCCTGGAAAAGTATGACTAATACTGCTTATGCAAAATACCCGGAAGATGTTGCAAAAGTTATTGAATATGTAAAATCAGAAAACAGTAAAAAAGTATTTTTTAAAGACTGGGCTATAGTTGGTGCTGATATAGGTGGAAGTACTGCAATTCTTTCGGCAGATTTAATTTCTTATAAACCTAAAACAATAGTTATTTTATCACCGGTAGTTAATACCAGAGGTCTTTATGTCCCGGTAAAGCTGGCTAATCTTACTAATATTGATATTTTTTGTATTTTAGGTACGGATGATTTTGAATCTAAAGAGGCTGCAGAATATTTAAAGAAGTTTGCTCAGGCGGCTTTTGTTACGTATACTTCTGAATCGAAATCAATGGGTATGATAATGCTTAAAAACGATGTTTCCCTTGCAAAAATTATAACCGGCTGGTTGAAAGAGTATTTATAAATTAGCACTGCCTGTTTCTTGAATTTTATTCAAGACCTGCTTTGTTCCTTCGAAGTTACGACACAATTTTATAACAAATTCAATTGCTGATTTGTCCTGCTGTATAGCATCTTTAAGTTTATAAATATCCGCAAGTTGAAGTTTCTTAGTATCAGTTTCTTCAAACAGGTATTTCCTTAGCAGTTTCTGTGATTCTCGGTCAAGCCCTGCAATATTGTGTTTATATGCATACCAGTTATAAAATTGGTAGATAAAATAGTATTTATTTATATTCCCTTTGGAAAGAACGAATCTTGCTTGGGTTTTAAATTTTATTTTTTTGTCAACTGCTAAAGATATGTACAAAGCTTTTGCGCCGCTTGCAGGGTATATAAATCCTTCATTTTCTCCTATGGGATTAAGTATTGCTGCTGCATTTTCCGTAAATGTAACTTCTGTGTCACATTTTTTTATATAGTCTAAAATCTCTTCAGGGTTATAGTTATATGTTTTTAAAATTTGATTGATTTCTGCTTCTATTTTTAATTTTTCATTTTCAGCAATAGTACTCAGATTAATGCTGCACCCGTCCATATAATGTGTTTTTTTTCTGGATGTGTTTTTCACGCCTAATGTCTTGGACAGTTTGAGTCTCAATATTTTTTCTTGTATAGAAAAGATTTTATACAATATGGTATTAAATAGATTCATAATTTCCTTCTATATTTTTTATCTGTTTAGCTGCTGCATAGCATAAGCCCTTTGTCTGATTTCGGTTTTCTGTTAATTTCGTAACATATTCTTTATTAACTATACTGCAAATGTATACAAAAGAGCTGTCTGAACACTTTTCGCTGATCTTTATAAGAGTATTCAAATCATATGAACGTATTATTGTTGTAAGCTGTGGGCGAAGATGCTTAAATCCGGAATAATCAAGTATAATTCTAATAGCGTCACTGCCATATGTTTCAATAGCTTTTTCTACACCTGTTTCGACTATGTCTCTTGCAATTTTGACCGGATTATTTTGAGGTGCAGACGTTAGTGTTTTTTCTTGAAAAGCTTTTGTTTTTATAGTTTGTGTTGTTTTTTCTTTAGAATTTTCAATCTCTGTTGTATCTTGAAGTTTACCAAGATTTACAGGGTTGAATTCTTTCGTGGTTGTGTATTTAGCACTTGAGCCATTATTATATGTAATATTTATGTTCTGTTCTTTTTGCGGGCTTTCCACCTTTATTGTATATTCATTTTTTGCTTCAAGTTTTGCTTTAATTTCTTTTACTTCAGCAAATTCCGGATTTGTTTCGATTTCTTTTTTTACCCCTGCCGTAACCTTTTGATAATCATTGAATTGTTTTGCTGTTTTTTCCCAGTTTGATAAGAATTCTGCTTTTTGTTCTGCATTCAAATTAATATTATTAAGAGCTCCTTTTCCAATACCTTGAGCCGTTGCAGTGTAATATTCATTGCTCATAAGTGATAAAAGGGCTTGTTCTTCTGCTGTTAATTTCTCTCCGTTTTGCTGCTTAATGAGCGCTTTTTCGTACATTATTCTGTCAGCTTCATACTTAGCTTGGTATGCTAGTAATGCACTTTCAGATTTATATTCTGCAAATGCCTGCGTAAAATTGCTTAATGATGTCGCTTCAACAATATCTCCAACATTTTTATAGTCGTTGATTAATTCTTTAGTAAGTGAATAGCTAACATAATCTGCGGTTTTTGTTTGCTCCTCTTTATCGCATCTTGTCTCAAGAACTGTACGAGCGCCATACTCCATATCTTTGGAATCAAGTATGATCATTGCTCTAACAGCAGTTTTAGAATCTTTTTGAGCAGATATATCTATAAATCTGCCACGCATAATGTGCTGGTGGCGCCTCATTATTCTGGCAGTTTCTTTTTCTCTTTCTTCTTCCGGAAGAGTTTTTACTTCTTCAAGTTCGTTTTTTAATTCTTTATCAGCATTTTCCCTGCTCTTTTTTAATCTGTTTTTCTTTTCTGTTTCACTGCATTTGTCAAAGTCTTGACCTAAGTCATTATTAATATCACTGCTTTCTTTTTCAAACTCTTCTATATTATTGAAATTTTTGTCCTGAAGAGCCTGATATAAGTTGCTTGCATATTTACTGATTAAATTATCTAAATTAGCATTTTTATTGATTTTATTTTCGTCCATTAGTGATTCGAATCTGGTAATTGTGTATTTGATAATTTTAATTACTAAATTCTTATTTTGTAAAGATAATCTGTCAAATGCTTCCGGTGACAAGCAGGTTACTTTTTCTAAGAGACCGTTGTTAATTAATTTGCCAATATCTACATATTTTGCGGGAATGTTTTTTAATGATTCTTCAAGTGCTTTTCTGCACATATCATTAGCAGGTTTATTTTCCTGAGTTTTTTCATTTGCTTTTTCAAACTTATCTTCAGGTTCGTCTGTTTTGCACTCTATTACTGGTGATGAGTCTTTTTTCTGAGAAGTAGAAACTTTTGTATCGGTGCTTTCTACGCCTAATATCTCTGTTTTTATGAAATTTTTTATCTCGCTTAAAAAACTCATTATAATACCTCGTTCCTAATATACATATATAAAGTATTTATTTCTTATAAAATTGCTTAATATTAAGAAATATTAAGCCCGTACTTTTATAAGTACGGGCTTAATTTATATATGAGACATTTAAACTGCTGCATTTTGTTTTTCAGTTTCTTCAAGTGTTTTTTGAAGTAGTTGCTTTTCATTATAAGATAAGTTCAGTTTTTGGATGTCGTCAGCATTTAACAGACCTTTTCTTATTAATTTTTGTGCCAGATATTTTCTTGCATTTGTAGGAAGTGCATTTAAGATACTAAGAGAATCAGTAACGCTTGCCAGGTATTTTTCAAGAGCCATCTTTAATAATGGCGATCTGTCGAAAAATTCTTTAATTACTGTCAGTTTATCCTGATTAGTGTTTGCTGCTGCTAATTTAGCATTAAGCGTATTTGCAGTTTTTTGTTCATTCGGTTGTGAAATATTTTTTTCTACTCTGAATTTATTATCTTCCACTGTTGTATTTTGAATTTGCTGCTGCAAATATGTTAACCTTGTTGTATCAACGCTTTCCTCTTTTTGAGCAAAGCCGTAATCAGGAATTTCTGTAGTTTCAGTTTTAACTTCTTGCGGTGGGTTTAATTCACTTGCTTCAGCTCCTGAAGAGACTTTTGTATAATTGCCATTGGTAGCCTTGTCTAAGTTTTTAGTCAGTTCTTCGGCAGAAATTTTAATACTATCAGGACATTTTTCTGCAAAATCTTTGATCTGTTCTAATATATCTTTATATGAAGGAAGTTTATAGCTGTCACGATTTAATATATCTAGATGTTCTTTTTTGAATTCATCGGATATATTGGTATTTTCTAATGTACCGATAAATTCACCGGAAGAAACACCAATTATAAAGTTTTGTTGTTCAAGTAAAACCTGTATTTCTTCTTCTGTAAATTCAGGTTCTATACCTTTTGCTTTTGCTTCCTGTATCTTTTGATCGATTTTTTCAAGAATTTCTTTATTCTTTTCGTACCAGGCATTTCTAGCTTCGTCATATTCTTTGTGGGCATTTGCTCTTGCTTCTTCACTCTGGTTTTCAGCAATGATTTTGCCGATTTGGGTTGCATCTTCCTGACTCATTGTCTCATCATTAATAATGTTTCCTTCAGCATCTCTTATAGGTGCTGTAGTGACTTCTCTAATGTATTCAGGATCTCCTGCTTTTTGAGCAATGCTTTCACGAGTTTCTTTTTTATCGCAGCTTGTCATAACTGCATCAAGACCTTTTGCTCTATTGTCTGCATATAAAGATTTTATGACTTCAAGAAACAGTTCTTTTTCTTCCTCGGGAGAATTAATCAATAATCTTCCAAACGTTTGCAGTTGTGCTAATTTTTCTTTCTCTGTTGGTTTACGTTTTATGTTACCAAGTAGAATTTGATTAAACTTTGTTACAGCTTTTTTAAGCTCATCCATTGACATGTTATTGATATTGGCGTCTTTAGGAAGACAGCCTGTCTCAATAAGTCTTTCTAAAAGAGAAGACTTTTTAACATTTTGGTTGTGTTTTTTAAATCCATCAATTGTCCATCCTGTAGCCAAAGCAATCAAATAGTCTTTGCCTAAATCTCCGGCTTTTTTCCAGTCAATTTTATTATCTGAATAGGCATCTTTGATAGCTTGCTCAAGTGCAGCCATAATTTTTTCTAATTTTTCTTCAGGTAATTTTTGAAGTTGCTCTTCATTTAAATTGCTAATATTATATAAAAGATTATTTTTTTTGATGTCCTCAACTGTAATGTTGTATTTCTTCAACCTTTCACAAAGTTTTTGGAGCTGCTTATCAAGCTCTGTTGCATTTGTTGAATTCGTATTTGAGGTTTCAGTATTGTTCCCGTTATTATATTCTGCATCTACGTCATAAACAGAATTAGGGGCAGAAGTTTTTTCTGCGCCGCTTGTAGCTGCAGTTGTGTTATTATTCTGGTATCTATGTTCTGTTTGTTTTACACCATCTAATGCCATCTTTAAATACCTCATATATATAAAGTCTATATTTATTACTTAATTTCATCTTTTTCAACTTTTGTTACATAAGTTAACAATGTAAATTTTTGTAAATTTTTTCATTTTTTCTCTAAAGTTTTTGAAAAAAATGCCGTTATACAAAATGTAAGAAGGAACAGTTTATGTTTCTCAAAACGAATAAACATCGAAAGGAGTATTTGATATGTATGCAATGTGGCCCGGATGTTATAGTTTTAGAGATGAAATAAAAATTTTGGCATTAATGACAAAAGAATGGCTTGATTCTCTAATTTTAAAAATTTATGAAATTGATAGAATGTTACATAGTTAAACAATATAAATTGTTTTATAATTTTTCTCTTTCTCTCGTAAGAATTTTAGCTTGCAAACTCCCTTTGCAAGCTTTTGTTTTTTTTTATGTTAAAGAGATGAAATATGTTTTATGATAAATATTAAAAGGGGGAATTTATTACTGTTGGGCTTTACTTTTAGCCCTGATTTTGATAAAATTTTGTTAACGATTTGGGGGGCAAGAGCCTTTTAGATAATGAAGCGAGTATTATTTTTTATAACAATACTTACAATGTTTTTTTTGCAGTGTTTTGCATTTGTAAATGCAGAACCTTCAAAGGTTATGTCTATGAATTATGATGATTCAGCTTCAGTTGTTTTTTTGAATATTTTGGAATCTTCCGAGGGTTTACAAAAATCTCTTAAGTATTCAAAGTTAGAGAATCCGAATAGAATCTATTTTGATATAGAAAATTCAGTATTAATTGGGGAAAAGCAGCAGCTGGTTTTCGACAAATCTTCTATAAAAGATATAAAGCTATCGCAGTTTACAACTGATCCGGATGTAGTTCGGGTAGTTGTAACATTTGAGGAAGGTTTTGATACTTCAAAAGTAAAACTTTTGAATGTAAACGGTAATATAGTGATAAAATGCTCTCCTATGACATTACAAAATGATTATTTTAGTCCTGTTTATGATGAAAATGCACAAAGTTTGCAATATTCCAGTATAACAGTAAACTCTCAGGTTATACAAAAGGTGACAATACCACAGGGAGCAGCAGTAAAAGCTCCGGGAAATGTCGTTGCTGATATTCAACAAGCTTTTGAAAATTCTACTTTAAGCAATTCTGATGGTAAAACTTATGATTCTGTTATATCTGTGGATTTATCTTCCGATTTAAAGCTAAGGACTCGTTATTACATAAATGGTTACCATATAAAAAACGGTGGATTGTTGGTGAGTGGTTTTGGACAGATTTGTGCTTCTAAAATGTTTTATTTAGATAGCCCAAACCGAGTTATTATAGATTTACCAAACACATTTGTAGATAAGAATATCCGTAATAAAGAACTAAAAATCTGTCAAGATGAGTCTTGTTCTGATACTGCAAGGATAGGGCAGTTTGAATTTAATAAAGCGAGGGTTGTAATAACAACAGACAATGCAAAAAAATATATTCCTGTATTTTCAGCAGATGCTCAATCACTCTTATTCATTAATGCTGATAAACTAAAACATACAGATCTATCATCAATGGTTTCTAATTTAACAAAGACATATGTCAGAAAAATTGATAATAAAACAAGTGAGCTGATTTTGTCATTTACAGAGCCGGTTGTACATTCGATATTGCGAAATGACAACGCTTTGAATTTGTATTTGTTTAATGTAAAAAGTTATAACGAATTAGATTTGATAAAAACATTAAAAAATACTTCTTACAAAGAGCTCACGATGTCTTTATTGCCGCAGGTTGGTGTCAGAGCTTCTATGGGGATAAGTAAAGATGATATTGTAAAGATAGACCAGAGTATTGACGGTAAAGCAATAAGGCTTACAATAATACGTGCAAATACAGGTAATGATAATCAGCCGGTTATAACCGCTAAGAAATCTGCTATAAAAGGGAAGGTTGTTCTGGATGCTGGGCATGGTGGAAGTGATTATGGAGCAATAAGAGAAGGTATAAATGAAAAGGATATAACTCTTGATATAACTCAAAGAATTGCATCTATATTAAAATCTAAAGGGTATAAGGTGGCATTAACACGTGCTGATGATACATATGTTTCATTGCAGGAAAGAGTTGATTTTTCAGCCAATGAAACGCCTGAATTATTTGTCAGTATTCATGTGAATTCTGCAGTAGCTTCAGAGCCAAAGGGAATAGAGACACATTATTATCATGATTTTAGCAAAGAATTAGCAAAGACAGTTCATACTCACTTAATGAAAGAAATTGATACTAAAGATAGAGGATTGGTAAAATCGAAGTTTTATGTTATAAATCATACTACAGTTCCAGCAATTCTGGTTGAGACCGGTTTTATATCAAACGAGAGTGAACGTTCTGAACTAGTGACGGATTCAAGAAAACAGAAAACGGCAAAAGCAATAGCTGAGGGTATAATTGAGTATTTTAAAGCACAACAATCTAAATAGCAGACCGGTGGGTTTTTTTGATTCAGGTGTGGGCGGACTATCTGTTTATGCAAGATTTAGAAAAGCTTTACCCCATGAAGACTGCTTATATTTTGGTGATCTTGCCAATATGCCTTATGGAAACAAGAGCAGGGAGGATTTGATAGGGTTTGCACGCAGAATACTAGATTTTTATAATCAAAAAGAAGTTAAAGCAGTTGTAATAGCTTGTAATACTTCTTCGGCTCAAGCATACGATACTGTAAAAGATGAATATAGGTTCAAAATATATCCAATAATTCAGTCTTGCGCAAAGGTCATAGCTTCTGCAAATTATGGTAAGATAGGTGTTTTTGCAACAGAGGCAACAGTAAAGTCAGGTGTTTATACAACAGAGTTACAAAAGTATAATTCTAGTTTAGAAGTAAAAGAAATTTCTTGTCCTAATTGGGTTCCAATTGTTGAAAATAATAGGTATACTGATAAATCGGCAATTGAAGATGTAAAGAATCAAGTTTCAAAAATATTGGAATTTTCGCCTGATAGGGTTATTTTAGGATGTACGCACTATCCTTACTTAATGCCTTTATTGAAGGATTTTGCACCTGAAGAATTATTTATCGATCCGGCGGAAATTTTTGTTAATTATATAAGTACAGATTTAGAATCGAATGGCCTCTTAAATGAAGTTGGTGGTACAGAGCAGTTTTTTGTAAGTGCAAATCCCGAAAGTTTTGAATCTCATTCAAGAATTTTTTATCAGCTATTATCACCGCCCGTACTTGTGTAATTTTAATGTTCTACGGGCAGATTTCTTTTAAGATGGTACTTTTCTTATCTATTACTTACTCTAGAAAAAACTTCAATATTTATGTCATCAAAAGTATTATCAAAGAAAAAAGCTGATGATGCTACCATTGAAGCATTATCTGTACAGTATTTCATTATAGGAGCATAAACTTCATATCCTTCATTTTGGAGGTTAAAGATTTTCTTTCTGATTTCGGAATTTGCAGCAACACCTCCGGCCAGAACAACTTGTTTGTAACCTGTTTCTATCAACGCATTTTTAACTTTTTTAAGAAGAGTGGAAGATACGCACTCTTGAAAACTTGCGCAAATATCTTTTACAGGCATATCCTGTCCGTCAAAACTTTTTACAAGTCTCAAAACAGCAGTCTTTAATCCGCTGAAGCTGAAATCATAGCCGCCGACTTTTGCTTCAGGGAGCTTGAATGCATGCGGATTTCCTTCCTGTGCAAGCTTATCAAGCTTTGGTCCTCCCGGATAAGGAAGTCCGATTAATCTGGCAACTTTATCATAAGCTTCGCCAACCGCATCATCAATAGTTTCTCCAATTATTTCCATATCTGAATAAGAACTTACTTTAATTATTTGCGTATGTCCGCCGCTCACGAGAAGCGCTATAAATGGAGGTCTTAATTCAGTATCAATAAAATTTGCTGCAAGGTGGGCATTAAGGTGGTTTACACCGATAAATGGTTTATCATATACAAGCGCCAGAGTCTTAGCAGCATTCATTCCGACAAGCAGACACCCTACAAGTCCAGGTCCTACAGTAGCTGCAAAAGCTGATATATCTTCGCCTTTTACTCCGGCCTGTTTAAGAGCCTCATCAATAACCACATTGATTGCTTCAAGATGTTCTCTTGCAGCTATTTCAGGAATTACTCCGCCGTATTCTTCGTGAATTTTTATCTGGGAAGCAACAACATTTGCTATAACTTCTCTGCCGCCTTTTACTATAGCACAAGCGGTTTCGTCGCAGCTGGATTCTATTCCCATAATAAGAGAGTTTTCGTCTATTGTAACAGGTTTGTTACTGAATAATGTATTTTTTACTTTGTTCATAGTAGCATTATAGTACGATAGTTTGCTCAACGCAAATTATGCGAGATGTTCTGAAAGTGCACGGACGGACTGGAAAACGGGTTGGTAGTCTTTAGACAAAATGTGTACCGCCCAAAGGGTTCCTAAATAGTGTAAAAATGTTGTAATTGTGTTCCAAAGGTGTACGGACGAACTAGAAAATGGGTTGGTAGTCTTTAGACAAAATGTGTACCGCCCAAAGGATTCCTAAATAGTGTAAAAATGTTGTAATTGTGTTCCAAAGGTGTACGGACGAACTAGAAAATGGGTTGGTAATCTTTAGACAAAATGTGTACCGCCCAAAGGATTCCTAAATAGTGTAAAAATGTTGTATTTGTGTTCCAAAGGTGCACGGACGGACTGGAAAACGGGTTGGTAGCTATTAGACAAAATGTGCACCGCCCAAAGGATAAAAAAATGAAATTTTTAGATAAAGCAAAAATAAGAGTAATTTCGGGTCACGGTGGTAACGGTATGGTCGCATGGCGTCGTGAAAAATATGTAGATAAAGGTGGTCCGGCAGGCGGTGACGGCGGTCGTGGCGGCGATATATATTTTGTGGCAGACGAAAATATGTCTACTCTGCTTGATTTTAAAATAAAATCTGTTTTTAAAGCACAATCTGGTGAAAATGGTGGTATAAAAGGTATGCACGGAGCTTGTGCAAAAGATTTATACATAAGAGTGCCTCTGGGAACTGTTGTAAGGGATGTTAAAAGCGGCAAGCTTATTGCTGACTTAACTGAAAATGAACAACAGGTTTTGATTGCAAAAGGCGGCAGAGGTGGAAGAGGTAATGCGAGATTCGCGACTGCGCAAAAACGAGCACCACAGTTCTGCGAACCTGGTGAGCCAGGAATTGAAAGAGTTCTGGAATTAGAACTTAAACTTATCGCAGATGTTGGACTTCTAGGAATGCCTAATGCCGGTAAATCAACTTTTATCAGTGCTGTAAGCTCTGCCAGACCAAAAATTGCGGACTATCCGTTCACAACTTTAGTTCCGCATCTCGGTGTAGTAAAGAAAGATGATGGAGGATCTTACGTTATAGCTGATATTCCTGGTCTTATTGAAGGAGCTTCAGAGGGAGTTGGATTAGGGCACGAGTTTTTAAGACACGTAGAAAGGTGCAGATTCCTAATTCATGTTGTGGATTTAACTGCTGAAAATCCGGTTGATAATTATAAAATAATTAATAATGAATTAAAAAAGCATTCAGAGGGACTTGCTAATTTATATCAAATTCTTGTGCTGAATAAAATAGATTCAGTTTCAAAAGAAGATTTGGAAAAATATTTGGAAGAATTTAAGCAGTTTTCTCCAGATGTTTTTGCAATTTCCGCTGTAACCGGAGACGGTATAAAAGAACTCTTACACTTTGTTTCACAAAAGGTTGATGAGATTCCAAAACCTGAATTTGATATCGATATTGAAGAAGATTTGGACGCCTATGATAATGACGACAGTGCTTTTGAGGTTATAAAACTTGATAAAGAAACATACTTAATTTCGGGAGGAAAGCTCAACAGGCTCGCTAAAGTAACTGATGCAAGAAATACAGAGCAGGTTGTAAGGCTTCAAAATATTATGAAAGGTATGGGAGTTTTTGATGAGCTGCATAAATATGGACTCAAAAACGGTGATACTGTTATCCTCGGGCACTTAGAACTAGCTTACTACGATGATGAAGTCTGGGGGAGCTAGGGGTAAATATATGGGGTAAATATATTTTGTCCTTTTGTAAAACTACGACGTTATTTGTTGGAAGCATATAAGGGTTAGCAGAATGCAAAGTGCGATAGAGCAAGCGTTAAAATGTACAATTGATGTGCCGATAGGTTGTGTAATAAAAAAAGACGGCAATGTCATTGCAGCTGCTCACAACCGGCGGGAATTAGATAATGACATTACTGCGCATGCCGAAATCCTTGCTATAAAACAAGCCCAACAGGTTTTAAATACCTCAAGACTTAATGATTGTGAAATGTTCGTAACATTAGAACCTTGTCCGATGTGCAGCTGGGCAATACTGATGTCCGGAATAAAAACTCTCTATTTTGGAGCGTACAACCCTGATTATGGTGTATTTGTTTCCAATCCGCAATGTTTGCCTCAAAAAAAAATATCAACCCTCAAAATTTATGGTGGCATAGAAGAAGAAAAATGTGGTAAAATATTAGAAGAATTTTTTAATAAGTTGAGATGATTACGAAAGAACAACTGGATAAATTAGCTAAGAAATACGAAACGTCGGATTTTATAAAAGATGATCCGATACTATTTCCTCATCGTGGTAAAACAAAGGAAGATAAGGAATTATACGGGTTTATAGCATCTCTTTTTGCGTATGGAAATCGCAAAATGTTTATTAAAAAGCTTGAAGAGCTTGACAAGAGAGCAGGATGGGATATAAAAAACTACGTGCAGAATGGGGATTTTTCTAATCTTAAAGGTATAGAGTACAGGTTTTCCAAAGATAGTGATATTATTCCGGTTTTTAATATACTTCACAAACTTTATAGTGAGTCCAGAGGGCTTGAAGAATTGTTTGAATATGGATTTAATTCGTCTAATTTCTTACAAACAGTTGTTGACTATTTTTATTCAAATGCACCTGACACTGTAGGACAAGGGTTTCATCACATGATACCAAATCCAGCAAATGGCGGTGCTATGAAAAGAATGAATATGTTTTTAAGATGGATGGTTAGAAAATCTGTTGTGGATTTAGGGCTCTGGAATTTTATGAAACCAAAAGATTTGTTAATCCCTCTAGATGTACATGTCGCCCGAGTATCAAGACATATGGGACTTTTGAATCGTAAAAGTAATGATTTTAAAGCTGTTTTAGAGTTAACGGATAATTTAAAGAAATTCTGTCCTGATGATCCGGTAAAATATGATTTTGCATTGTTTGCTTTTGGTGTAGAATTAAATAAGAAGAAGTTAGGAGTGAAAATTTATGAATAATTTCGATTTAGGTTCAAAAAAGTATATGATAATTTTAATGGCATTATGTCTGATACTTGTATTACTTGTTGTTAAAGCTTTCGACATGGCTCCAAGTAGTGATAAGGAAAACTATACGCCAGCGGCAAATGCTCCGGTAGCAAATACAGTCCCTGAAACTGCCAATAGTGTCAACACAAATTCGTCCGTTCAGACAGATGAACCTGTTGCGCAAGAGGAGCAGACAAGTACTATAGAACAAACACAAAATGCAAATGCAGAGCCAACAGAGGGAATTACTCCTATTGACGGAGCTTCTGAGAATGCTGCTGCAGTCAAAGATGGCGAGCGTAAACTTGCTCAGGATGAAGAATTGGAATTACAATTTTATAATATTGAAAAATACGTAAAAAATAGTCAATTTGACAGGGCTCTTGCTGAATATAATGCAATATTGAAAGATGCTCCAAACGTAGATATTACTGCCAGATGTTATGAAGAAATGGCAAAAATATATGGTGTAACAAAACGTTACGGAACTGCAATATCATATGCTCAAAAGGCTTATAATATGTCACCAACATCTTCAAGAGAAATGTTGATTGCCCGACTTTATTATAAAACCGGTGACAAACAAAGCGCTGAGGAGAGAATATCTAATATTCTTGAGCGAGAATTTATTGCAGAAGATGAGTAGAAAAACAAAGGATAAAATGGTTATAATGTTACCTGAAGTATTAGACACAACAAGAATAAGAAAATTACTGTTTCTGGGACCAAGAGGCTCTTACAGTGATTTTGCAAAAAATATGTTTATTGATGCTTTTAAGCTACATTGTGTAAGCACAAATTTGAAGTCGATATCAAGCATAATACGAGCCTTGAAAGATGAAAACAGTGAAGATATTGTCGCTGTGATACCAATAGAGAATTCTATTGAAGGTATTGTGCGTGAAACTCTTGATAATCTCTCTTCTCTTAAAAAAGAAGGGTATAAAATTATAGCTGAAACTACTATGGGGGTAGAGCATGCGCTTATAGGGTATGCAAAAAGTAAGTCTGAAATAAAAGTTGTTCGCTCTCATCCGCAGGCGCTTGCACAATGTAAACGTTATTTACAAGAGAATTTTCCTGACTCATTAATCGAAGAAGCTACTCTTTCAACTTCGGCAGCTATAAGGTCATTAGTTTTAGAGGAGCCGGAAGCTGCTGCAATTGGCAGTGTCGATTGTGCCGAACTTTATGATGTGCCTGTTATAGAGGCAAATATAAATGATGAAATTAATAACCAGACGAGATTTATTTTGTTGGGTAAATTTATGTCTCCACAAACAGGGTATGATAAAACAAGTATTACATTTTCAACAGAAAATAAGGCTGGTGCATTAAATAAGATTTTGACTATCTTTGAGCTGCATAATATTAACATGTCATATATAGATTCAAGACCTTCTAAAAAGGAGCTTGGTGAATATGTTTTTTATATTGATATAGAAGGTCATATATTAGATAAAAAAGTTAAACGAGCTTTTGATGAAATTATGCCGTTTGTAAAAATGTTCCATGTAATAGGCTCTTATCATCCGGTTGGATAGGCAATAACAACCTATTATTGTCATAGGTCTAAAACTAGTCACTGAATGTCTTGAACGTGTCTTCAATATTATCGGAAATGACTTTCTTAACAGCATCCATTTCTGTTGATAAAGCATTTTGCTCTGTATCAAGCTGTTTCAATCTTAATTCCAGAGTTCTGTCCTCCTGTTGAATAATAGAGGTCTGAGCATTAATGTCTGCAATTGTTTTTTCGTATTCTTCTTTTTTGTACATATACTCATTCATGGCATCTTGATAAGCAGCTTCATCTGTCACTGTTTCAACATTTAATGAATACACAACGCTATCATCATCAAATTTTACAGAAGTAAATCTACCGTTGCCGTCAGTTTCCAATAGTGCATGATTTGTTTCTTCTATTTTTGTTTGTATGTAAGAGGCATTGTAATATGCTAACTTGTTTTGAACTTCTATTGGTTTTTCCGGATCATACGGTGTATTTAAGCTGTTATAAAAATCACTTTCTGTTGTAAAATAGGTTTTTCCGTTCATTTCAAACGAATAAATTCCCTGTCCTTCATATATAAGGTTACCTTTACTGTCGAAACTTAAATACTGATTCATAGCTGAATCCGGACAATCTTTAAGAATTTGTGCCAGTTCTGCAGCCTGATCTTCAGTAAAACTAGTTAGTTCTGTTAGTTTACAGTTGCCAACATACATTCCCGGAGCGGAAGAATAATCAATTGGATTTTCTAAATCATCCGGAACAAAGAAATGCCATGTTCCATCGGAATCCTGATAGCCGTAGACATTGTCAGTTGTTAAAACGCCGTCTTTTTCAGCTAGTCCTACAGCTTCTTCAAAAGATCTTAGAGCTTCTTCAAAGCGTGTATCTTTTTCTACATCTTCTATTGAATTATAAGTATAAGATTCTTTGCCGTCAGCAGTTGTAATGGTATAAGAGTTATTAACTGGATCAAAAGCCACTTCAGGATGTTGACTATCAATGTCTTGTAATTCTTCTTTAAGGAAGAAATGCCATGTCCCGTCAGAATCTTGATAGCCGTAGACTTCTTCATCAGGGATAGCGCCTGCATCATATGCTAATTCTTTTGCTGTTGCAAAATCGTTAAACTGTTTTTGTAACTCTTCGTCATTTTGCGCTTGTGCTGTAGTTATTTCGTCATATTTAGCAGTAGATCCGTCTGCATAGGTTACATCATAATATGAAAGTGGATCGACAGGTTCAACATTGTCAATTTCCTCCTGCAAAAAGAAGTGCCACGTCCCTGATGAATCCTGATATCCGTAGACTTCGCCTGCAGGAATTGCACCTGCATCGTATGCGAGATCTCTTGCGGTTGCAAAGTCATTAAATTGATTTCGTAATTCTTCATCACTATCAGCTTTATCTGTAGTTATTTCGTCCGCATTGACTTCTGTTCCGTCATTTAATGTAACTCTGTTAGCAGGTCCGTATTTTAACACTGCAGACGGGTCTATGTAACCTTTTTCAACTACATCATTATCTTCAATATGCACTTGAGGATTTTCCAAAAGTTTTTGAGAGCCTGTATAGACATCTGCATAGTAATAATGGTTTACAATGTAGTTATAATTAGGATCTGCATTAGATAATTGCTGCCAGCTGTCTAAAACAGATTCATTTTCACCATCAGAGAATGAGTATTGAATCTCTGTATAATCAGTAGTTTTAGGAGCATTTGGGACTTCTAAATCAAGCAACCTGTTAAATAAATTTGCACTCTGATTAGCAAGCGCAGTTCTTGCCTGGTTGATCTGCTGCCCTTCCCATTCGCAGTTTGTTTTTCTTGCTGTTAGTGCTAAATACCTTGCCTGTGATGCTGCCATTCCCATAGCAAATATCTCCTATATTTATACCTAATTTTGTTTTAATGTCGTTTTTAGTAAAGTCAATATATAAAACGACCTAATTATACATTACCTTTAAATCCTGAATAAAAAATCCTTCATATAGTGGGGATAGGTATAAAAACGCATAAAATAAAAAAAGAGGCATAATGTTTGCCTCTTTTTTATTAATCATTCATTCCTTTAAACCTCATCGGCTTAGGAGTTTCTCTCGGAGTATCTACACGCCTGAAATCGCACCATTGCTTGAGCATTTTGAAGAGCGTGTTGTCAGAAGACGTATGCCCTTTTTCACGAAACATTGCGGCTTCTTTATCGACTAATCCGTTCCAGAGCTGGGGAGAACGGCTTACATCGATTTCTAAATCATCAAATAAAGTGCCTTCGCCCTCTCTAAAACTATTCATTTTACCTTTAGCGTCAAAGGTAACTGCCTTATACTCTTTTATCAAATCTATATCATAAGCATCATGATAATCAGCCTTGAGTGTCACTTTTTCAAGTGTCCTTTCGCCTGTTGTGTAGTGTTTGGATAAAATCTTTCTTTGTGCAACCATACATCCGTCTTTGTCAAACATTCTCAAAACTGTCGGCTGGTTGCCTCTTTGTTCTCTTAATACCGCTTTAATTCCGTTTGTAAATAATTTTACCTGTAATGCCATATTCTTTTCCTCCTGTGTTATTTGTGTAACTTGTGTAATTTTTTCTTGCCCCTGTAAGATTAATCCTGTCGTTGCGAGAAAATTTTTGATTTTCGCGGCAATCCTGTTTAATTCAGTTGTCAGGTTTGTTTTAGATTGCTTCGGGCTGTTCTGGCTATTCCCTCGCAATGACGTAAAATTGGGCGCACCCCTTCACTTTTGAGGGAAGGCTGGGATGGGTGCTATTTTCTATCTGCCTATCTGCGAGCTTACTTATATTATTGCTGCTACAGAACTTAATATATTTCCACGTCTGCCTTTGGGGCTGCCGCATAACATTTTGGTGCTACGCACGTAGATTTGGGGCGGTTCCTTGGTGTAATCTCCTGATGTAGCGTCAAATTCCATCTCCGCCTTTAGGTATGGCACATAACAATTTGTATAAAATGTTATGTGATTAGAAATGGCGCTTGAAAGCGGCATTTTTTTTGTGTGAATTTTTTACTAGGTATTCCCTAAAAGCTTTGTTACAACTTAACTTTTCCCTTGGATAACATTTTATACAATTGTTATGTATATAAAAAAATTTTTTATTTGAAAAATTTGACTAAATTGAGACTCTCAATTTACAAAACTTTACAAACTGTTACTTGAATAATAATACAAAGCTTTTAATTCCACTAAGCGTAGTGCCGTCATTCTGAGGACGCCAGTCCGAAGAATCCCTAAAAAGTTAAAGTGATTCTTCGCCTCTAAATGATTATTGGACCAGAATGACAATATAGTACTTGCGCACCTTATTTTTGTGCAATTGAACAGGTGCGCTTGTGAGCGCACCCTACGCTTCTATGTTACTTAGTCACTAAATTTCTATTCACTCCTCACTATTCACTATTCACTGGTTTACACCTTTACCCCAAAATATTCTTGCAGGGTATAGGATTTTGGTGTAATATTAACTGTATGAGAAAACAGGTTATTGCTTATCTTCACACACACTGGGACAGAGAATGGTATAGAGAGTTTGAGGTTTTCAGGATGCGCTTATTAAGAGTGTTTGACAATGTTCTTGACCTGCTTTCAAAAAATCGGATACCCTGTTTTTATTTTGACGGGCAGACAAGCGCATTAGATGATTATCTCGAAATGAGACCCGAAAACAGAGATCTTATCTTAACTCTAATCAAACAGAAAAAACTCTTTATAGGACCATTTTACTGTCTGGTTGATGAATTTTTAACAGATAAAACAGTTTTCTCAAAGAATCTTGAAATCGGGCTAAAAGAAGCGCAAAAATACGGCTGCAAAGATTTTATCGGATATTTAGCCGACACTTTCGGGCATTCTCAAAATATCCCTGATATTTTAAGAGATTTCGGTATTGATAAATGCATTGTCTGGAGAGGATGCGGAGATTTCCCGTCAGAATTTTCGTGGTGCGGAATGGATACGGTTAATCTCGTAAGAGGCTATTTTAACGATATATTCTCCATAAAAGAGCCGGTTGAAAAGAAAGCCGAGCTTTTAAAAAGCAACTTAGATAAAATTGCCGCAAAATCAGGAAACGTACTTCTGCTTCCGATAGGTGCAGATCACCTGGGTGTTGAAAGGGATATAGATGATCAAATTAAAGCGGTAAATGAGCTTTTAAAAAATGATTATTACATAAGACTCGGTTCGCCTTTTGATTACTTCAAAAGGGTAGAAAATCGTTTCAAAGAATTCGAATGGAATGACGAAATCAGAGATAATTCAAAAACTTTTACGCTTCAAGGGTGCTATTCTTCAAGACTTGACTTGAAAAGAGAAAATGTTGAATCTACTTATCTTCTTGATTTAGCCTCACGCTTTGTAAAACAGCAAAGAGAAACGGCATATGATACGACTCTTGAATATGCTTATAAAATGCTTATTCAAAATCAGGCGCATGACAGCATTTGTGGGTGCTCAACAGATGATGTGCATTTGGAAAACTTAACCCGCTATAAAAAAATTAAACAAATTGCAAATACCATAATTGATGAATTAAAATTCAAAAACCATTTTGAACAAAAGAAGATTATAAACCTCTCTGACAGGTATTTTTCAGGTGTTATAGAGTTTAAATCTTCGCAAGTTATTGAAGGTTATGACAAAATAAATTTCAAAAAGGGGTTCGATAAATACCTGCTGACTGATACTCAAAGGATTCCTGTAACCGAGGATTATACAAATATTTATACCTATCTGGCAAATGTTGAAAACTTAAAGCCTGATGAAGTTGAGTTTCTGATGCCGGCTATAAGTCCATCTGATTTGAAATTAACCAATAATTCCATAGAAAATTCATTTATGCGATTAAGTGTGGAAGAAGGGCGTATTTTTATAAACGGGATAGAGTTTGCGCTTATTGATTTTGCAGATCTCGGAGATAGTTATAATTTTGGACCAAAACCAGATGATAACGGTACTGTTCTAAAGGTTATACGAACAAAACCGGTATTAAACACCACTTCAAGAATTGCCCTAAAAATAGATTTTGAAGGTGCCTGGGATGTAATTTCACTTGTTGTAAGCCTTGATAAAAATGCGGCATTTCTGCATTTTAAATTCGATTGGATTAATTCACAGAAAAATCACTTATTAACAGCAGTTTTCTACCTGAAAAATTCTATTAGAGAAGTTTTTTCCGAGGATATGAATCTATTAATCAAACGCAATTTTGACCCTGATTATGATATAAGAAAAAATCTCCCAAATGTGAGGGGAATTGAGGTTAAGAATAATACAGCCCCTATGCAGAGAGGATTTTTGATTGATGAAGATGGAAACAATCTTGGTGTTGTAACAAAGGGTTTAACGCAGTATGAAGTTTTCAAAAATAAAATCTACCTGCCGATTTTGCGTGCAACAGGCGTAATTTCAAACCCGCAGAATCCCGGCAGAACAACACCTGCAGGACCGCCGATAGAAGTAAATTCACTACAGCAAATTGGCAGAAATACAGCAGAGTTTTATGTGTTTTTTGGGAATCAGAATGCTTTTAATGATGTATTAATCCAGGCGTACAACTATATTGTTATTTAACCTATTATTTTAAGCCCTGTTCTATTTTGCTGTTTTTAAATACATTGCTTATTGAGTCTGTTTTTTGTTGTATTAACTTACTGTTTTTACCTTTAAACGGATATTTTATCATTGCCCAGAGCTGTCCAGGGGTAATGCTTTCATTAGCTCCTATTTTAGAATACTCTTTACATTTACCAATGTATGCAACAAGGTAATCTAGCTGTAAAGTTCCTGATGAATTTCTAAACTTTGTAATTGTCATGTCATTACTAATGTTTTCCATTCCAGAAACATTAGGATTTTTCTGCGCCCAACTCTTTGCTTCTTTTAAACCAGGAGTCGCAAGTTGAAAAATACCATTATATATGCTGTTTTTACTTTTAGGGTTTAATTGTGATTCTCCTGCAAAAATAGCGATTACTTCATCCATTATCTGCTCTTTTAGTGAAGAATAGTTCTCCTTGTCCCAAGCAGACTCCGGTATTGTCACATTTAATGTTTCTATTACATCATACAATTTTTCATAAAAATCTTGTTTTAATGGTGATTTCGGGAATTTTGCACTCCACTTGTCATACATTTTTTTGCAAAGATCTTGTTTTGAACGGTTTATTTTTTCTTCCAGTTTAGAAAGTTCTTTTAGATGTACCTCTTTTACTTGTGTGTCATCCGGTATTACATCTGCTTTATAATTATGAATAGCATCCTGTGGTATGACCTCCTTACGTATAACATAGTCTTTTAAATTCTGAAATTGTTTATCAATAAGGTCTTTACATTTCTTATACCATGCTTCATTTTCAACTTCGATACCATTATGCTTACAATCAGCTAAAAATATGCTTAATTCAACGCCTGAGAGTTTGTTATCTTTAACAAATTTGCTGTCAATTTTGGTTGCGATATCTCTTGCTTTTCCTGTCAAATTGTTTATGTCGAAACTATCTGTCATACTAATTCTCCAATTTTATAAGATAGATAACGGCATAATTTGAAAAATCTTTAATATTTTAGACTAAATTGTTACATTTATTTACAATAAAAAAACCTCCTTAGAAGAGGTCTTTTGTATTAAAATGGTTTAGTTTGATTCAATTTTGCTCTCAGTTCTCTAAATCTTGCAATATCTTCCTGAGTCTTAGGTGATTCTCTGAAAAGAGCCTGTGAGGTAGGATGTACCATTCGGATTGAATCCATGTGCACTTCCAGAAATTCGTATCTTCTCGGCGGCTGATTAGAATTTTTTGCATAAATTTCTACATTAACAACTGCTAAAAAACGTCTATCTTTATCATTTAACAACTCAGTTAACTGTCTATTAGCTGCAACATTATTAGATACGTATACTGTACCCTTAATATCGTCAGTATCAGTTAAAATAATTACTTCTACAGGTATCATATCTTTGTTTGGCATTGATTTTCCTCTCTTAATATTAAAATTTTATAATATTTTTATACTTATGTCTAGTGCAAGCAATTTAATGATTACGTTTTTTTACTCTAACACCTTCTACTTCGTGTACATCTTCTGTTACCAAAAATGCTCGTGGATCAATAGTATGAACCAGTTCTTTTAATCTTGGCATTTCAAATTTATTTACAACACAGTAGGTTTGAATTTTTTCCTGTCTTGAATATCCTCCCATAGCCTTCATGTATGTAACACTTACATCTAAATCTTTCATAATTGCATTTCCGATTTCTTTGTAGTAATCAGATATAATTCTTACAGATTTAGCTTTATCGAGACCTTCCAGAACGGAATCGATTACTTTTGAGGCTATATAATATGTTAGAATTGAGTATAATGCCCTGTCCCAGCCGTATAAGAAGCCAGCACCCATATAGACGAAAAGATTTATACACATCAAAAGCTCTCCTACTGATATTATTTTTAATTTTTTTGAAAGAGCTATTGAAACCATTTCTGTACCATCCAGCGAGGCATTATTTCTCAATATTAAACCGACTCCAAATCCAAGTATAATACCTCCGAATACAGTTGCTAAGAGTAAGTCTTCTGTAGCTTGTTTCCCATGCAAAATATTGGTTGCAACAGCAAGCATTGCTGTTGCATAGAAAGTTTGAATAACAAATTTTTTCCCTAAATTTTTTAAAGCCATTAGAATAAACGGAATATTAATACAAAAAATCAAGGTACCAAGATTCCATTTTGTTAGATAAGCTGTCATCATTGAAACACCAACGACACCGCCATCTATAATTTTATTGGGCAGCAAAAACATCTCTAATCCGACTGCAAATATGAAAGCTCCTAATGTAAGAAAAAAAGCTTTTAAAATTATTTCTCTAATTATGTCGGCTTTTGTTTTTTTTACCTGTTCCGGCAATTTTCTCTTACTAAAGAACATTTATTTATTAATTCCTCTTAATATATCAAAAATATTTTTGTGTTTTTCCTGATTATCTTCTTTTGGTTTTATACCTAAAATCGATTCTAAATCTGATTTTAATGTCATTAAATCTTCATATTTTTTCAGAATTCCATCCATTGTTATAGAAACGTCTCCTGTTTCTTCTGAAACAACAAGACAAGCTGCATCAGAAACTTCTGACATGCCAATTGCTGCTCTATGGCGTGTACCATATTTCCAGCTTAATTTAGGATCCTCTGTAAGCGGAAGTAAAACTCCTGCAGAGTGGATTCTATTATTTTCAATTACCATAGCTCCATCATGCAATGGGGTATTAGGATGAAATACTGTCAGAATAAGCTCTGTTGAAATAATAGCGTCAATTTTAGTCCCGACATCAGAATAGATCCCAGCACTCATTTCCTTCTGAAAAACTATTAAAGCTCCAGTTTTTGTTTTTGTCATATATTTAACGGCTTCAATAATTTCTTTTATAACATCTACTTCGTTATTATCTCCCATACTATTTGAATTAGAAGAAAATAACGCTTTTCGTATAAAGCCAGGTTGCCCTAGATATCCCAAAAGTCTTCTTAATTCCGGCTGGAAAATTACAATCAAACTCAAAGAAATTAAAGTTACAAGTGATTTTAAAAATACCCCTAAAATTCTTAAATCAATCAGGATAAGTATTTCACTGAAAATCCACGCAAAAACAAGAAAAAATAAGCCTTTTACAAGCTTTTCAGACTGTGTATTCTTGATAAATTTTTGATAAAAAATGAGTAATATAGCTGCTATAAAAGCAATTTCTAATATGTTAATCCAATTTAAAGACCACTGAAGCGGACTTATAATATCTTGAATTAAAGAAATTAGCGCATCAATCATTTTTACTCAACCTATCGGGAATGTTATCATGTGAGATGAGATCATCCAACGTCTCTCTATATACTATAATATCAGATTGTGAATTATTTACAAGTACCATTGCCGGTTTTTCTACCCGATTGTAGTTAGATGCCATTGAGTAGTTATATGCCCCAGTATTGTATACGCATAATATATCGCCGGCTTCCAGTTTTGGAAGTTTAATGCTTTCTATTAAAATATCGCCGCTTTCGCAGTATCTTCCTGCTATTGTAAAGATTTCAGTGTCGTTGTTCATCACTTTGTTAGCAACTTGTGCAGTATATTTTGCCTGGTACATGCTTGGACGGGGATTATCGGCCATACCGCCATCTATAGCAACATATTTTCTTCCATTTGGTATTTGTTTCGAGCTTCCTATGGTATATAATGTAATGCCGGAAGTTGATATAATACTTCGCCCGGGTTCAATATAAATAGTAGGAATCTCTGTAGAATATTTGGTCATTGCTGATGTTACTGCTTTAGCTAATTCAATGACAGAAGGCGGAGTGTCATCTTGTGTATATTTAACTCCAAGTCCTCCTCCTATATTCATTTCGTTTAATTTTATATTAAATTTTGAATTTATTCTAGAGATTTCTTTTACTAAAATATCAACTTCGTCGTGATAGGACTGCAGTTCAAAGATTTGAGAACCAATATGTGCATGCAGACCTCTTAAATTCAAATGTTTATATTTATTTAAAATTAAAGTTATAATACTATCTACTTGCGAAAGATCAAAACCAAATTTAGAATCAATTTGACCTGTTTGGATATAATTATGGGTATGGCATTCTATTCCCGGGGTTATTCTTAAAAGTATATCTGTAGTAATACCTCTTTTTTCAGCTAAGTCGTTTAGTAATTCAGCTTCATAAAAATTATCAACAGAGATACGCCCGACTTTGTAGTTTAACGCAAGTTCTAGTTCTGAAACAGATTTATTATTGCCATTAAACAAAACTTTTGACATATCAACTCCGGATTTGTAGACTGTATAAATTTCTCCTGCTGATACAGTATCGAAGCCAAAGCCTTCATCATCCAGAATTCGTGTAATTGCAGAGGTACACAGAGCTTTTGAGGCATACATCATTTTTATATTTTTATAACCGGCAAACGCCTGTTTATATTCTTTACAAATACCTCTGATTGTAGCTTCGTCAATTACATACAATGGAGTTCCATATTTCTTTGCCAGTTCAACAGTATCACAACCGCCGATTATTAAGTGATTATTTTTTTCTTCCATTGTTATAGGTCTGATAGATTGATTAAAACTCATTTATACCTCTCCTTGCGATTATATTAACAAACAAAATCAGCTTTTACAAGTGTCTTATGCAGTATTAAATTTTGTAAAGATTTTCTCTTTTTTTGAAATTATTTTTTACAAAACGACTTTATATAAATATAGTGTGTTCATAGTTAGTGTTGTAAGGATTAATAATGTCATCAGGTTTAGCAATTACATCATTTATGCCATCTGTAGTTTCAAGTAGTATATTTTCTTCCAGACGTGCCAATTCCGGTGCTGATGCGCTTTCCCAAAGTAATCCTTTTGTTGCTGCGATGAACATGGATATAGCTGGCGGTCAGGTATTAAATGCTGCAAAAGGGCTTTCTGCAATTGCGAGAGAGTCATCAAATCCAATTGCAACCGGCTTCACAAGTGCAGAAGAATCGATAAAAGCGCTTTCTAAGAGTGATAAAGTATTAAATGGAATAGGTAAAGTCCTTAATTTTACTTCAAACTATATAAACCACTTAATAACATTAACGGGAGCTGTAAAGGTTATCACTGCAGATGACAAAAAGGACGCTGCAGTACGGGAAACGCTGGGACTTGGCGCTATGTTTACGGCAGAAGCTGCTGCAAAGCGTATTATAGGCATGCCTGTAATTAAGAAAGTTGATGGCAAAAGAGTTGCTATTGAACGTGAAGGTTTATATAAAAAGAATTTATTTGTAAATAAGCAAGTTGCAGCACTAAAAGATTTTTGTAATACAAAAACATTCTTCAATAAATCTTTAAAATTTTTACCGGGTATGTTAAAAGGTGCAGGTTTTGTTTGTGCATCAATTGCCGGCTATAAACTGGGTACTGCATTAGCAGATTCTATAATTGGGGCTAATGAGTAATAACTTATTTTACATTAGTAATTTTTCCATTTTCTTTATATAAAGTTTGGAATATTGATTGTGAACGTCTGTAATTATTTATTGTTGCTTCAAGTGAAGCATTTATTGTCCAGTATATAACAGGTATTGAAACCGTTATTGTTAATATTGCAACGATGGCATGTTTTATTACAGTGTTTATAACTCTGAATCTGTGTTTTGTTATAGCAATGTCGTCTTGTTCTCTTAGGATTTTGTTAATTAAATTTTTTCTTTCTTTTACCGTTAAACTGTCAATAAAATCAACATTCTGCGGATCAATGTAGATGACATATTTTGAATACTTTACATTACCATCAAGAAAATCAAGGCTGTCATTGTAATTCTTTTGAGCTTGTGTCATTGCACGCTCGGATATATTACCTTTTGTTACCTGTTCAATATTCTCATCTGTTATACTATCAGAAAATGCTGCACTGCTTATAGAATCAGCCGCTTCATTGTGTTTTGCATCTTTTGAATTTGCTTCTTGCTGTTTATTAAGTCTTGCTTTATATTTTTTTATAAAATTGTCGTCAAAGTTTTTATCGAGATTAAATCCTTTTTTGTGCGGTTGTGGGGGCTGTGATTCTGATGGGGTACTGTTTAAATTTCCTTCTTGCTTGGCAGGCTCTTCAAACAATGTGGCATCATCATTTTCATTAAAATCAGCTTTCTTTTTGGGACTTTGAGTTTCATTAAGGGATTGTGCATCTTGGGATAATTTTTGTTGTAATTGATCTATGAGTTCAGGCGAAATGTCATCATTCAAAGATGCTAGTTCACTAATATCAATTGAATCCTTGTCATTAAAAACATTCTTATCAGCCATGCAAAACTCTCTTTTGTTTATAGTATGATATAAGTATATTATATATGAGATTTTGATATTAAGCAATCATAAGAGAGATTGAGATGCATATAGAAAAAGATAAACTAATTAATCTTGTAAATAAATTAAAAAGTACAAAAATCCTTGTTATTGGTGACATGGCTCTGGATGAAATGGTTTATGGAGATACAGAGAGAATATCACGAGAGGCTCCTGTTTTAATTCTGCAACATACACATACCAAATTTATTCTTGGCGGAGCTTCAAATGCTGCTCACAACGTATCAACAATAAATAACGGAAATGTTTGTATTATAGGTGTAATTGGTGATGATTATCAGGGAATTGATTTAAAGAAAGCTTTTGAGAATGCTAATATTGATACAACTTCTCTAATTATTGATAAGTCAAGAAAAACCACTACAAAAACAAGAATATCAGGCTCTTGTTCTCATTCAATAACACAGCAGATTGTAAGAATAGATCGACAGACAAGTACGCCTTTATCAGCAGAAATAGAACAAAAAATTATAACTACAGCAGAAAAACATATACCTGAATGTGATGCTGTAATAATTTCAGATTACCACATAGGAACTTTAACTGAAAATGTAATAAGAGCTATTATAAGAATTGCAAACAAATGTCATAAAAAAGTTGTGGTTGATGCACAAAGAAATTTAAACAAATATTATGGTGTTACTTCAATGACACCAAACTTACCTGATACTCAGAAACATGTTGGTTTTTATTTAAGGACAAAAGAAGATTTTTTGAAAGCAGGTAATATACTTCTTGAGCAATCAGGTGCAAGTTCAATATTGATAACTTGCGGTTCCGACGGGATGGTTGTTATTGATAATAACGGGAAGTACACACACATACCTGTATTTAATAAAGCAGAAGTTTTTGATGTGACAGGTGCAGGAGATACAGTTACAGCATTGTATACGATGGCGTTGGCAAGCGGTGCTGATTCTGTATATGCAGCAGTAATCGGAAATATCGCTGCAGGTATTGTAATTAAGCAATTCGGATGTGCGACAACTACTATAGGCGAAATATTAAGTTCTATACCTGATAGTATAACTTTAGATGAAGGAGAATAAACGTGAAAAATTTGCTTGGTAAATTCAATATTGTTGATATCATTATTGTTTTAGGCGTAATAATAGCTTTACTTGTAGGAGTTGCGACTACACGCCACTTTAGACAAACGGCAGATAAACAGATAGAAGCTACATCGCAAATTACTTTTCAGGTTTTTTTAAGAGGTGTAACGGTCACCGGTGATGTGTTCCCTATTAAATCAGACGATAAAACTTTTATAACCATAAGAAATGTGCCATATACTGAGCTAAAAGTTTTAAATGTTACTTCACAAGCAAGACAGACCGCAATATCTTCAGCCAGGGCTAAAGAACAGTATATTTTAATTAAGGATCCAGCCCAACCTTCAATATATGACGCAATTGTAACAATAACAGACACTGCAAAAATTACGAAGGACGGGGCAGTAGTAGGCGGAAATAAAATAAAAATGGGTTTGCCTGTTACATTAGAAGGTACAAACTACAAGTTTAACGGTACAATTTCAGATGTTCGTGTTACCTCACAGTCAGGTGTTGAAGATTCTGGTGCTAATAATCTGGTAGGATAAGGTGCTTTATGTTTATAAATGGTGTCTTATTAAAGCTGCAAAATTTATTTAGCCCTTTGTATCAAAGAAGCTTTTTTCTAAAAACGATAGATTGGTTTATTGGTTTAAATATATTCTTAATAATATTTACCTCTACTCTTGCGCAGTCAGATTTTATTGGGTACTTTGCAATATTTGCAGTAATCCTTACGATTGTAAAATTAATAACAAAACCTGATGAAAAATTCGAGCTTACGCTTGCTGAAAAATTTTTGCTTGCATATTTCATTTTTGTAGTAATTAGTGTAGCCGGCTCCAGCTTATTTTATTTAAGTTTAAAGGGTTTTTTCAAAACTTTAACCTATTTAGGTTTTTACGTTGCTCTCGTTCATTACCTCAAGGATAACAGGGATAAAATTAAATATATTTTTCTAGCATATGCTCTTTGTCTTTCTTTTGAAGCTGTTGTTGCTTTTCTGCAAAACTTTTCTTCAGTCGGTGAAATTTCAGGCTGGCAGGACACTTCAAGGCTGAATCCCGAAGAGGTTATGACAAGAGTTTATGGGACTTTAAAGCCATATAATCCAAATCTTTTCGGCGGATATTTGCTGGCATTGCTGCCGTCTTTTATAGCTTTACCTAAAAACTTCAGAGTATGGAGTGTGCTCGGTTTCCTGTGTACAGCGCTGGCAATTATTATGACAGGCTGCAGAGGTTCTTATATAGGGCTTCTGTTTGAATTATTTGTTCTTGCTTTAATTACATATAAAACCTTAAAGCCTGTTTATAAGAAAGCATTTTTAACGATTTCAGGTATTGCTGCTGCGTGTCTAGCTGTCATTGCTTTTTCGATATCGGCACTAAGAGCCCGAATCTTTTCGATATTTGCAATGCGTGGTGACAGTTCTAATTCATTCAGGTTTAACGTTTATAATTCTTGTATTGATATGTTTAAAGATAACTGGTTGCTCGGAATCGGAGTTGGCAACCAAAATTTCAGAGAAATATACGGTTTGTATATGAAAACCGGATTTGATGCCTTGAGTGCTTATAATATCTATCTTGAAATTGCTGTAGAAAGCGGAATCTTTGCTCTGGCGGCTTTTGTCGGCTTTATAATAATGCTTGTTAATAATGCATTAAAGAATATTAAATCAATTTATGTTATCTGTGCTCTTGTTTCTATTACTGGTATTTTGATACACGGAATCGTAGATACGGTATTTTTCAGACCGCAGATTCAGTTTGCCTTCTGGACAATGGCTGCTATATTAAGGAGTGAAAATGATTACGGACAGAATTAATTTTTTACGTGATGAATTGAATAAACTCGGTTATAACTACTATGTCCTGGATAATCCTCTGGTGAGTGATTTTGAGTATGATAAGCTTTTTGCAGAATTAAAAGAATTGGAAGAAAACCATCCTGAGCTTGTAACTCCTGACAGTCCGACCCAGCGTGTCGGCGGAATAAGTAGCGGCTTTGAAGAAGTAAAACACAAATACCGCTTATACAGCCTTGATAATACTTACAATTATGATGAGTTAAGAAAATGGTATGAACGTGTAGAAAAGGAATGTGGCAAAGGTATAAAACTGGTTTGCGAACTTAAAATAGATGGGCTTGCCATTGCTCTTACTTATAAAGATGGTACTTTCGTGCAAGGTGCAACCAGAGGAAACGGTATAGTAGGAGAAGAGATTACCCAAAACTTAAAGACTGTTAAAGCAATTCCGCTAAAGCTTTTTGAAAAAGCTGATGTAGAAGTTAGAGGTGAAATATATATGCCTAAGACTTCTTTTGAAAAGCTAAATGAAGAAAACTTAGAAAAAGGTGAGAAACCTTTTGCAAACCCGAGAAATGCTGCTGCAGGGTCTTTAAGACAATTAGACAGTACAATAACGGCTAAGCGTGATTTATCTATGTTTACTTATACTGCAATTATTGAGAATGCAAGCACCATGCCGGAAACTCATTGGGATAGTTTGCAATATATAAAAAAACTGGGGTTTAAGACAAATCCTAATATAAGATTAGTTAATGATATAAATGGTGCAATTGATTTTTGCAAAGAATGGGAAACAAAGCGTTTTGACTTGGACTATGCAACCGATGGGGTTGTTATAAAAGTAAATTCGTTTGCTTGCCAAAAGGAGCTGGGATTTACTTCAAGAGCACCGAAATGGGCAACTGCATTTAAATTCCCGCCAGAAGAAATATCCACAAAACTTTTAGGAATTGAAACAGGTGTTGGTAAAACTGGTGCAGTTACGCCTGTTGCAATACTTGAACCTGTCCTTTTAGCCGGCAGTACTGTCTCTCGTGCAAGCTTACATAATTTTGATGAAATTAAAAGACTTGATGTAAGAGTTGGGGATAGAGTATTAATAAAAAAGGCTGCTGAAATTATTCCAAAGGTAGTAAAAGTTGTTGATACTGAAGAGCATGAGAAGCTTCCGGAGTATATAGAGCCGACAGAATGTCCGGTCTGTCATGCACCGCTTGAAGTGCGTGAAGGTGAGGTTAATCTTTATTGTACTAATGAACATTGTCCTGCAATGGTTAAAGCAAGGCTGGAATATTGGGTCTCCAAAGATGCAATGGATATTGATTTTGTCGGACCTTCTATTATTGATCAGCTGTATAATTTGAATTTGGTAAAATCTCCGGTAGATTTTTATAAACTTACTATAGATGATTTCTTAAAATTGGATTTAGTAAAAGATAAATCTGCAAATAATATGTACAATTCTATACAACTTAGCAAAACACGTCCGCTAGCCCGTTTTATAACAGCATTATCTATAAGGCTGGTCGGCAAAGAGACGGCAGAGTTGCTTGTTAATGAATTTAATTCTCTTGAGGCAATTATTAATGCAACAACAGAAGAATTGTCAAATGTTGACGGGATAGGAGATAAAATTGCGAAAAGTGTTTTTGAATATTTTCATACAGATGCAAATATCCAAATGATAAATGCCTTTAAAGAAGTTGGTTTTATATTTGAAAATCGTCAAGTTGAAAAAACTACCGAACTTCAGGGTATGACTTTTGTTCTTACCGGCACATTAAATAGTATGACAAGAGATGAAGCTGGCGACAAGATTAAACAAAGGGGCGGAAAGGTATCTTCATCTGTTTCTAAAAAGACCTCATATGTAGTTGCCGGCGACAATCCGGGGTCAAAATTAGACAAAGCCCAAAATTTAGGTGTTATAATATTAAATGAAGAAGAATTTCTTAAATTATTAAATATTAGTTTGAGGTAAGAATGAAGAAGAATCTAAATGTTATACAAATAAGAGGCGTAAAAGGTTTAATAATTCTTGGGATGGTTGTTTGCTGTCTCATAGCAGGTTTTATAGTTTTCCCCGGCTGGATTGCGATGCATATGTGGAATCTTATGACCGTGTTTTTCCCTGATGTTCCGGCTATAGGGTGTATTCAAGGAGTACTTCTGTGGGGTATTATGATTGCTTCTTATCTAGCTTTTAAAAAAGAAAAGCTTGTCATACGTATAAAAAGCCCAAAAGGGTTAAGTGAAGAAGAATTAAAGGCAGTTTTTGCAAATTTAAAAAAGCAGGGCAAAGAAGATAAATTTATTCAATCAATGTTGAAGGCTCGTGAAGCAGAATTAAAAATTAAGAATGCAGAACAGAACACTCCTAATATAGAAGTAATTGATGAAAACAAAGAGGAAGTAAATTCAAATAATAATTAAAATTAATAAAAAAATAAAGAGCGGAGATTTAATTCTCCGCTCTTATTTTCCAACTATTCTTCTTCAGAATTTTCTTCAATTTCGTCTTGTTGAATATCTTCTTCATCCAGAGCTTGTTGATTCATTTCTTCTTCAATTTCTTCCTGAATTTCATCAGAATCAACCGGACGTTCTTCCTCCTCAGGCACTTCTTCATTGTAATCGTAATTTTCACTTCTGGAGGCTTCTTCGTTTTCCATTTGTGAAACACTCTTAATATCGATCTTCCAACCGGTCAATCTATGAGCCAGTCTTACATTTTGTCCTTCTCTTCCGATTGCAAGTGATAACTGATCATCAGGTACTACAACAAGAGCATCTTTGGTTTCTTCATCATCTGTCATAATATCTACCGACACAACTCTTGCAGGAGAGATTGCGTTTACGATATACTCAACCGGATCTGGAGACCATCTTACGATATCGATTTTTTCGTTTTTTAATTCTCCCACAATAGTTTGTATTCTAGAACCTCTAGGTCCAATACATGCTCCAACAGAATCTACTTCCGGATCATTTGACCATACTGCAATTTTAGTTCTAAAGCCTGCTTCTCTGGCAATTGATTTAATTTCAACAATTCCGTCCTCAATTTCCGGAACCTCAAGTTCAAAGAGTTCTCTTACAATTTCTGAATGGGCATGTGATACTATGACCTGTGGCAATCTGTTTGTTTCTTTTACGTTGAGAACAAAAACTCTTATTCTGTTACCGGGTTTGTAGTATTCACGAGGAATTTGTTCTTTTTGCGGCATTATTGCATCTGTTTTACCAATATTTACTATAACATTTCTGTTTTCAACCCTTTGAATAATACCTGTTGTCAATGTTCCTTTCTTTTCAAGAAATTCATTTAGAATGTTATTTCTTTCAGCATCCCTGATTCTTTGTGTAATAACCTGTTTTGCAGATTGAGCTGCAATACGACCGAACTGATCAGGTGTAACTTCGATTTTGACTTCGTCATCTACTTCAACTTCATCATCAATTTCTTTTGCATCTTCCAACGAAATTTGAGTATCAGGATCTTCTACTGTTTCAACAACTGTTTTAGTGCTGAAAACCCCGATTTCACCAGTTTGTTCATCTAAAATAGCTTCTATGTTAGCAGCTTCTTTAACGTGCATATGTTTTTTATATGCAGCAACCATAGCGTCACATAATGACGATATCAAAACTTCTTTTGATATTCCTCTTTCTCTTTCCAGCTCTTCGCAAGCTTCAAATAATGCTGTTCCGATTTTAATCATTATTTATTCTCCTTATCTTAATCAATGTATAATTTAGCTGATTGTATATTTGATTTTGGGATTTCGAGTTCTTCTCCGTCTTCAAATCTCAGGAATTTTAAACCGCTATTGTCATCCCAGTCCAAAATTTCACCTTTAAATATTTTTTCTGTTTCACCATCAAGAGGAGTTTTTAGCTTAAGACTAATTCTTCTGCCTTTAAAGATTATAAACTCTTTATCTGACTTGAATTTTCTCTCAAGTCCGGGAGATGAAACTTCTAAATAGTATTTTACCGGAATTAGCTCGTCTAAAAAGTCGTTAAGACTTCTTGTAACATTCTCGCAATCATCCAGTGTGATATCCTTTTCGTAGGAATAAAGATATATTCTCAAAAACCATTTGTGGTTTTCTTTTATAAATTCAATTTCTATAGGAATAAGGTTAAATCTCATTACAGTATTCTCAATGAGCGGCGTTATCTTTTCCAAGATTTCGTGTCTGTTAATTTCCTGCTTCATAAGACTCCTTCCTTTGATGTCTAAGGGGCGGTAACTGCTAATAAGAGATTTACCCCCTAATAAAAAAAGAACGGGAATAATAACCGTTCTTTTTCTAAGAAACTATTCACAACTTGAGTATACCAGATATACGTTTTTTTGTAAATTGTTTTATTAAGCTTTATGAAGCCTCTTAAGTTTTCGCAGTTCATTATTTCTACACAAAAATATTTATGATAAAATGTCTACTAAGAGTAATTGTTAACATGAGGATATAATAAAATGACACAACAAACAAAAGAACCTGTTTCGGCAAAGGAAACTATAAGACAAACAAGAATTCAAAAACTTGCCGAACTCGCTGATAAAGGCATAAATCCGTATCCTTATGCATTTGATAAGGACGCAGATGCTAAGGATTTACAGGAAAAATATAAAGATCTTCCTGCCGGTGAAGAGACTGAAGATTTCTATTCAGTAGCCGGAAGAGTAATGGCTATACGAAATTCAGGAATGTTTATTGACCTAATGGATACAACAGGTAAAATACAGATTTTTTCACACAAAGAAAACATGGATTCAGAAATGGTCAAGACTCTTAAACTCGTTGATATTGGTGATATTCTTGGATTTTATGGTTCTATTAGAAGGACTCCGAGAGGGGAGTTGTCTATAAAGGCTAAAAGCTTTAAGATGCTTTCCAAATCTCTTCTTCCGCTTCCTAATAAACAAATAAGCGATGAAAAATTAGAACAATTAAAAATGTACCATACTATGTCTGACACCGAAACAAAATACCGTCAGAGGTATGTAGATTTAATTGTTAATGAAAAAACGAGAGATACTTTTAGAAAAAGAAGTTTGATTATTCAAAAGGTAAGAGAATATTTAACTAATCAGGGCTTTTTGGAAGTTGAGACTCCAATGCTTCATACACAGGCTTCTGGAGCAAATGCAAGACCATTCATTACACACCATAATGCTTTAAATATGGACTTGACTTTGAGAATAGCTCCTGAACTTCACTTAAAAAGACTCATGGTAGGTGGATTGAGCGAGAAGATTTTTGAACTTTCAAGATGCTTTAGAAATGAGGGTATAGATACACGTCATAATCCGGAATTTACAATGATAGAACTCTATCAATCTTATGTTGATTACAATGAGATGATGGTTTTGACAGAAAATCTTGTAGCATATGTAGCACAGGAGGTTCTCGGAACTACAAAAATTAAATATGGCGATAATGAAATAGATTTAACTCCTCCATGGGATAGAAAAACAATGCTAGGGGCAATAAAAGAGTATACAGGTGTAGACTTTGGTGAATTCTTTACTCCAAAAGAGGCATATGACAAAGCAAAATCAATGCATATTGAAGTAGACGAAGATATGAACTGGGGACAAATTGTAGAAGCTGTATTTGAAGCAACAGTAGAGCCTACTTTAATCCAGCCGATACATATTATAGATTATCCGAGAGAAATTTCCCCATTGGCAAAGGTTCACCGTGATAATGACAGATTAACAGAACGTTTCGAAACACGAGTTAACGGATGGGAAATTGCAAATGCGTTTTCAGAACTTACTGACCCTATCGATCAGCGTCACAGATTTGAAGCACAGGCTCTTGCCAAAGCTAATGGTGATGAAGAGGCTATGTCTTATGATGCAGACTACATAAACGCCCTTGAATATGGTCTTGCTCCAACAGGCGGCATGGGAATGGGAATTGACAGGCTGGTAATGCTTCTGACAAATTCTCCGACAATTAGAGATGTAATTGCATTCCCGACATTAAAGAAAATTGAGAATTAGTTAATAAGGGCGGAGCTTTTTAAAAGCTCCGCCCCTCTAAAATGCGGCATGAAAGAACTGGATTTAATTAAAGCAATCAAAAATCAAATTGGAGATGAGTACATTGGAGATGATTGTGCTTATCTCATGGATTCTGGTATTGTGATTTCACAAGATAGTTTGGTTGAAGATATTCATTTTAAAAGGGGATGGTGTACACCGTGGCAGCTTGGCTACAAAGCTGTTGCCGTAAATATAAGCGATATTTTGGCATCAGGTGCTGAGCCTGCTTATATTACGATTGCTTTATCTTTGCCTAAAGACACAACAGAAGATTTTGTTGAGGAATTTTACTGCGGAGCAAAGCAGGCTTTGTATGGTGCAAAAATCGTTGGAGGTGATATTACAGGCTCTGATAAGATTTTTATATCGGTTGCAGCTATTGGTAATACAAAAGGACGAAAGATTTCTTCCAGAAGTGCTGCAAAACCGGGTTATAAAGTTATTATTGCCTCAAAAAGTCTTGAAAAAATCGGTAAGAGCTCTAAAGGACTTTTAGAATTAATGCAGGACGGATGTAATATGGATTTAATTAGCGCCCATTTAGAGCCTCAATTAGACGTGAAATTTTCACGGAAAATATCTGAATATATTAACGAAGATTATGCAATGATGGACACGTCAGATGGTTTAGCGGACGCTTTGTACAAAATTGCAGAGGCAAGCAAGGTCAGTATAAATTCAGAATATATTGACGGAATATTCGGAGCTGAGGACTATATTCTTGTTGCTGCAGTACCTGAAGAATTCTTAAAACAGATAAATGGCTATACCATTATTGGTGAAGTTCTGGAAAAACAAGAGTATGTTATTAAGCTAGGTGAAAAAAAATATAATAATTATGATGAATTAAACTTATTTAACCACTTTGGAGGAGATGATGAATAAATTTTCTGTAATAATACCTGCCGGAGGAACTTCTTCACGGTATGGAAATACAAATAAACTTTTGGAAAAAATTAATGATAGAACAGTTATAGAGGAGACTGTTTCAAAATTTGTTGATTTTGAGGAAATAACTGAAATAATTATACCTGCAAATGCGTCTATAATTGACGAATTAAAGGAATTGTTAAAAGATTCGAAAATAAATATTATAGAAGGCGGCAGCACAAGACAGAAATCCGTTTATAATGCACTTCAGGTTGTTAATAATGATTATGTACTTATTCATGACGGAGCAAGACCGCTAATACGAAAAGATACTATAGATTATGTCTTGAAAGCTGTTCTAGATAAGCAGGCAGTATCAGTTATGACTAAAACTACTGATACAATAAAAGAGGTTGATTCAGAGGGACGCATTATACGTACTATAGATCGCTCAAAATTATATAATACTCAAACCCCTCAAGCTTTTAAAACTTCTATAATAAAAGAAGCACATGAAAAATTAATAGAAGGAAATTTTACGGATGATTCTTCAATGCTTGAGTATCTTAGTATTCCGGTATATATAGTTAATGGAAGTTATACAAATATTAAAATTACCATAAAAAGCGATTTAGATTTTGCAAGACTTTATATTTAAACATTCTGGCTAGAAGAAAATATTAATAATAAAATAATATTAGTTTTAAGAATTACCTAATTTTATTGATTTTTAAAGAAAAATATTCTACTTGACGGTTCAATAGAGAACATTTAAACAAAATTTTATAGTGGTATCACAAGGTGGTATCACTATGAAAAAATTTATATCAATATTACTAATATTTTTCTTTATAATAACTTTTTATCCTATAACTGCTGCTGCATCAACGCAAGCCAGTACTATTTCCAAAATAGAAAATGATATTTACGGCTTTGATTATCCAAAGGACTCTGCTAAAAGCCGGATAGAAAGGCTTGAAAAGACCATATATGGCAAAGCTGGTGCCGGTGATATTAATAAAAGGCTTACAAAGCTTTCGGGAGATATATCGGCTGATGTAATAGGATTGGAAATTCCTCCCGTAGAGGATACATTTGCGCATGCAGATGAGGAGCTTGCTGATAGTTCAGTTAATTATCCTATAGTTAATGAAATAGAACAAAAGTTATTTAACGAAACATATAAAAACAGAGATTTTCATACCAGAATAGTTACGATTGAAAAGAAACTTTTTGGCAAAGTATACGATGTAGATGACTATGCTACACGTATGGACAGAATCAAGGCAGAGATTATGCCTGAAACAGTGGATTACACTGATAGGTTTGCCCATGAATACCGTGATAACAGAAACAATATGCTTACTTCCGAAGATTTAGGTGGTACATCTTTTAACAGGTTTGGCATGCCATTCGGTCAAAGAAATTACTCAAGACCATATGCAAATTATGGAGATGAGTTTATAGGGGGTGCTGCGCCTGTACCTAATTATAATACTAATTTGAATGATGAACTTGCTCAATTAGAGTACGAAACCTTCGGAACAGAGTTTTCTAATGAAGATACAACTTCCAGAATAAAGAGATTAAATAGTGTGAATAAAGCTAAAAAATCATCACAAAGGTATGACTCAAATAAATTTACTCAAAGAATGTCAACAGCAATGGAAATAGGTGCTATGATTTTGATGATACTTGCAATGGTCCTATAAATAAATCCCCTTAAAATTATTTAAGGGGATTTAAAATATTTAACTTAAAGCTTGAATTTTCTTATATAAATCAATAATTTCCTTTGACATATTTTTAGGAACAACTATTTTAATTTTAGCATTCAAGTCTCCATAGCCTGAAGATTTTGGAAGCCCTAATTGTTTAAGTCTCAAGGATTGACCGCTCGATACTCCGGCTGGAATTTTGATATTTATTTTACCATGCAGAGTTGAAATTTCCTTAGAACAGCCTAAAACTGCCTCCGGAGGAGTAACTTCTACTTCTTTTATAAGATTATCTCCATCAAATTCATATTCTGGATCTTTAAAGTGTACAATAAGGTACAAATCACCTTTATTACCGTACGCATCACCTTTGCCTTCACCTTTTAAACGTACTTTCTTACCTTCAGTAACACCTTTTGGCAATTTTACTTTTACCGTTCTTTGATGAGAAACAATACCAGTGCCGCCGCAATTTGAACAATATCCGCCGCCATGACACTGTTTGCATTTTTCCATTTCACTAAATGTTACCGAAATAGGTTTACCATCAAAGATTTCTTTAGCTGTAACATTCAAATTCTTTGTAATGTCTAAATCTTCCTGCTTAGGCTGTGCAGTTTTTCTTTGTCTTGCAGATCCAGCATTCTGGGTGAAATCAAAGCCTCCATACGAACGACCGGTTCTTTGAGTACCCATATTGCCCATCATGTCACCAAATAAAGAACTGAAAAAGTCTGAGAACCCAGAACCACCAAAGTCAAAGCTTTGTGCACCGTTTTGATTAAAGTTAAAACTAAAGTTCTCAAATCCCGGAGGTGGCGTATAATCTGCTCCGCCCTGCCAGTTAGAGCCAAGGCTGTCATATCTTTGTCGTTTAGCTTTATCAGACAAAACTTCATATGCTTCATTTATATCTTTAAATTTTTCTTCGGCTTCTTTAGTTTTATTTACGTCTGGATGATACTTTCGTGCCAATTTTCTGTAAGCAGATTTAATCGCTGCTGCATCGGCATCACGGCTCACGCCCAATATCTCATAGTAATCTTTGTATTTCATGATTAGTCCTTCATATTTCTTTATATTTTTATATTAATACAAAAAATTACAAAACTTAATAAAGTTAATCTTTTTTTAATAGTATTTGTGATAAAATACTTTCAAAGGATTAAGAAATTATGGATATAAAAAAGATATTATTTAGAACAAGTTCTATAGATGTAGAGAAAGCCCTTCCGGATGCTTTAGTATTATGTTCTAAAGATGGTAAAATTCAGTGGGTTAATGATGCAGCTGCAGAAATTTTTGAGACTTCTAAAATGCATTTATTAACCTCTAAAATATCTGATTTTATAGAAAATCCTATAAACCTTATTTTATCATCGATAACCCAACATAAGCCTGTTATAACTAAGTTTATAAGCAGAGAAGCATATTTCGACATGACAGCTAAAGAAATTGATGAAGGATATGTTCTTGATTTTAGGGACGCAGTTGTTCCTGTAAGCAATTCTGATGAGTTCGCTAATAGTGAAAAATTAAATAAAAATACTTTCTTATTAAAGCTTTCTAATGATTTAAAGTCTCCCATACAGTCTATTGTAGGTTTTTCGCAGGCAATGGCTGATGGCTTAGGCGGAAATTTGACCGAACAGCAGGAAAAGTACATAAAAATCATTAATAAGAATTCTGTAGAACTTATGTATTTTATAGATAAGCTTTTAGAACTTTCTAAAACCGAGTCATGCATAGAGGAGCCTGAAAAACGAATGTTTGATATCCTAAGTCTTGTTCACTCAATCGTAAAATACAATGAACAGATTTTTACTGATAAAGAAGTCAAAATCGATATTAAGACCGAAGTGAATTTTAATAAGACAATTACAAATGATGAAGAGGTTATTAAGTCTATTATCCAAAACATTCTGGAGGTAATACTAAAAGCTATTGATATGGGCGAAGTTGAAATTACTCTTTCTAATCCTGATGATGAATTTATTGCGTCTAAGAGCCTTATGCCCGGAAGTTATACGCTTATCACTATTACAAGTGATTCACTGCTGCTTTCTGAAAATGATTTAGAATGTATGTTTGATCCTTATAAAATTGTAAATTCATCAAACAGAAAAAATGTATTGAGAGCAATGATTCTGGCAAGTGTTAAAAACCTGGTTCAATCTATAAATGGTATCGTTTGGGTAGAGTCGAAAATATTAAAAAATACAACGTTTAATTTTTTAATTCCAAATTAAATTTGTAAAAGGGAGAAGTTTTAGACTAATATATGAGCAGTGTAATACTGAAAAATCTTGTCAAAAGTTATGACGGGAAGAAAAATGTAATAGATAATATAAATCTTGAAATAAAAGATAAAGAGTTTATTGTTCTTGTCGGTTCATCAGGGTGTGGAAAATCAACAATTTTAAGACTAATTTCCGGTTTAGAAGATATTACTTCTGGAGAAGTATTAATAGATAACAAGGTTGTTAACAGCGTTCCTCCTAAAGACAGGGATATTGCCTTTGTTTTTCAAAGCTATGCTCTATACCCTCATATGAGTGTGTACGATAATATTGCATTTGGTTTAAAAATGCGCAAAATTCCTAAATTAGAAATTGATAAAAAAGTTAGAGAAGTCGCAAAATCGCTTAATCTGGAGGAGTTACTTGATAGGAAACCAAGGCAACTTTCAGGAGGGCAGCGCCAAAGAGTTGCACTTGGAAGAGCAATTGTCAGAAATCCTAAAGTGTTTTTAATGGATGAACCATTATCCAATCTCGATGCTAATCTTCGAGTTCAAATGAGATCAGAAATCAAAAAACTGCATCAAAAGCTGCAAACAACATTTATCTATGTAACACACGATCAGACAGAAGCATTAACAATGGGGGACAGAATTGTTGTTTTAGACAAAGGAAAAATTCAGCAAGCAGATTCACCAGAAGTAATATATAATAGTCCTAAAAACAAGTTTGTCGCAGGCTTCATAGGGCAAATGAATTTTATAGACGTAAATGTGAATAATGGACATTTCTTAATCGAAGGTATAGATTTTTATACTGATAAAAATATTAACGGTTCTGTTACAGCAGCTATACGTGCAGAAAAAATGGTTTCTGGCGATAGCGTATTAGAAGTTGTTCCTGAAATTGTAGAAATGACAGGCGGGGAGCGAATAGTTTATTTCTATTTAAACGGAAACAAATGTTCTGCCAAGGTCCCTTTGGATTATCCTATTGGAGATAAAATCGAATTGAAATTTTCAGTAAATGATATGTATTTCTTTAATAAAGAAAGCGGAGAAGTTATTTAGTATGAAAAAAAAATATAGGTATTTAATAATAATATTGGTTGTTATACTGGCTTTTTGCATTTCCATATGTTTTATTCCTATTAATGCAACAAAGTTTATTCCTGTTATCGAAAAACAGGTCGCAAAAGATTTGGGCATAAATATTCATATAGAACGTTTAATTCTAAGATTAGGACCATCTTTAAAGGTTAAAACTCCTATGATGCATATCATGTATGAAGATGGAGAAAAGTTCGGACAACTAACAAATGTAAAGTTTTTTATACCTTGGTCATCTTTATTTAAAAATGATGTGGTTGTAAAAAGATTATATGCAGATAAATTCATTTTAAAAGTTAGTTCTGATGACAAGTACTTGGATAGTCTGTTAACAAAATTGAATTCTAAAGACTATAAGGAGAGACCTAATATAAAGTTAAAAGGCTATAGCTTGTCATATTTTGATGTTGAATCAAATAAGTTATATAAATTAAGCGGTTCTACTCTTGACATTGCAAAAGTTGTAAGCTTCGAAAATTTACAATTAAAAGCTATTGGTGAATTCTTCATAAATGATAAAAAATATTTATCTTATGATGTATCAATATTGCCAAATATTAAAATGACAGATGTGAATTACAACATAGATATAAAAGCTTTTTTGGAACAAATGGAGGAATTGGATTTTTATTCGGATGTAATTGCTGATCTAAAGTTATATAATGGCATAAATGGTTCAACGCAAATTTCAGGACTTGTAAATATTGATAATATTTCAGTATTAGACCCTGCAAGAAAATCCCCTAAAAGCTTTATTTATTTGACTTTCTTGGGTGAAAAGATCGGTGTTTTATCTAATATTTATGCTACTAATGATAAAAAAGTTTATATAGATGGTGTAATAAATAACTCTAAGAAAAAATCTGTAGATTTGAAAGTTAAAACAGATGAGATAAATCTAAAAGATATATATCCAAAAGTAAAATTGTTGACGGATTTTTCTAAATACAAAGTTGCAGGAAATATTGATGGTAAATTAAAAGCTGACTTCTCTGTTAAGGGTGATTTTAATAAATTAAAATCTACGGGCTTCTTAACAGTAAAAGATGGTATTATTAAGGCTAGTGGTGTTGATATTAAAAATATTACAGCTAATATTGATTTTTCAAACAACAATATAAATATTACAAAAGCTGTAGGATATGTTAATAGTGCGCCTATTACTATAAAAGGGCATATAAATAAAGATATTGACATAGATATTTCTATGGACAAGGTTGAATTGAAACATCTGCTGCCGGCATCTTTTGGTGTTAAAAATGGCATCTCTACTATATCGGCAAAGGTTTCAGGTACTCCTGAAAAACTTGTTCATAAGGAGAATATAAAAATAGATAATTTTAAATGTGAAAAAGAAGGTAATAGCTTATTTTTCAAAAAATTAAATATTGATACCAATAAAGATAATGTAGCTTATATAAATGGAATTTTGCTTAACAACACAAAAACTGATGTTATTAAACTACCTTTATTAAAATTATATATTACGCCTACTACTATTTCTATTCCGGAAACAAATATATTTCTGGCTAATTCAAAATTAAAAGCAAGCGGAGAAATTACAAACTATAATGCAAAGAAGCCAGAATTTGCGATTAACTTGAATGGTTTTGTAAATTCAAGAGATATTAAATGTATAAAATCAAATTTTGCAATATATCCGGTTAAAGTCACAGTTAATGGTGATAAAAAGGAACAAAATCTTCTAGCCCAGGTGTTGATGGAAAAAGCTTTAATACTTGATGAACCTTCAATAGTTAATATTGCGACAAAATTTGAGAACAACAATATGAAGATTGAAGATTTGAGTATTTCTTCATTTTCCGGAAGATTTTCAGATGATTACAAAACAAATTTAAGAGGGCAAAAGAAATTAATAATATCAGGTTTTGTAGAAAACCTAAAAGAGCCTGGATTTAAAAATGTGAGGGTTTATATTCCTCAGCAGTTGAATATTTCATATTTAAATACAATTGCGCAGTTGAAAGGTGATATTTTTATTAATGGAAGTATAAAGAAACCTGAGATTGTGGGACAGATAAATATACAAAATGTAATAAACCAGTTCCTACAGCTTGCTGTAAACAACCTAACAGTTGATTTTAATAAAACTTCTGCTATATTAAATGCTCCGCAATTTAAAATTGGAGATTCGGTGATGGGCATAAACTCCAATTTTTCTACGGATATATCCCATGGACTGCTGGTGAAAAATGTAAGTATAAAATCAAAATTTATAAATACAGATACTTTTCTAATGTATAAAGACAGTCCTGCATTTAATTTAATGCCGGTAACAATTCAGCAGGGAAATATATATTCGGAGAAAATTCTTGCAAGTATTTATAATTCTCCCCTATATCTTTCAGCATTTTCTTCTGAATTTACATTAAAGGACAATGTTCTTTCTTTTAGCAACTTCTCTTCTGAAATGTTCAACGGAAAAATGGTCGGAGCTATTGATTTTAACCTTAAAGACGAACACTTTAATTCTACAATACAAGCCAGAGGCGTAAGTGCAGCTCCGATCTTTGATGTTATATCCACAAGAAAGGATTCTGTAAGTGGAATTATGGACTTTGATACAACAATTGGTGGAAATTTAAGTACAAAGCAGTCTTTAAACGGCAAAATTAAATTTATTGTGCATAACGGAAGAATGGGAACACTCGGAAAACTTGAGCATTTGCTTTATGCTCAAAATGTTATTGCTGATAATATGCTTAGAACCTCGCTAAGTGTTGTAACAAAAGCAATTACTCTAAAGGATACAGGTTTGTTTAAGTATTTAAGAGGAGATATTATCTTAAAAGAAGGTATTGCAGAAATTCCATTTTTACAGTCTCAGGGACCTCTAATGTCTTTATTTATAAAGGGAGCATATAATCCTGATACTGACTATGCAAAATTAGTTGTACTAGGGCGTTTATCTGATGAAATCATATCAGGTTTGGGTGTGTTTGGCGATTTTTCATTTAATAAACTGATGATAATGCTGACGGGGGAAGAGAATAAATACAATATTTTGCCGGAGGATTTTGAAAATTTACCGCAGCTTCCAACCAGATACACTAAAGAATTTAGAAGTGTAATTAATGGTATCGTTGATAAACCTAGTTCGGTTATACAGTTTAACTGGGTCTCATATTCAGAAAAATCATATAGGCAGAGTGATGTTCCCATGACAGATGTTAAAATCCCGGAATTTGTAAATAATTTGCCGGATTAATTTAATGTATTTATATGATTACTTATATAACAGTTTTTAGTTTATAATATAAATCATGGATTTATTAAAAACAGGACAAAAAATAAGTATATCTTTTCAAAAAGAAGAAAAAATTGTAGAAATTTCTTGTACTATATCAGAAGTGTTGGAAGATAGGATAGTAATTGAATTACCGCAGTATTTTATGCGTTACATAGAGTATCTTGAGGTGGGTTGTAAACTGACAGTAAAGGTTTTTTCTAAAATAGGTACAGTGGATTTCAATACAATTGTTATATCATCTCCGCTTGAAGAGGAATTTTCTGTAGAACTTGATTATAACGCAATGAAGCTTACACCTACAGAGGAAATACCTGTAGTCAATGCTGTTGAAACATTAAATATTATTATGGATGATGAACGGTTGTTCAAAGTCAACACTTTTGAAATAGCGACTGAATATCTAAAATTTTACAGCGATTATGAATTCCAAATGAATGAATCGTTTAACTGTGAGTTAATTTTACCCAAAAACTATGGTATAATAAAATTTAGAGGTACTGTTATATATATTGACCCTGTATATGACAACGAGTATAAAATTTCATATGAAAATATGGTAGAAGAAGACCGGCAAAACTTATTGTACTATATGTATTTATACACTAATAGCTCTGATTAGGAAAAATTATGAAGAATTTAACAGAAAATAAAACAAAGAAGCATACTTCAAAAAATAAAATGTACGATCAAATTGAGCGTTGTCGTTTAGATTTGCAAAAGGATCCAACAAATCCAGAGTTACATGTAAGACTAGGTGATTTATATATGAAGTGGCATCTTGATATATATAGTGCCTGTCAATATATTGATGAAGCAATTACAGAGTATCAGCTGGCAATGGAATCATTGATAGATTCTTGTGAAATATATTATAAAATAGGGGTAGCGTTTTATTATAAGGGTGATTTAGACAAAGCTATAAATTATTTTACTATGGCTCTGGAAAAGAAGAATAATTACTATGAAGCTTATTATATGCTAGCTGAAACCTTTGTAAAAAAAGCGCATTTTACTGATGCGATCGATGCAGCAGAAGCTGCTATACAATGTTCCAGATGGAGGTCTTCAAGTGCACACTATTTGTTGTGTAAATTATATGAAGCATCATCTTTTAAGAATAATAAAACAAAATTTAAAGCATTTAGCGAAAAATTACAGTCAATTTTATTAATACCGTTTGATATAACCGCCCAGCATAATATCATAAAAAATATTTCATATCTTCGCTTCTTGCCTTTGTTTATAAAAGGCTTCTATGCAATACAATTAAAAGATTTTTCAAAAGCTGTTCAATTATATAAAGATGCAATAGAGATTGCTCCAGGTTTTGCTCCGCTCTATTGTGTTCTTGGTGATATTTATCTTTCGACGGGCTACTTTGAAGATGCAATTACTGAATACAAAATGGCAATATGGCTTGATTCTTTTAATATTGCTGCGTACAGACATTTATGCAGAGCATACGAAGAACAAGGTGACTATAATCAGGCAATAGAAGTTTATAATAAGCTGATTGCAATGGCACCTAATATGCCAGATTTATACTCAAATCTTGCTAATATTTACTATATTAAAGGAGAGTTTGATTCAGCAATATCAAATTATCAAACTGCTATAACTCTTAATCCTAATAAATCGTGGACAAGTGTTATTGCACAAACTATGGGCTTTGTATATCAAGAGAATAAGTCCGATCCTGATGCCGCTATATCTGCTTATCAAACTGCATATGTTCTTACCCCTGAAGATATCGATATATATGTAAATTTAGGTAGTGCTTTTTATGATAAAGAGGATTATAATAATGCACTTGCTGTTTACAGACAGGCTCTTGAATTACAGCCACACAATGCAAAAATACACTGTAATCTGGGGTTTTTATATTGGGGTAAGGGTGACACTGAAGAAGCTATAAAATCTTACGAATTAGCAATAAAATACAACAAGAATTATGATATAGCATATAACAATCTGGGTGTTATATATTTAGATGATTTAGGACGTGTAAATAAAGCTATAGAATTATTTAAGAAAGCCGTGGAAGTAAATCCAAATTATGCTTTAGCACATTTTAATCTTGCCAGAGCGACTTCAATAATTGGAGATAAAGTAGAAGCTGCAAAACTTTACCAGATGGCTCAGGATATTAATAAAATTACGCAGGAAATTGATCCTAGAGATATCGCTGATAAGATCAGTGAGTTATTTGAATCTTAATTTCCCCACTTTATTTTTAAAATTCTTACATGTATAATGTAACAATATCGGAATTAATGTATGACTGAAGAAGATAAAATCGGAATATCACATTTAATAGAAAAAGAACTAAATTCATCTGATAAAATCTTAAAACCTGATTTCAACCAGAAAACAGGGCGTGAGTTATTAGCATTTTATTTGCAGTCAAAGTTTAAACAGTTGCTTGCTTATGATAATAAGGCTGCCGAACCCATATTCATAGAGGTTCGGTACGATTTTATTCAAAGATTTTCAAGAAGGCTAATACAAAATCCGGAAAAAAGAATAATGATTGGTGTAACTGGGGAATCTGCGTCCGGGAAGTCTACTATTTGTAAAGAAATTGAAAATGTCATTGAAAAATTTAAAATGCCTGTAACTATTTTGACAACCGATAATTACTTTAATGACATATCTGAATTAATTAAACAATACGGAACATTTGATAATTTGAGAGATAATGGATACGATGTTGATTCTCCAAATAGCTTTCAATTGGATATCTTAAAAGAGGATTTAGATAAAATTTCACATGGTGAGGATATATACTCTCCGGAGTATTTATTAAACGGAACCGGAGTATCAGTACCAAAAGCAAAGTTTGTACCTTCAAACAAAATAGTTGTAGTTGAAGGTATGGCATCTATGTTTGGAGATAACAAGGATATTTTTGATATAAAAGTTTATGTTGAGACGGATCTAGATATACGCAAAGAGCGTTTTCTGACAAGAGCATATACAGAACGTAATCAAGACTTAGAAAATGCTAAAAAGCACTGGGAATATATTCTCGGAGCGGGCGAAAAGTATGTTAAGCCATATAGAGCGGAAGCTGATATTATAATTAATGGTGATTCAAATTTAGCTTATTTTTCTCAGATTTTAGAATATATACACACAATTACCAATAATTTTGAATGCTAGACATTATTTTTTAAGTATTTTGCTAATCCTTCCCCCATAGAAAAGCAAGATGGGATAATCCTAAGAGCTGCTTGTGCTTCAAAATCTGCTGATATACACCGTCCTACAACAAAAAGGTTATCTTTTACCATTAATGATTCTATAGGAAGCTGATATTCTTGATAGACCTTTTCTAATGTAGAACTATCTTTTTTGTCTGAATGTACATCTATTGGATAATTAGATATTACAACAGGATTTGCGAACCTTTTGCCGGTTCTTAAATCCTCTGTATTATAGACATACTTTCCTTTTACTCTGTTTGAGACTCTTACACCTAAAGTGTTTGCAATAGAAGAAATAGAGGCATTTTTGAATCCCGGAAGGTAGCTTTTACAAAAGTTTGATAATCTAAAGATACTGGCACGTCCCTCTATATAAGGATTTTGAACGGTTTTTAATAGCCGTGGGCAATTAAATGCAATGGAATCGTCTGTTCCGGCTACTGAAAATATCTGAAAATAGTTAGAATCAGCCTCTGTAATCACTCCATCTGCTATAGCTTGCTTAAATACCGGTCTAAGAGCCCAAGTGAGTCCTTCATCCCAGGTATAAGCTGTAGATAAGTAAGTATTGCCATCTGCAACGCAACTGGTTGTAACCTCTCTGTCGCTGTCCAGTTCCATTATCCATTTTGAAAATTCATTAACATTTACTCCGGACATTATGAATCTTAAATTAATTGGCTGTGATTTTTTTTCTAAAAATTCGCAATTTAATTTTTGACAAATTTTTGCATCACCTGTTGCATCAACCAGATATTTCGTCTCGATAGGTGGCAATAATCCATCTTCTACAGAGCAGATATTATTACTCTCTATCGTAACGATATATGATGATAACTTTTCTTCTATTTTTGATATACTTGATTCAAATTCTATTTCTACTACGGCTTCAAGCAACAATGTATCAAGTGCAATTTTTGTTAATTCAGGGTTGAACCATCCCTTATTACCGTCAATATAGGTTATGGCACCGCCCATTTTTTCTAATTTGTTATATAAAGTGTCAAAAAAATCTGTATTTATAGCATTTGGAGAAGTTTTCATTGCGGGAATCACGAGCGAAGAAGTAATTGAGCCACCCAAAAATGATTGTTTTTCAATTAGAAGAACTTTCATGCCAAGTTTTGCTGCAGTATATGCACAAGCGCATCCGGCAGTTCCTCCACCGGCAATTACTACATCATATTTATTCATTTTTCATACTCCTGATTTTCATGTATTTTGAAGAACTCATTAAATCACTATGCCGAAATTCATATTCTCTTAGCTCTATAATATCTTTTTTATCAAAGGATAAATTAGGGTCGTGATATGGAATTCCTGCTTTTGTGTTGCATAAACCTATTTCATATGGTGTAAGCGGATGCTCTATTCTTGTTTTATCTTTAGATGCTATAGTCCCGATAATTTTATTAGTTTTGTTATGATAGATATTACCTACATAAAATTTATTTTCTAAAAGAGTATTTCTTACAAGTGCAGAAGTAGAATAAGTCATAAGTAGTCCCTGTGGGGCTATGCGTCTATAGAGTTCAGCAATAAATTCAACTGTCCATAGTTGAGGAGCTTTAGTATAAGTAAAGGCATCTAAGAATATTAAGTCGTATTCTTCGTTTAGCTTTAAAATGGTCTTTCTTGCATCGTCAACGTAGAAATTCACCTTAAATAGGCTTTCAGCAGTCTTAAAATCCATTTTTTTATACCGTCTCGATAGGGTGGCATAATATATATTATGTAAGAAGGTGGATAAATTGTATTTAGATGACTTATTATATCCCCATTTTCGATTAAAACTTGCATATTTTATCAGAGATCTATCAAAAAATCTTTGATTTTTCTTTTCTCTTAACATTTTTATGAGCTCTTTTGACGGGTAATCTTTCTTATAATATTCTGCCAGACTGTTCATTAAAATATAATTTACATAGCTGTTAATCTTGTACTCTTTTTCTATATGCATATTTTTGAACTTTAAATCAAGAAGTTCATTAATTTCTTTTTTATTCTTAGGGGAAAAATGAGACAAAAAATTTACAAAAACGTTTCGTAAACTATAATAGCTATCAAAACAAGCCAAAATTTGCGGAACAATACTATCATAGATTTCACCCGGAGTTTTTACCGTACGAAATAATGGTGAGAGTTGAACAAGTTCTTCATTTATATCTAAACAGTCTATTTGAAAACGTGATAGTTTATTGGTATTATTCGAATCGATATATGGTAATAAACAATCATTCCTTTTTATTATTTTATTTGCATATACCGTAACGATATATATAAGTTTTTGTAATATATTTTTCTTTTTATAATTTTCATGATTTATTAAAAAACTCATTAAAGCTTTTGTATTGTATCCAATTCCATAACAGACATCCAAAACTTTTAAATTATCATATTTAAATTCATCAAGTTTTGCAGGTAAGACAAATTTCTCCCAGGCCTCAGTAAGTGCTCCGAATTTTGAATGAAATACGTCTTTTTCAGCATACGAATACAAGCCTATCGAGCCGTCTTCTGTATAATATGGTTCATAATCCCTCATAATCCTTATTATACAAAGATTTGAGGTCTAATGCAAGTAATGTATTTTTGACATTTGATTTGTTAAACGTATATAATATATATAAGAATAGAGGGTGATACTATGAAAAAGTTGTTAAACATATTAATAATATTAGGTTTAAGCGCTTCAATGGCTTATGCTAAATCATATGAGCCTGTACCATCTAATGTTAAACTTCCTAAAAAATATACTCAAGAATATATTGATAGCATATCAGATGAATATAAAGACGTTTCTAATGAACAAATTTTTCATGTTGCACTTGACATGCTAAAGGGAACTTCGGGAGATTTTTCCCGTAAAGCAATACTTGGTTACAATGTTACACAATATCCAGTAAAAGTTATGTTTAAGGATTTAACTGAAATAAATCAGGCGTACTCTACATTTGACGCAATTGGCTGGAAAAAAAGAGGTAAATTATATATTTACATAAATCCTAAGCATGAATATGCGCCACCAGGGGCTTTGGCTGCACTACTTGCGCATGAGGCAATACATCAGGATGAGTATAACTCTTTAAGTGAGGAGACATACGCCTGGACAATGGAAGCGGTTGTTTGGACTGAAATTTTAAAACTATATCCTGAATCAAATAACCTTGAAGCTCCGCTTGTAACTAGAGAAAATATATTAAAACAATTATTGGAAAAAGGAAATTATACAAATAAGTACATAAAAAAAACGGTATTTGCTAACAGTGGGTACAAAAATTTGCCACTAACCTCACCTGGTTTTAAAAATCAGTAATCTTTAAACGGTATTTATAATACTCATATAAGTTTACCAAATGTATATTGATTAACAAATATTCTTGAGGTTAAATTATTGTATGAAAAAAAAGCAATTACTCATATTTATATTATCTGTATTAATTTTAGTAATATTTAATAAGGTATTTTTGTCAACTTTTACTAAAACGAATGCATTTTTTACCAGGCAGTCACTGGTAAACTGTGAGGAAATTGCGCCTCAAAAATTATTTGATAAAACTTGGAAAATAATTGGCAAAGAGTATTATGAGCCTAGCTTGAATCATCAGAACTGGGCGAGATGGAAGTACCATTATCAAGGCAAAATTAAAACTGATGATGATGCAAGAGTTGCTATTGATACAATGATAGCAAGTCTTAATGAACCATATACGCAGTTTATGTCAAAAAAAGATTATGAGGATTTAACAACCTCAATAACTTCGAAAATTTATGGCATAGGAGTTAATATATATTCTAATTCTGGAAAAATAGAAATATTTAACGTAATGCCTGCAACTCCAGCTGAATTTGCGCAATTGAAACAGGGAGACATAATTACGGCTGTAAATGGCAAGGATACAAGCGGTATGAACGTTTCAGAAGTAGCAGCATTGGTTAGAGGTCCGGAAAACAGCGTTGTTGAATTAACTATTTTACGCAACGGGAAAAAACTCACAAAAACTTTAAAACGCAAGGAAATCAAGATAAAAACCGTAAAGAGTTCAATACTTGATAATCACATTGGCTATATTCAGATTATAAGCTTTATGAGTGGTTCAACTCCAAACGAGTTTGTAGAAGCTCTTGAAAATACAAAAAATACGGATGCTATTATTTTAGATCTCAGAGGCAATACCGGCGGACTTTTGGATAATGCAATTTTCATTGCTGATATTTTTATACAGCATGGAACAATAGTAGACATAATATATAGAGATGGTTATAAAAAGTCCATAAAAGCGCAGGATGAGATGCTACCGCTTGATAAACCTATTGTAGTCCTTGTGAATGGTGCTAGTGCTAGTGCTAGTGAAATATTATCAGGGGCATTAAAAGATTACCACAAAGCAACTCTCGTCGGCAAAAAAACCTTTGGTAAAGGTTTGGTACAAAAAGTAGTGCCTCTTCCAAATCAAACGGGGGTTAATATCACTATAGCACGTTATTTAACACCAAGCGGAACAGATATAAATGAACTGGGGATAAAACCTGATATCGAAGTCGGAAATGATTTTGATATTATAATTGATTCAAAAAATGATGTACAGCTGGAAAAAGCTAAGGATATTTTAAATGATCAAACAAGAAATGGAAGCTCTAAGAAGTAAGGGGCAACTTAGAAAGATACCTGAAATTGAAGCAAAAAGTGACGGTAAAATTGTAGTAGATGGAAAAGAATATATAAATTATGCTTCTAACGATTATCTGGGGATAAGTACGAAAGATGATTTAAGAAGGGAATTTCTCAAACAAAATAATTCTTTGCTCTCAACGGCATCCGCACGGCTTTTAACCGGAAGTTCTCCTGAGTATCAAGAACTGGAATCTACAGTTGCTAACATTTTTAAAAAAGAAGCAGCCCTGGTTTTTAATACGGGTTATCAGTGTAACCTGGGTGTAATTTCAGCCTTAATCGGGCGTGGTGATGTAGTATTTTCCGATAAATTAAATCATGCAAGCATAATTGACGGTATGCAGCTTGCACAGGGGGATTTTTTCCGCTATAGACATTTTGATTATGATAATCTGGAAAAGCTTTTAGAATCAAAAAGAGGGCTGTATAAAAGAGCACTTATAGTCTCAGAGTCAGTATTCAGTATGGATGGTGATATTGCTGATATTGATAAGCTTATTGAATTAAAGAAGAAATACAATTGCCTTCTAATGATAGATGAAGCACACGCTTTTTGTGCAACGGGTAAAACTCTTGCAGGCATTTCAGGCGGCAAAGATATTGATATAATAACGGCAACTTTCGGAAAGGCTGTCGGCTCTTTCGGTGCTTTTTGTGTCTCTTCTGATGATATAATCTCATATTTGATTAATAAGGCACGTTCTTTTATATTTTCGACCTCTATTCCGCCTTTGAATATCGCATGGTCAAACTGGATTTTGAACGAGAAAAGAGACTTTTTGATATTTCAGAAGCAAAAATTACAGACACTAACCGGAAATGTGCATAAATTACTTGATTCAAGAAGTATAAAAACTCCGTCAGAATCGCAAATTATTCCAATAATTATTGGAAGCAATGAAGAAACGCTAAAATTATCCGAGAAACTCCGTGCAGAAGGTTATTACATACCAGCAATTCGTCCGCCGACAGTTCCTGAGGGTACTTCAAGGCTAAGAATATCCTTAACAGCAGATTGCAGGTTGGAAGATTTTGAAAAGCTGCTTGATATAATTCTTAGCTGCAAACATCAATCCACCCAAGACTTGATGAGTATTTAGACAATTCCTCAGGTGTAAGCTCTATTGCAGAATTACTGCTCCCACAAGCAGGAAAAACCGTTGTAAACCGTTTTAGAGACTCATCTAAATACACTTTTATATTATTAGAAATACCAAAAGGGCAGACTCCGCCGATTGCATGTCCTGTAAATTCAATGACTTCATCAGGTGAAAGCATTTTTGCTTTTGTCTGGAAATATGCCTTATATTTTTTGTTATTAACACGTACATCTCCTGCGCAAACTATCAAAACGCAATTTTCTTCCTGTTTGAAGGATAAAGTTTTAGCGATTCTTGCAGGTTCAACATTTAAAGCCTTTGCGGCCAGATCTACCGTTGCACTTGAGACATCAAACTCAAGGATTTTGTTTTCCATATTGAATTTCTTAAAAACTTCTCTTACGTTTTCTATACTCATCTTAACTGTAAAAATAACTCTCTGCTCTTTGCTCTGATTTCATTATCAACATCAAAAATTTCATCAATTGACGGATTTTTAACTATGTTATGTCTTTCCATCATTGTCTCAACCGTATTTATGATATCAAAAAGTTTAATTTTTCCTTGTAAAAATGCAAATACTGCTTCTTCGTTGGCAGCGTTCAGACAAACAGTTGCAGAACCGCCTGTTCTGCCCGCATCATACGCAAGTTTCAATGCTTTGAACTTATCCCAATCAGGTTCTTCAAAGTCAAGCCTTGCTATTTGCGAGAAGCTGAAACTCTTTGATTTTATGCCTTCATATCGCTCCGGATATGTAATTGCATATTGTATCGGAATATGCATACTAGGTAAACCAAGCTGGGCAATTATGCTTCCGTCAACATACTCAATTGCAGAATGCACAATACTCTGAGGATGAACAACAACTTCTATCCTGTCATAATTCATATTGAAAAGGTGATGTGCTTCAATTACTTCCAAACCTTTGTTCATAAGTGTTGCACTGTCAACAGTGATTTTTTTGCCCATATGCCACCTTGGATGTGCAAGAGTCTGCTCTACAGTTGCATTTTTCATATCCTCTATAGATTTTCTTAAAAACGGACCGCCGGAGGCCGTTATGATTAGCTTATCAACCTGAGAAATATTTTTGATACATTGATGAATTGCGCAGTGCTCACTATCAACCGGTATAATTTTTACTCCGTATTCTTTTGCAAGCGGCATAACTATATCACCTGCCATAACAAGGGTTTCTTTGTTTGCAAGAGCAATATCTATGCCGTTTTTAATAGCGGTAATTGTAGGTTTTAAACCAATTTTTCCGGAAACGGCAACGAGGATAATGTCGTTTTCTTTATTAGAGCAAATCTCATCTAATGTTGCATACTCTGCCCCCGCTATATCTTCAGGTTTGTTTGCATAAGCATACTTAGGTTTAAATTTGCTTATTTGCTCGTTTAAAAGTTCTGTATTGCTTCCACCTGTTAATGCTATAATCTCAAATTTATCATATAATTTTTCAATAACTTCAAGTGCTTGACGCCCGATAGAGCCTGTTGCGCCTAAAATACTTATTTTTCTCTTCATATCTACTCAAGTTCCCTAACATAAGAAAAATACTCGTTTTTCTTGTATTTTTCCGCAGCCTGCTTTATAACCTCTTTGTCCATAAAGCCCATTCTGAATGCAACTTCTTCAAGACAGGCAATTTTTATACCCTGATTTTCTTCGATCGTCTGAATGTATTGCGAAGCCTGCATTAAAGACCTATGAGTTCCGGTATCAAGCCAGGCAAATCCACGTCCGAAAAGCTCCACATTCAAAAGTCCTTTTTCAAGGTAAATTCTATTCAAATCAGTGATTTCCAATTCACCTCTTACTGAAGGTTTTAGAGATTTTGCATACTTAATGACGTCATTATTATAGAAATAAAGACCTGTAACTGCATAGTTTGACTTAGGTTTAGCAGGTTTTTCCTCAATAGAAAGAGCTTTTCCGTTAGAATCAAATTCTACAACTCCGAATCTTTCAGGGTCTTTCACCTGATATCCGAATACGGTTGCATATCCCTGCTGTGCCGAATGTACGGCTTTATGGAGCATTTTTGAAAAGCTTTGACCGTAAAATATATTATCACCGAGAACAAGAGCCACAGAGTCATTTCCGATAAATTCTTCGCCCAGAATAAATGCCTGCGCCAATCCGTCCGGACTTGGCTGAACTTTGTAGGAGAATTTTACTCCAAATTGCGAACCGTCACCGAGCAGTTTTTCAAAATTCGGCAAATCCTGCGGAGTTGAAATTATTAGAATATCTCTTATCCCTGCAAGCATTAAAACAGATACCGGATAATAAATCATTGGTTTATCATATACAGGCAGAAGCTGTTTTGATACTACCATTGTGCTCGGATAAAGCCTTGTGCCGCTGCCGCCGGCTAAAACAATACCTTTCATTACTCATCAACCCTCAAATCTAAATAGTCTTTCAATGCAGCACGCCAGTCCCTGCAGATTCCGTTACTATCCATTATACTGTAATGCGGGCGCTTTGCAGGACGTGGAAATTCATCAGTCGTACACGGTTTGAGATTTACTGACAAACCCAATTGCTCAAAAATCTCTTTAGCAAAACCATACCAGCTTGTAGAGCCGCTTCCGCAAACGTGATAAGTACCATAAGGCTGTTTTAAGAGCTTCAAAATTCCGTTTGAAAGCTCTACAGTCCAGGTTGGACAGCCGACCTGATCGTCCACAACTTTTAATTCATCTTTATCTTTTAGCGAAATCATTGTTTCTACAAAGTTTTTACCGTGGTGTCCATAAAGCCAGCTTGTTCTTGCAATATAATACTTTGTACAATGTTTTTTAACAGCTTCTTCGCCTTCGTATTTAGTTAATCCATAGTTATTGATAGGAGCAGGCGTATCAGAAGGAAGATAAGGAGTCTGCTTCGTTCCGTTGAATACGTAATCTGTAGAAATATAAACCATTACGGCATCGCATTTAGCTGCAGCTTCCGCTATATTTTCAGCTCCGGTTTTATTTAAAAGCCTCGCCGTTTCAAGATCTTCCTCCGCCTTATCTACATTGGTATAAGCTGCACAATGAATAATTAATTCGGGCTTTAATTCCGTAATAAATTTATTTACAGCCTCTTTATCTGTGATATCCAGTTCTCCTCTGTCAGTTTCAACAACTTCATATCCTGCATCTTCCAGTATCGGGCACAAATCCTGCCCGAGCATTCCCTTTGCTCCGGTTACAAGTACAGCCATTACACCACCGCTTTCTTAGCTTCTATGCTCTTAATCCAATCCTGATTATTCAAATACCAATCGATAGTCATTTTAATACCCTCTTCAAAGGTTACGGAAGGCTTCCAGCCAAGCTCAGAAGTTATTTTGTCATTGGATATTGCATATCTTCTGTCGTGGCCTAATCTATCCTGAACATATTCGATTGAAGATTCATCCTTGCCCATTGCCTCCAGTATCAGGCGGGTAATTTCAATATTTGTCTTTTCATTATGCCCGCCGATATTGTAGACTTCACCGATTCTGCCTTTGTGAAGCACCGTATCAATTGCAGCGCAATGGTCATAAACATACAACCAGTCTCTTACATTAAGTCCGTCCCCGTATACAGGAACTTTTTCACCCCTCAAAAGCCTTGAAATAAAGAACGGAATAAGCTTTTCCGGATACTGGTATGGACCGTAATTATTAGAACACCTTGTTGTTAATACAGGCATTTTGTAAGTTTCGTAATAAGCTCTTACAAGCATATCCGCACTTGCCTTACTTGCAGAATACGGACTGTTTGGTGCTAGCGGAGTTGTTTCGTAAAAATATCCCGTCATACCCAAAGTTCCGTAAACTTCATCTGTTGAAACCTGCAAATATCTTTCAATTCCTATTTCTTTTGAAGCCTGAAGCAGATTCAAAGTTCCCTGAACGTTTGTTTCGATGAAAATTTCAGGATTCTTAATTGAATTATCCACATGTGATTCAGCGGCAAAGTTCACAACACAGTCTACCTGAGAAATAAGCTCTCTGGTAAGCTTTTTGTCACAGATATTTCCGTGGACAAACTTATAGTTAGGATTCTTTTCAACATCTTTTAAATTTGCAAGATTTCCGCAATAAGTAAGAGCATCTATATTAATTACCTGATAATCCGGATATTTATTCAAAATATGTCTTACAAAGCAGCTTCCGATAAACCCTGCACCGCCTGTTACTAATAGTTTCATACAATCTCCTTTAAAGTAGGTTGTTTTTTATCCTTATCCGATAGAATCGGTTCAAAATCAATTCCCCAGTCTATATCTATATCCTTGTCGCACCATAAAACACCGCTGTCAGCCTGAGGGGCATATTCTCCGCTTGCTTTATATAAAAGCTCTGCTGTATCAGACAGAACAACGAAACCGTGTGCAAAACCCTCCGGAATGTAGAGCATATGTTTATTTTCTTCCGATAATTCAACTTTTACATATTCACCAAAAGTCTTTGAACTTTTTCTGATATCAACCGCAACATCATAAATGCGTCCTCTGCCGCATCTTACGAGCTTTGCCTGACCGTACGGGCTTTTTTGGTAATGTAGCCCTCTTAAAACACCTTTAACAGATTTAGAGTGGTTGTCCTGATTAAATTCCACATCAATTCCGTTAGCAAAGAATTCAGATTTTTTGTATGTTTCCATAAAAAAACCGCGATTATCACCGAAAACTTTAGGTTTAACAAGTATTACGTCCTCAATTTTTTGTCTTTCAAATTCAAACGGCATATTCTTACTCCTTAGAGAATATTTTATCACAAAATAATTGCATACTAAATAATAATTGTATGTGCACTATCCGCCACAAACTTTGCAAGGAATACCGCCTCGTTTAATGGCTTCCTTTTTATCAATTTTTATACAATTTACAGTGCACTTAGCTGCCCAACGACACCATATTTGATGATATTTATGCGTTTTGGTATTATACATAACCATTTCTGCATAACAAATGTTTATTGAAAATAAATTTATACATAAAATCGCTAACGTTAAAACAATAATTTTTTTCATACATTACACTAATATTATAATAACATTAAAATTTTACCATAATATTTAATCATTGCATATTGGTTATCAGTATTAAAATAATAAACAAAAAAATATGCGCTTGGCGCGATTCGAACGCGCGACCTATCCCTTAAAAGGGGAGTGCTCTACCTGCTGAGCTACAAGCGCATATAGTATTTAATTTTAATAACCTTAGATACTTCGGCTATGGATTAACCACAAGATTTATGTTAACAAGAACAAATTTTAGTGTCAAGAGTTTTGTTGCTGCCTGAAATTTCATTGACTATATCTACTATTTCTTCTGATATATCACTATTTTCAGTTATATTATCACGCACGAGTTTTGCAAAATCTGCTTTCTTAAATTCATGCAAACCTTTTGTCTTAAAGATATTTTCTAAATTTTTTGCTTCCGGTAAATCGTCTGCCAAATCTTTGTCCGTAACTGTTGTAAAGTTTACAAAATGTGAATTAAGAGTCTTTATAATCAAAGATTTAGGGAGCAAATCTTCAAATTCACCGCATGATACAAGATGGATTTTATCAATCTTCCTCAATTTAGGCTTAATCTGGCGGATATTTTCTTCTGCGTCTCTGTCGAGAAGCAAAAAAATCGGAATTTTTAGTTCCTCTATCAGCTTATAATACATTTTTACTACCTGATTTTTACCGCCTGCACCAATTACCTGTATACCCTTACGGTAAAAATCAAATCCCAGAAACTTTGAAAAAGCTGGCAGAAGAATTTCCTCTGTTAAACCCTCAACAAGAATAACCTTTTCTATCGGGAATTTAAGACAATGCTCTTCCCTTGCAGTTTTTTGCTCCCAATCTTCTTTAAGACTCTTCAACCATTTTAGATTTACCGGCAAACTGTCTTTTGATAAATCAATTGCATCGTAATAATTAATTTTATTATCGAGAAACCTCTGTGCATAATCATCATTTACAAAAACAGAGTTTTCGTATTCTTTTAATTTTTGGTTTATTACATAATTATTACTGTTTTTATTTATAGAACCGTTAAATATTTCTTCCGTAATATTCTTAATCTCACCTGCATCCATTGTCAGAAGTTCACTTTTTTTCAATTTCGGTTCTATTAAATTAGATAAAATTATGTCTGTAAAAACTCTAAAATATTTTTCTTTTGTATGTTTAAATCTTGTAAGTCTATCAAGTGATATAATTATTTGTTCTTTTGTTAACTTTTTATACTTCATCAAAATAATTATATTATATTCACTTGTAAATTTTTGTAACAATTTTATTGTAAAGAATTGTAAATTTTTTCTCCATAAATAGAAATTTTTGCACGAAAATATACTTTATATATATAAGAGTATAAAAAAATACGGAGACGGTATAAAAAATGGCTTTCTTGTTATTACTACATGAAAAAATGAGGCTGAGACGTCAGGTCAACAAACTGACGTTGAAGCAGTTGCAATATGGCAACCGTCTTGACCGTATGACAAAAAATATATCCAGAGTACAAAAAATGTACTCTAGTAAACAAGCTCAATTACAAAAAATGGCACAAATGATGCAATCCCAGGCCACTGTATTCTTCCAGAATGCAATGGGTCTTGGTATGCAGAATCAAGCCTTTAACCCATATAATTACGGAGCAGGTGGTGGAGTTACATCATTTGTTTTAAATCAAATGGGTGGACTTCTTGCAAATACAAAAGGTAAAATGCCAGACGGTGTAGATAGTGATGGTAAACCTAAATATAAAGATATTGCTGGTGGAATGGACGACAGGATAGCCCAGCAAATGTTGCAAGAATATATGCAGGGCACACTGAAAGCTCAATATGAAAAAGATGCAAATAACAATATAGATACTTCTAAAATCAAGGGTTATGGGTCATCTGGACAATTCACTGCGGATCAATATCAGGTATTTACATCTGCTATGTCACAGGCTCAAATGAACCAATCACAAGCTCAATCAATGTGCCAGCAAATGAGCCAGAATTATCAGAACAACATCTCAATCTGGTTAGAAGCTGCAGAATCACAATTGGAAGCAGAGCAGGATGCGGCACTTGCTCCATTAGAAATGGAACAGACAGATATGGAGCTCGAAAAAGAATCTATCGAAACTCAATTGACTTATGCAAAGGAAAGATTACAAAATATCGAGCAAGCTTGCAGCGAAGGAATCAAGGATTCAGCTCCGAAGTTCGGACTCGGTTAATAATTATAATAAATATAATAAATATAAAAATAGGGTGTTTCAATACGGACACCCTTTTTATTTCCCTCTCCTCATAGGAGAGGGTTAGGGTGAGATATTAAAAAACGTCCGTTTTTCAAGCGTAAGAAACGCTTGGGAGGGCTTCGCCGCTGTCAGAACTAACAAACCTTCGCGCTGCGAGCGTGTTATGCGCCAGCATAACGATAGTGAGCGAAAGAGTGCAGGCTCTGCCTGCTGCAGCCATTTAATCCCACGCTCGTAAGAGCGTAGAAAACTTTTGCGTGATTTCTCTTTCTTTTCGTAGTTTTCTTTCTCTTTATATCGCAACAAAAGAGAAAGAAAACTACAAATAAATTATATTTTATTTGTTATCACCCTCCCCGACCCTCCCTCACTTAGGGAGGGAGAGCTCTAAGTTTGGAGCATTCCTTCCCTTTGAGGGAAGCGGCTTGCCGGCAGAGAGCGGAGGTGTTTTGCTTAAACAAAAACCGCAGACTCGTTTAACGCCGGCAAACAAGCAGGTTAGGATGGGTGCTTATTTCCTTTATTAAGATACGCTTAAACCTCCAGCGGTTGATCCAGAGAACGTATGGAAACCTCCACCTCATTAGGGAAAAATTGCTTCATGTGGTTGACTAAATCATTAGTAGAATTTACCCAGAAGGTTGGCGATGTAAGAATCTTGGTGCTGTAACCTTCCATTGGCGGAAGCTTAAACATTACTGGATCATCTCCGTGATGTTTGGCTAAAATATTCTTTATTCCGCACAATTCTTCATATTTTACATCTCTTTTCAGGCTCAAAGTAACTATATTAGAGTTTTCAACCGATTTTACATTATCTATGAGGACGCTTACCTGCCCTTCATCACCTCTATGTTGAACTTTTCCGGTTATTACGACTTTATTATCCTGCTGCAGAAGATCGCCGAACTCTAACAGTTTCTTGTGGAAGCATACGCAATCGACCTTCCCTGTTAGATCTTCAAGTGTTACAAACCTCAGGAATTTTGTCGGATCCTTTTTGGTAGGAATTTGTCTTGTGGCTGTAACAAGTCCGCAGATTGTAACTTCTTCTTCCTCTTTTGCCTCAGGAAGCTCTGTAATTCTATGAGTCATCAAAAACTGCATCTTATCTCTTATAGAGAACAAAGGATGTGAGGTTACGTAAAATCCCAAAAATTCTTTTTCAAACTGCTGAATTTCTTTATCAGAATACTCTGCGTCGCTTCCGGTTAGTTGATATTGGACATTTGAAAATTCATCATCAGCCCCCATAGCCGCAAATAAGCTTACCTGCCCCATAGCCTTATTTTTAGCTTCTTTTGAAGTTACATCCAGAATATGTTCTATGTTTTCAAAAAGCTGTTTTCTGCTCTTTTCGATATTAGAAAAAGCTCCGGCTTTTATCAAACCTTCAAGAGACTTTTTGTTAACGAATTTTGCATCAACACGTTTACAGAAATCAAAAATACTCTTAAATTCGCCGTTTTCTTCGCGTTCCTTGATAATAGCTTCTACTACAGGCTCACCCACCTGTTTAATCGCAGCAAGCCCAAATCTTATATTATCCCCGTCAGGCGTATATTCAAGATATGAGTGGTTAATATCCGGCGGCAATACTTTTATACCGTACTTTTGCGCTTCTTCTATATATAATTGTGTCTGATCTTTGTTATCTGAAACACTGGAAAGAAGTGCAGAAAGATATTCTACAGGATAATGGCATTTAAGATAAGCTGTCTGATACGCTACAAAGGCATAAGCTGCCGAATGAGACCTGTTGAAGCAGTATGATGCGAAAGCTTCTATTTGTTCAAACAGGGTAGCAGCGTCCTCAGGCTTCATATCATGTCTTGTTGAAGCAAGTTCAATAAACTTACCCTTTTGTTTTTGCATTTCTTCGACTTTTTTCTTTCCCATCATACGACGGACAATATCAGCTTCACCCAGCGTATAATCCGCAAGAGTCTGGAAAACCTGCATAATTTGTTCCTGATACACAATTGTGCCGTATGTATCTTTAAGAATAGGTTCTAACAACGGGTGTGCATAAGTAACTTTTTTTAATCCGTGTTTTCTTGCAACAAACTCATCCACCATCCCCGAACCCAGAGGTCCCGGACGGAACAGAGCAACAAGAGCGCCTAAATCTTCAAATACGTCTGGTTTTAGGCGTTTTACAAGGTTAATCATGCCCTGGGATTCTAACTGGAATACTCCGACGGTTTCGCCTCTCACGAGCATTTTGTAAGTTTCTTTATCATCCAGAGGAATGTTATTTATGTCAATATCAACACCTCTGTATTTTTTAACCATATCTACGGTTTTGTAAATCATTGTCAGGTTTCTCAGCCCCAGAAAGTCCATTTTCAAAAGAGAAAGAACTTCCGTTACCTCATGAGGCGGATAACCAGTCTGTACGATACCGTCTTTTGATGGCTGAACCGGAATAATTGTATCTAATGGTGCATGGGAAATAATAACGCCTGCAGCGTGTGTACCTGTACCGCATTTCAGCCCCTCAATCGCTATAGACATATCAATTAGTTTCTTAAAGCCTACAGTTTTGCCGGTTTCCGGATTAAGAATCTGATAATCCTCGTCATATAACTTTCTAAGCTCTGAACCTTCTACCTGAATCGCATCTCTTATCCATTTTGCCTTTGGGTTTGTTGCCTGTGCAAGTTCAATTGCCGGTTCAATTAAGCCTGAAAGTCTGTTACTTTCGGCGAAAGGGATTTTTAAAATTCTGGCGACACCTTTGAATGCCGCTTTCGGTGCGTACGTGGAGAAAGTAATAATCTGACAAACTCTGTCTTCACCGTATTTTTGGGTTACGTAATCAATTACCTGACGGCGTTTTTCAATGCAGAAGTCAATATCAATATCGGGCATCGTGAAACGTTCTTCATTCAGGAATCTTTCAAACAACAGGTGGTGTTTAATAGGATCCAGATCCGTTATTTGAAGAGCATAAGCAACAACGCTTCCTGCAGCTGAACCACGCCCCGGTCCTACAGGGATGTTATGAGTTTTGGCATAATGTATAAAATCCCATGTTATAAGGAAATACGCAGCAAATCCCATTTTATTAATAACACTAAGCTCGTAATCCACACGTTGTTTTAAATCATCGGATATTTCTCCGTATCTTTGTTTTAAACCTTCATATACAATATGCTCTAAATAACTTTCGTTTGTATACCCTTCAGGAACTTCATAATGAGGAAGTGGTGCATTTCCAAGCTCAATTTCTATATGGCACTTAGCTGCTGCATCTTCTGTGTTCTGAACGCATTCCTCAAACATAGCGTCATCCATCCAGGAGAAAGCTTTCCGCATTTCTTCTTTGGACTTGATATAAAACTCATTATTAGGGAAATGGAATCTGTTCGGGTCATCCTTATCAGCATTTGTCTGCAGGCAAAGCAAGGTATCCTGAGCATCAGCGTCCTCTCTTCTTAGATAATGAGAGTCATTTGTAATAATCATCTTGATGTCAAGCTCACGTGCTATTTTAATTAAATCAGGATTAGTACGTTTTTGATCATCCAAATTGTGGTCTTGAAGTTCTATGTAATAATCATCCCCAAAAAGCTCTTTATACCTTTGTGCAGTTTCTTTTGCTTTGTTATAATCACCTTTTAAAAGGTTTTGCAAGACTTCGCCTCCTAAGCAGGCAGAAGCACACAATAAACCTTCATGATGCTCTTTTAAAAGTTCAAAATTTATACGCGGCTTATAATAAAAACCTTCACACCAGGCTGTTGAAACAAGTTTTATAAGATTTTTATACCCGACTGCGTCTTTACATATCAAAATTAAGTGATAAAGCGGGTTATTTGAAGAATCATGAACATGAATATCTCCGTCATGAACATAAAATTCGCATCCGATAAGCGGATTAATACCTGCTTCTTTAGCTTTTTCGTAAAATTCTATTGCAGAATACATTACACCGTGATCAGTAACCGCTATTGCCGGAAGTTCATTTTCCTTAGCATAGTTTACCAGATCCCCGATTCTTATTGTTCCGTCTAGGAGTGAAAACTCCGAGTGGATATGTAAAGGTATAAATTTTCCCATAACTTAAATTTACCACATAAACTTATTAAGGATTGTAAAATTATTCTTCTCCTTTATCCACAAGAATATACTTCCTTCCGCTGTCTATGATTCTGTAATTCAATTTTCTTATATCATCATTTATATGTTTTTTCTGGATAATTACAAGGTTATTTTTTATAAGCAAAGCTTTCTTTAAATCCTCAATATCATAAGTAAGTCCGTAAACTACAGGTTTTCCGTCATCACCATAATAGTTTAATGAATATTTATTCCAGAACTTATATGTAGTTAACGCCTTATTGTGTTCATCTGCGTATTTTGCAAATCTTAATAAATCATTCTGCCCGAACTTGTAGTCAATTTCAAAGAAAATTTCTGTTCCGAAAGCTGATAATAGAACCATAAGAAATACATACGTAAAGAAAACTCTGCCATATTTTTCTATTTTAGTAAAGTAAATAGAGAATGCTCCGGCTACAAACAGAAGCACAATACACATTGGTTTTGCAGCAGCAATATCATGATTTAGCTGTTTTGGAAGATACAAAGGCGTAAATATTGCCACAATTGAAGCAAATATAAAAATTCCGCCCAAAATATAAACTGTTTTATTGATAAACCTGCTATACTCGCCTTTATCTATGTAATTTGTCCAGATATAACCACCAAGGCAGCCTAATGAGCAGTAAATTGGAAGTATATATGTTATTAATTTTGTATCAGAAGAAGAGAAAAACAGAAGAATAAATAAAGCAATTATCCCGTTATAAACTATAAATTGCTGCGGAATTGTTAAATTTTTGAACTTAAAATCTCTTTTCTGAATTTTTCTTATCAAAACGACAAGAGTTGATATAATCCAAGGGAAAAATCCCCAGAGTATAGTTAAAAGATAGAAATAGAAAGGCTGTTCTCTTCCCAGAACGTTACCGCCGATAAACCTTTCAATATGGTGTTTCATTATATACTCATTAAAGAACAACGGATCATGCATCTCCAGCATTGTAATATGCCACGGTAGAGTTATTGATAAAAAGATTATCATACCAACAATGAAGTACTGCGGTCTGAATATTTCCTTAAATTTCTTAGAAAAAATAGAGATGATAAACATTGAACCGAATGGTACAACAAAGCCCGGTATGCCTTTTGCCATAACTGCCAGACCGGAAAAGAAATAAAACAACCACCAGAAATATTTTTTATTCTTTTCCCGACAGAAATTTGTGTACATTCCAAAACATAATGAAAACCATACGCAAGTAGAAACAACAATATCTAAAATTGCAAATTTTGCTAATATAAGAAATTCCATAGAAGTAGCCTGAATAAGCGCAGCAACTACACCATATTTACGAGAGACCAGTTTTCTCCCCATAAAATATGTTAGAAAACAGGAAAGTGTTCCATATAAAGCAACAGGAAATCTTGCTGTAAATTCGTTTATTTTACCGAATATTGCAAAAGATAAACATTCTCCCCAGAAATAAAGCGGTGGTTTTTCAAAGAAATATTGATGATTAAGATATAAAGTAAGAAAGTTCTTTGACCTGTACATATCTTCTGCCATAGAAACGTATCTTGTTTCATCCACATCCATAAGAGCATAGGCCCATATGTTATGAAAAAATATAAAGTAGAATAATATGCATAAACCCAGAATTGTAAATAATTCAGGATGTTTAGCAATAAAATTCCTGATATTTTCGTTAATTTCTTTCAACTTTAGCATCTCTCATTCCCCGTTTGGATTTCAGTATTATTACGTATCGAATTATATCATAAAAACATTGTATAAAAAATCAGCATCCATCCTAACCTGCTTGTTTGCCGGCGTTAAACGAGTCTGCGGTTTTTGTTTAAGCAAAACACCTCCGCTCTCTGCCGGCAAGCCGCTTCCCTCAAAATGGAAGCAATGCGCCAAACTTGGAAGTCGCACGCCAATGATAGGGAAAGAATACGTCAGGTTTGGAGTGCTCCCGACCTATAAGAGGGCGGGTTGGGGTGGGTGATAATCCTAACCCAAAAGGTAAATTCAAAGAAAGAATACAAAAATATCCGGTCAATTTCTCAACCGGATATTATATTGTTGTTTGTAAAATAAGTTTCGTTAGTTATTGAATCGCTTATACCGCTTTTTTGTTTTTTGACGCTGCCACTCCGTAAAGTGCTGCGGCTCCGATAACAGCACCTATACCTGCTGCTACCCATTTATTAGTACCGCCTTTTTTGAATTTTTTACCGAGTTCTTCTGCCGCTTCTCTTAATGCTTTATTTGCATCATCTAACTTGCTTTGAGCTTGTTTTTTGAGTTCTTCATTTACTACGCCTTTTTTACCTGTAGCTTCATCAAGTTTAGTTTTTGCAGCATCAATAGCTTCCTGATAAGATTTCTTCAAATTCTTTTCTGCATATTCTTTAGCCTTTGAATCAATTTGTTCAGCAGTTAAACCTGCACCTTCCTGTTTAAACACATTCGGGAATTGTTCTGTTAATTTAGCTTTTGCTTTTTGAAGTCCCTTATCATTTGCCTTGATATCAGCAATCTTTTCATCTAATGTCTGAATTACAGAAGTTTCATTTACACAATTGTCAATCTTCTTCACTAAATCATTGAGTTCTTTATTATAAGAAGTTGCAATTGCATTACGAGCGCCAGCCATTTCTAAAGCAACCTTTGGATCAGTAACTCCAGCATAATAACCATTTAAGATAGCAGGCATTGCAGGTACAGTTCCGGCTTTTTCTGCGGCCTTTATTACTCTATTTAATTCCTTCATATCAGCAGCATAACCGATTTTAGCCTTTTTACCGGCACCTACTGTTAAGCGGTTTCTTTTAGATTCATTGAGTATGTCACTCATATTCAAAACATTTGTTTTTGGATTATAGTAACCTGATTGCGTAGCTAAGCCCTTTTCAACATTTGCACCAAAATCAGTCATAAAACGATCTTTTTGTTTTCTTAATAATACTGATTCGTGAGCATTTGTAAATAATTCATCAGCATATGCTGTGCGCTTTTCAGCAACTAATTTTTCCTGCTCTTCAACAAACTTGTTCAAATCATCCATTTTATAGTCAATGTATGTTGTTTTTGGAGATGGTCTCTTTGTTGCAGGATCAATTAAATGAACGCCTTTTCTATTATATCCTTTTGGAATAGAAGTTGATTTAGGATCAACAACTTCTTCACCGAATTCCAGATATTGTTCCGGTTTTAAAGAAGCAGAAGTAAATTCAGGATATTCTCTTGTTGCAAGCTGCAGGGCTTCCTCATATTGTTTTGTAGGAACTTCAGTCTTGAATCCTAAATAACCCTTTAACTCAGTTCTTTTTGCAAATATATCATCAATTTCATCATTTGTTTTTGTTGCATATTTACCATATTGAGCATCCATATAATTTTTTATTTGACTCATTTTTGCAGATTTTTCTCCGCCTACACCGGTTGCAATAGTGTTTTCAACTCTTGTTTCAGCATTATTATAATCACGTATTAAATCATCATAAACTTTTTTAATATCACTTCTATCTGCTTTTGTAAAAGCTTTGCCTGTTTTAACATTAGTTTCAGGATATTCTCCCAACTGATCAAATGTTTTTAATTTAGCCTTACCTTTACCTGTAGCTGTATTTTCTAAAGCAGCTTTCTTTTGGTCATATAACTTATTAAAAGCTTCCTCTTTTTCTTTTACAGCTTTATCATAAACCTGCTTTTCAGCTGCACTATCAGCTAGTTGAGGTTTTGAAGCCTCTTCTAAAGCCTTTTTTGCATCTTCTACAGCTTGAGCCTTTGATTTTACCCCTTCCCAAGAAGCAGGTTCAGCCTTAGTTGAGAAATCTGTAGTGTCCTTGGCTTCTTTAACTACATCTTCCCAGGAGGTTGGCTTTTTAACTAAGCTGTTAACGCCTGCACCAACAAGACCGCCGCCTACAACACCTCCTAATACATAAGGGGTAGTTGATTTCTTTTTCTGTTGAACTTGTGGTTGATTTACCGCTTGAATTGTTAATTCATCTGACATAACTAAGTACTCCTATATTTTACAACTTACTTTACTTTATTTTAATCCCATAAATCTATAAATACATCTACTGAATCTACATATATAAACACCCGAAAGAAATAAAAATTGCTATATGTACCTTATAAAATTTTATTCAATTTCGAGCCAGTTGTTCAAAACCATTATACTGACTGAATTTCAGCTTGCAAATTTTTCTTTACAAAAGTTAATAATTACAGTCTTTATAATATTGCAATTTACATTTGCACCTGTTTGTCATAAACTATTAGGGTTAAAAGAGACTTTATGAGGAGATAATAATATGACTAACAGAGTTTTATTATGTATTATGGACGGCTGGGGAATTTCTACCGGCTCAGAAAAATATGATGCTACAAAACTTTCACACCCTGTTCATGTTCAGGAGTTAATAAAAGATTACCCATCTACAAAAATCCATGCTGACGGAGAATATGTCGGACTTCCGCACGGACAGATGGGTAACAGCGAAGTAGGTCACTTAAATCTCGGCGCAGGAAGAGTTGTTTATCAAGACTTATCAAAAATTAACAGAGCAATAAAAGACGGCTCTTTCTTCAAAAACGAAAAATTTCTTGAAGCGATTGAGCATGCTAAAAAGAATAATTCATCACTTCATATATACGGTCTTGTATCAACAGGCGGTGTACACTCTTCTTTAGACCATGTTCTTGCTTTAATCAAGCTTGCTGCAGATGAAGGGCTTAAAAAAGTTTATGTACACGCTTTCCTCGATGGTCGTGATACACCGCCATCAAGCGCTTGCACTTATCTGCAAACAGTGGAAGATGAATTGAAGAAATACAACCTGCCGCCAGTTGCAACAGTTATCGGAAGATATTACATTATGGACAGAGACAACCGCTGGGATAGAGTTGAAAAAGGTTATAACTGCCTGCTCTTTGGTGAAGGCGAACATGCAGCTTCTGCGGTTGAAGGGGTTAAAAAATCTTACGAAAACGGCGTGACTGATGAATTTGTTCTTCCTACTGCTATTGGCAGCAAAGAAGGTATAGAAGAAAGCAGAATTCACGATAATGACTCAATCATTTTCTTTAACTACAGACCGGACAGAGCAAGAGAAATTACAAAAGCTATTAATTTCAAAGACTTTGACGGCTTCAACCGTAAAAAAGTTCTGAATAACATTTATTACTGCACAATGACAAGTTATGATGAATCATTTAATTTCCCTGTTGCTTTCCCTAAAACACATTTAAAGAATATTCTTGGAGATGTATTAGAAGCAAACGGAATTAAGCAATTCAGAACAGCTGAGACTGAAAAATATGCACACGTTACATTCTTCTTTAATGGCGGAATTGATGAGCCGCAACCTCACGAAACAAGAGTACTAGTTCCGTCTCCAAAAGTTGCAACTTATGATATGCAGCCAGAAATGAGTGCTCCTGAAGTTTGCGAAAATGTATTAAAAGCGATTGATAATGAAGATTATGGCTTCATTCTTGTAAACTTTGCAAACCCTGATATGGTAGGACATACTGGTGTAATTGATGCTGCTACAAAGGCTTGTCACGTTGTTGATGAGTGTGTTGGCAAAATTGCTCAAAAATGCAAAGAAAACAATGTTATAATGGTTCTTACTGCAGATCACGGAAATGCAGAAGTTATGGTTGATGAACAAACCGGAAAACCTCAAACAGCACATACTACTAATGAAGTACCATTAGCAATAATTAATGCCCCTAATAAGGTTGAACTAAAAGAAGATGGCGCATTGTGTAACGTTGCTCCGACAGTTCTTCAACTTATGGGCATCAAAAAACCTGAAGAAATGGATTGCGAAAGTCTTATAAAGTAAAATAACAAATATTAAGGGAGTGCACCTCCTGCGCTCCCTAATTTTATAAAAAGGAGAAAATTTGGAACAATTATATTTGTATTCATTACGTAAATTTGATATTGCTCTACTTTTACTCATTGTAGGAGTTGTGTTCTATTTGTTATATTACTTGATTGCTAAATTTGCAGATCCTGAATTTTTAAATAAACTTCACAAAATTACAAGTTGGATATTGCTTATTGGAATCATATTATGTCCTATCTTTGTAATTTGCGTAATTTTATTCTTTACGTATGTATTAATATTTTGTAAATAGAGAGAATATATGACACTAGAAAATAATACGAAACCACTTAATATAGATTTATCACTCAAAAAAAATAATGTTGATGAATTTTTCTTCAACCTAAGTGAAAATCCGGAAGGGTTTAAAAATAAGGATTTCAGGTATACTTTAAGCTTAATTTATCAACTCGTAGAAGACGAGTTTGAAGGTATTTTTCTCTCTCCTAATTCTCCAGTGAGAAACACTAGTTTTCTTTTAATAAATGACGGAACGGCAGAAAATCCTAAGTTAAGCTTTTTTGTCACACCGACAAATAACTTTCAGTTTTATTTGAAGTCAAAAGGCTCAATGTTTCGTTTTACTTCTAAAGAAGTAAACGGGCAAATCGGTTACATTATGCCATTGGATCTTGTGTTGGATTATTTTGGCGGATTTGGTGAAATTGTTGATTTTTCATCACTTACTCAGACTTTTGCGTATTTTAACAAACTTACGCATTTTGTTATGAAATTAATTGAAAAATTATACTTTATACCGACTGTGCACAGAAGAGAAACCGCTTCCGGCAGTTCTTTCAGAATCGTCTACGAACCGATTATCTCTAATAAAGAATCGGCAAAAATTATTAATGAGCTGGAAAATAATCTTCCGGAAAACTTATTTATCAAAGGAGTGCAACCTAAGAATTTTGTGGAAAGATTCGTAAGAGAGTATTTAAACTACCTCGTCTACAAATTCTTAGGTATAAAAGCGTATCGTTTTAAGGATATTAAATCCGGTCACTACATGATTAAAGACCTTGAACAGCGCTGCCTGCTCAAAGGTAAAGATGTTGCTGAAAACATTGCACAATGGTTTGATGAGCTTTATCTCGGTAAATACGATTTGATACCGTTCTTTAAAGTGAATAAAGTTAGTGATGATGAATTTGAATTAAAAATTCATATCAAAAACAGAAAGACTAACGAATGTATTCTGCTTGATGATTTATATGAAAAAGACAAGATTTGGGATTTGGATACGGAAGATATCGGCAAAATTATAGAAAAGCAGCTTAACTATGCAGTAAGGTATATGCCGGAGCTTGAAACATTGTTTGAGGATGAGGACAAGTTATCACTGACATTAAGCCTTAATGAAGTTTATAAAATTATTGCACAAACAGCTTATTATCTGCAAAAAGCCCAGATTGAAGTCATTTTACCTGAAGAGTTAACAAACATAATTATTCCTAGAGCTTCTATTAATGCAAAAGTAAAAGCTTCACGCTCGGCTGAATTAATGCAGATATTTAATACGGTGTCAACGAGTGCTATTTCACTTGATGATATTTTAGAATTTTCTTACGAAGTCTCGCTCGGTGATGAAAAGATTTCACTTGAGGAATTTAACAAACTTGTTAATGAGAGCAACGGACTTATTCAATACAACGGCAAATACATTCTTGTAGATAAAGCAGAAGGCTTAAAATTAATAGATCAGATAAAGAACGCTAATCATAAGAAAATGACCAGATTAGAGCTTATTCATGCTTCTATGTCAGGTCAGCTCCAAAACTACGATTTTAACTATGATGAGGCATATGCAAATGTTATAAAAGACTTTGCCAAACCTGTTGAAGTTTCTCAGCCGGATGAATTGAAGGGCGAATTAAGAGCGTATCAGATGACGGGTCTTAAATGGCTCTGGACAAACGTTTCTAAGGGCTTTGGCTGCTGTATGGCGGATGATATGGGGTTAGGTAAAACAATTCAAGTAATAAGTTTAATACTTAAACTTAAAGAAGAAAAGAAACTTAAAAATCCTGTACTTGTTATTTGTCCGACAACTCTTATGGGTAACTGGATGAAAGAGCTTCAGATGTTCGCACCATCCCTAAAATCGGTTACATACCACGGTCTGGACAGAAAACTCGATCTGAATAATGATGTCATACTTACAACATACGCCATTATGAGAATAGATGTCGAAGAAATGAAAAAACACAGCTGGGGTATGGTAATTGTTGATGAAGCACAAAATATTAAAAACCCTGATACGGCGCAAACTCTTGCTATAAAATCATTAAAATCAGATATTAAAATAGCAATGACAGGTACTCCTGTAGAAAACAGGCTGACTGAATTGTGGAGTATTTTTGATTTTATTAATAAGGGATATCTCGGCTCATTAAAAGAATTTCAAAAGAGTTATGCAGTTCCTATTGAGCGTTTCAAAGAGACTTCTAGAGCTTCTAAGCTTAAACTTTCCATTTCTCCGTTTGTCTTAAGACGTTTAAAAACCGATAAACACGTAATTTCAGATCTTCCTGACAAAATGGTTATGAATGATTACTGTTATCTTGCAAAACCTCAGGCAATTCTCTACGAAAAAACACTCAATGAAATGATGGAGAAAATTAGCGGATTTACAGGTGTAAACAGAAGGGGCAATATATTTAAGCTTATTACTGCATTAAAGCAAATATGCAACCATCCGTATCATTTCCTAAAGAGCGGAGAAATGTCAAAGGAACTTTCAGGTAAAACGGAAAAATGCGTTTCACTTGTACAAAGTATTTTAGACAATAACGAAAAAACACTTATATTTACACAGTATAAAGAAATGGGCGATTTGCTTGCAAAAATTCTTGCAGAAGAATGTGAAACGGAGCCATCCTTCTTCCATGGTTCACTTACAGTGCCACAAAGAGAACATTTGATAGATGATTTTCAAAATAACAATGAAAGAAAAGTTATGATACTTTCGCTTAAAGCAGGCGGTACAGGTTTGAACCTAACCAGTGCTACAAACGTAATCCATTACGATCTCTGGTGGAATCCTGCAGTAGAAGAACAGGCAACAGACAGAACCTATCGTATAGGACAAGATAAGAACGTTATGGTGCACAGACTTATTACACTCGGAACGTTTGAAGAAAAAATTGACGAAATGCTTAAGTCTAAAAAAGAACTTGCCGATCTTGCCGTATATGAAGGTGAAAAGATTATTACAGAGCTTTCAGATCAAGAAATTTACGATATATTCTCTCTATCCGCCGGCTAAAGGGGGGGGGAAATGTATTGGTAAATAATATTTGGGTGTAAAATTTTTTGAGGAGAGTGTATGATAAATTTCTTAGTTAATTCTTATTTGTCTTTATATAATATTATATTCTATGTATCAATAGTTTTACTGATTGTAGTATTTTTTGCTTTACGTACTATAAAAATAAAATCAAAAACTGCGGGTAAGAAGAGATTCGTCTTAACTTTTATCTTTTTGCTTATTATTTATTCATTCATCCCTTATTACTATGAAAACAGAGCCAGAAACTATTTACAACACCCCCCTAGAAACATTGATAAAGCCATTGAATATAGAACAACTGCAGCAAAACTATCCATAAATCCTTTTGAAAAAAACATGCTTTATAACCATCTGGCCTCTTTATATTATATAAAAAAGGATTATCAGACTGCAGTGGATGTTCATAAAAAAGGGTGCAAAATTATAAATAATCAGGAACTTGTAAGCACAATCATTATAAGCAAAGCGTATGCCAAACTTGGTAATTATGACGAAGCCATAAAAATTCTGTTAAATAAAAATAATACAGAGCACAATGAATTGAACAAAATGGTTCTGTATAGTAGCATAAGTGCAATATTCATGGAGTTAAAGGCTTATAAAATTTCGTATAATTATGTAAATGAGTATTTTAAAATATATAATAAACACCGCCGTATGATGATGCAGCCGCCTTGCGTGATGGTAAAACGAAGAGCAGATTTATCAAAGAAAATCAGCAGATTTGATCTTGCTAAAAAAGATGAAATATATTTAAACAAGTATTGTAAATAAAGGAATTGCAAATTTATGCCAGTATTACCGCCTGATAAGATTTTAAAACTTATACCATCTTTGTTTGAAATTAATATTACAGAATCTCAAACAGGAGTCAATCTATTCAGAAAATTGGAAAAATTTTTAATTTTTGATGACGGTTTTATTTATTTTGCAAATCCTGACAGCCTGCAGCTTAAATACAATTATAAAAAACACGGCTCAAACATAGTTGATACGCTCTATTCGTTGAATAAAGAGTTAAAAACTTTCGTGTTCAGCAAAGGCGGAGCAATTTTAAATTCAGAAGATAAACTTATAAAAGCTCTTGAATATACCGGATTAAAATCGTTTATTGTTTCTAAAATATCAATAAAATCAACCATTTTTGGCTTAATAGTTTTAGCAAAGAGAGAAAAAAACTATTATACAAAAGAAGATTTAACCGCACTAGACGCTGTCTCTTCTATTCTTTCATATGTTTTAAAAGATTCCGAGCTTTCCAATGTCTTTAAGCTTCAGTTAAAAGCATTGAAAGACGGAATCATTGAAAAAAATAAAGCATATAAGACTATAAAAGAGCAAAATGAAAAGATTCTTGAAGCTGACAAAGTAAAAAATGAGTTTCTGGCAAACATTTCGCACGAACTAAGAACACCACTGAATTCTATTTTAGGCTTTTCTGATATTTTAAGCACCCAATTATACGGCAATCTTAATCAAAAGCAGGAAGAATATGTCAATGATATTAAAGTATCTGCGACCCATCTTCTTGGTATGATAAACGAGATTCTTGATATGTCTAAAATTGAAGCAAATGCAATGAAAATCGTAAAAAGCACATTTTGGATTTCAAGAGCCGTTGATGAAGCTTGTAATATTCTGATGCCGCTTGCACAGAAAAAAAATATTACACTCAAGAAAGATATGCCGACAGATTTTGAAGTTTTTGCTGATTACCAAAAAATCCAACAAATATTATATAATCTTATAAGCAATGCCATAAAATATTCACCGGAGAATGATACTGTAGAAATTTCTGTCAGTGCAAATGATAAAGCATTTAAAATCACTGTTCATGATAATGGTATCGGTATAGATAAAAAATATCACGGAAAAATTTTTGCGAAATTTGTACAACTGGACAGCGCATATACTAAAAAAGAAAGTTCAACAGGATTAGGGCTTACAATAACAAAAGAACTTGTAGAATTGCATGAAGGTAAAATTTCATTAATGAGTGAAGTAAACAACGGTTCAACATTTATTGTTGAGATTCCTTTTTAGCAAGATCGCTGTTAAAGTAACCAACAATAAACTTGAAGGTTTTTAATGCTGTATCAATATGCATGGTTCTAGGATTATTATTCCTTTTTTCTTTTACTGTTATAGTATTGTTATCTAAATCAACATCTTCTATAACATACACATGCCATGTTCTGCCATCTAACATTTTAACACCCGTACCTATAACAAAACTATGGTCTTTTTCTTTATCCATACGTCTGAATAAATCCATTACCTCATTTCTGTAACCTTCTAAATCTATATTAAAATCTGTTTCTCCAATAATTCGAGGGTTTATTCCTGTAAATATTTTCATAAAATGAGATGGCAGATTATTTTCAAACGGATACGTTTTAAACTTGTCTGTCACCCTGCAAATCCAAGGTTTTGATTTGTATTTTTTTTCATATTCGGCTACAGAAATATCTATGCTTCGTATAATTTCATTTGGCTGCTGTCTGTATAATTTTTCATACCCATCAACAACAGCATTTGTTGGAATTACATATTTTTCCTTCTCTCCATTATCTTTGTATAAATAGCAATTTATAAGCTTTGGATTATTATCATCATATTCTATTTGTTCTTTCAATACATTTCTGCCATTAGAAGTATGTGACAGCGTTTCAAGTGTTGTCATAAGATAACAATCGCTGAAATGCTGCTTTGCATGCCCAAGACCATCAATGTCACTATCAGAAATTGATGCTTTAAATGAAGGATAAACAGAATTAATACGACCTAGCATATCTATATTAAATAAAAAAAATGTTCATTATTGATAAATTATTGCAAAAATGTTACAATTGTTACAAAGAGGGAAATAAAAGATGAAAATAATAATAGGTTCTGACCACGGAGGATTTAGCCTTAAAACCCTAATAGTAGCACATCTGGAGCAGCAGGGAATAGAAGTTGAAGACAAGGGCTGCTATAGTGAAGACTCTTGTGACTATCCGGTTATAGCCAAAGAAGTTGCAAGAAGAGTACTTTTAGCAGGTGCAAGAGGGATTCTGGTTTGCGGAACAGGAATTGGAATGTCTATTGCTGCAAATAAATTTAAAGGAATCAGAGCTTCATTATGTAATGATACATATTCAGCAAGAATGACCAGAAAACATAATGATTCAAATATACTTTGCCTAGGAGAAAGAGTTATAGGACCGGGTCTGGCACTGGATATTGTAGATGAATGGCTTGTCACGAATTTCGAGGGCGGAAGGCATGAAAAGCGTGTGAACATGTTGGAGTTAGAATGAATACTGAGTTAACATCATATAAATTTGCTTGTATTATAGCCAGATTTTTGGAAGAAAAAATTGCAAAAGATATTTCTATTTTAAATATAAGTAATGTATCATCATTTGCGGATTATTTTGTCATATGTTCTGCTCAAACTAATACACAGGTAAAAGCTCTGACGGAGAATTTAACAGACAAAATTAAGACAACCTTTTCCAGACTTCCTATTGGCAGAGAAAACGATGCAAAAAACAGATGGAATCTTATAGATTATGGGGATGTTGTAGTTCACATATTGCAGCAAAGCGAGAGAGAAACATATGCAATAGAGAAGTTTTGGAATCATGCATTCTGTATTCCACAAGAGACATGGCTGGAAGAATCAAAAGAATATTCTGAATACGAAAACATTGAGAGATAAATATGGATAAAAAAGAATTAAACAAAGCAATAGAAAAAACCGTTTTAAAAATGGCATTGGATCCTAAAAATACTGACAATTACCATGAATTAGCAAAGTATTACGCTCTGGATAACCAATATGAAAAAGTTATTTCTGTTTATGAAAGTTTGTTAGAAATTGACCCTAAGGATTTGCAGACGTTATTGAATTTGGGAAGTATTTGGTTCTATTCAAAGGATTACAAGAAAGCTTTAAAGTACTTTAATCAAGCAATGCTCGTAAATCCAAGCAATTACCTTGTGTATTATAACCTTGCTAATACTTATGCAGAATTAAAGAATTTTCCAAAGGCATTGCATTATTATAACAGAACACTTGATTTTAACTCGCAGGATCCTGAAATTTATAATGCAATAGCGCTTTTATACCACGACTTTGAAGATTACGTAGAAGCAAGAGCTTATTATGAAAAAGCATTATCACTTGATCCCGAAAATTTAACGGCTCTGGTGGACTTAGGCAATGTTTGCTTTAAATTGTTTGACTACAACAAAGCACTTGAATATTACTATAAGGTTTTTGCATTAGCCCCGGATAATAAAACAGTAGCGTTATGTATTGCAAATACACTTGCTGTAAACAAAGATAAGCAAAAATGCTATGATTATTTTGAAAAAGCAATAGCTCTTCCAGGAGATAATTACAAGGCTTATATATGTTATGCTATTGCTAAATCAGATTTTAAAGATTATGAAGATGCTGTAGAATTATATAAGAAAGCAATAGCTATTAATCCTAAAGAGGCAAATGCTTATATATTAGCTGGTAACATGTATTCTAATTTAGAGAAATACAAGGAGGCAGAAGAACAGTATAAAGAGGCTTTAAAAATAAATAAACTTGATCCTAGCATATACGTTCTTATTGCTAATGTTTATTATATGAATAATGAAGTAGAGCGTTCAATATATTCATATCGTGCGGCAGTAAATATGCGCCCTGAAAATGACGAATATAAACTTGTATTTATACAGGTATTAGATGATTTTATAGATGAATACAGAAAGGATGATATAGTTGCAGCCATCTAGACAAATATATCCAATAGAGAGAATAGTATCTGCGGCTTCGTATTTAACAGCAGGCGGCGCTGGTTTAGTTTGGCTCATTATAGCAACACTATTAAGAAAACATCTTACAACTTTTCTTCTCTATCATATAATGCAATCTATATTTCTTTCTATTTTGTATTTTTTAATAGTAAAATTTGCAGAATTAATTTATGTAATTTTATTTAGAATACCTGTAATTAATGCTATTCCATATCTAATTAATATGCCATTACCTGTGTTTTATGGTTTGTCAATAATACAACTTCTAACAACGGTAATTATTTTGTATCTTGTAATTACAGCAGGTTTGGGTTTATATAGTTATATCCCTTGGGTATCGGATATAATAAATATTAATACAGGACGAAAATGATAGATACTATGAGATTAAAAAGTCCTGATTGGGCGAGGGAAAATGTAACTTTTCCCTTGCCTATCGGGGCTTATGTAAAAAGGATTTTTCGTTTTTAAACGGATATAGGGCTCAGAATGACGTGGCACTTTGAGCGTGAATCTCCTCGCCCCTTGTGTGAGGGGGTAAATGAATTGGGCTGGTTGGTCACCATCCCTCGCCCATTAGGGGAGAGCGGATTTTCGGTAGGGCGATGACGAGCGTGCGGCAGCGGGAGCACCGTCCGTAAGGACGTAAACTCATTCCCGCAAGCGAGCAAGCCCGTAAGGTGGAGGGAAGCTGGGAACTTTCCGACACCCCGAATAATCCAAGGGGGTAAATGCATTGAGTGGTTAGTCGTATCCCCTCGCCCATTAGGGGAGAGGGTAGAATTTCTTAGCGAGCTGTGCGAGCTTAGAAATTCGGGTGAGGGCTTAAATCAAGAACTTACTCTCAACGCTCCACTTTGTTCAGGAAAGCTTTTCTCAGACACGCTCCCGCTATCGCTTCGAAAACCTTTCCCTCGCTCCGTTACGCTTAAATCTGGCAAGTGTTGCATTCCCTCGCCCCTTTGGGGGTGGGGGTAAATGAATTGGGCTGGGCGGTCACTTTCCCCTCGCCCCTTGTGGGAGAGGGAGCAGTCGTGCATGAGCCGTTAGGCGAAGGCTACGAATGCGGGTGAGGGGCTAAATAAAGTTAGTAGGTCGGGCTACGCCTGACATTCCCCTCGCCCCTTTGGGGAGAGGGAGAAGCCGTGCTTGAACCGTCAGGTGAAAGTTACGGATTCGGGTGAGGGGCTGAATAAACCTAATTACAACAACTGTAATGCTATCGATGGTGTTTGGTTGGCGGTCGCAAGGAGAGTAGCAGAAGCCTGTTGTAGAATTTGCATTTGTATGTACTCACTTGAAACTTCCGCAATATCAGCATCACGAATGGTTGATTGTGTAGAAGTTAAATTGTCGATCGAGACCCCGATTGACTCAAGTGCTGATTCAAGTCTATTGTATGCTGCGCCGTATTCGGTTTGCTTAGATCTGATTTTGGAGAGCATTTCGTCTATTTGGTTTAATGAATTGCGTGCAGCATCAGAAGATGAAACATCGATGGACAACCCGCTGTATCCGAAACTCAAATCAAGATTTATTTGCGAGCTAGAATCAGAATGAATTCCGGCTTGGAATAATACATTTTGTTGAGTACCCGTGGCATTGCTGTCAAAATTCGGCTTATATAAAGGTTTGTTATTTGCAGGCGGCGTGCCGCCATCTGTCAAACCACTTAAACTTGTACCTGCCCGATTATCTCCTACCGCTGTCATACCAGAGTTGACAACATCATAATAATGACAGTTTGTAATTGTTGAAACTGCATCATAGCACTCTCCTACAAATGCTCCGGTTAATGTAGGACCAGCAACTTTTCCTGTTGCATAACAGGAAGAAATTTCTGCTCCACTTATCATACCTGCCAAGCCCCCTATGCAATTCTGTCCATCTACATTACCAGTTGAAAAACTATTTTTTACTGAACCTCCTACAATAGCTCCTATAAGTCCGCCCAAACAATCTCCAGTTGTTACATTGCCTGTTGCATAACAGTTTTCTACATTAGAATTACTAATTTGTCCAGCAAGACTTCCTGTATAAGACCCGCTTACATCACAAGCTGAATAACAATTTGTTATACTTCCATTTCCTAGCAAGCCAACAATTCCACCTTGTCCGTTACCATTTACTCCCAAAATACTTCCAGATACATAACAGTTTGATATTTCACTTCCGGTGCCGCCTGCAACAAGTCCTCCTACAACGGTTGCTCCAGTAACATTAATATTTTCTAAACCTACATTTTCTATTATTGCATTCTCAACCATTCCAAAGAAACCCAACCCATTCGAAGAAGGGTCATTAATTGTTAGATTACTTATCACATGACCATTACCATTAAATTCACCTGAAAAAGGTGTACCCGTATTTATATCACCTATTGGATCCCAGTCGATGCCGGAGAGGTCTATGTCGGACATAAGGATGTATTTGCCGCTTAGGTTGTTGTTTATTGCCTGGAGCTCATCGGCAGTTTTGATGATTGTATAACCCTGCGCAAGAGCTTCCTCTTCGGTTAATGGGTCGATTTGCTGGATAAATTCGCCGCCGCCGGTTGTAGAAGAAGCGCCTTCGCCAAAGAGTTTTATGCCGTTGTATTCGGTATTAGAGACAATTCGATCACATTCTGCAAGGCGGGCAGTGATTTCAGATTGGATGGCGTTTAGGGAGTCTTGTCCGTAAGTGCCATTGGCTGCTTGTTCGGTGAGGTCTCTTATGCGGGAAAGGTGATCGGATATGAGGCTTAGGCTATCTTCGGCAGTTGTTAGCATATCCAAGCCATGGCGACGTTGTCCTGCGCCACGCTGTAAGATGAGAGTTTGCTCGCAAGGCTCGTTGAGATTGAGTAATTTGCTGCGTTGTCTTTAGCGTGGTTTATCTTAAAGCCCGTTGTCATGCGCTCAATAGCGGTATTGAGTGCGTTTGTGGAGAAGGTGAGGTTTGATTGGACAATCATTGAGCCGAGGTTGGTGTTGAGGGTTATCATGCACACCTCCTCAATTTATGTGGAGTAAAAGTTTTAAAGCCCCTCACCCGAATTTCTAACTTTCGCTCACGCTCAACTTGAAATTCTACCCTCTCCCCTAATGGGCGAGGGGAAGCGAGACTTACCAGAGTGCCGTCATTCTGAGGGCGGAAGCCCGAAGAATCTCCTTTTTGTAAAGTTTTAAAGATTCTTCGCACCTGAATAGATGCTGGACTCAGAATGACGCAATAAGTTGGATGAATTTGACCGCTCTCCCCTAATGGGCAAGGGAATACGAAGCTTGTTGATTGCAAGCGCAGGCATCTGCCCCCCCTTGAGGGGGAAGTGGTCGGAGACCGTAGGGGGGTATTCGTGAATTATTGTTTTTAACCCCACACCCGCATTCGTAGCTTTCGCCTGACGGCTCGAGCACGACTGCACCCTCTCCCTCAAGGGGCGAGGGATGGCGACCAACCAAACCAAGACATTTACCCCCTTCCTCAAAGAGCGAGGGGAAGTGACTAACCAGCACAAGACAGAGTAAGTTAATTCTTCCTTCTCAACTGCTAAACTACTAAACTTCTCAACTAATCCAATTCGGGCAAAACTGTCTCTACAAGCGGGCTTCCCCCCTAATAGCTGAAAGCCTTGCGGGGAATGCATTGAAGCACTTTTATTTTCCGTCAAGTCTACCTTTAATTCCATTCTGATAACATATCCTTGTACTATTATATAGTATATATTCCACATGTAACGACATCTGTAACACTTTTTATTTCTTTTTGTTACAAAAATTTACATTGCTGATTCGTTTTATCTGTCATTTTTATGCAAAACATACTCAAACCCCTGTCTTAAAATCAGACAGGGGCAGTTTGTTTACTTCCATAGGGGCAATATATGTATTATGGAAAATAAATTCTAGCTTATTTTTCTTACTTGAAGTGTGTGTGAAAGTGGGATTCCACCCTGAACAGCAGGTTTATTCACAACCTTACCATTTACATACATTACGGTTGATCCGCCGCCATCAAGGTTCATAGCATTAACGCAACCTAGTTCCTTCATCAACTCCGCCAGTTCTATTAATGTTAATCCTATTGATGCGCCTTCTCTTCCGTCCGCTGTTAACATAATCAAATGATTATCCTTTGTATATCCGATTGCTGTCCTTGGATTTCTTCCACCCACCGACCCGAGTTTTTGTGCTGTCATATCTACATATACATCACCATTTTTGACTAAATACGGACCTCCGCTTATTATGTGTTTGACATCAGTCCACTCGGGATTTAATTTTAAATCTAGTTTAAATCGTCTGGCTCCGGCTATTCTATCTAAATTCTTTTTCGGACCAACTATTACATAGCCATCATCCGGAATTTTATTCTGACCATATGAATACCGCACCGGCTTCCCGTTCGAAACAACTAGCTGCATACCATACTTTGGAGAAGGCGGAGAATATTCGCCCCAATCCGGCGTATATACGATTGTATGCACTGACAACATTCTAGGCTGATTGACATTATCAATTTTAACACCCCCTAAATTTGTTTTAACTTCTGCTTTTAGTTGTACTCTTGCCATATCAAATCCGTTATCAAAAATACCCATTGCTACTCTGTCATAAACCGGACCGGTATAAACCTTTTTATTTATCATCAGTGTCCCTAGTGGAACGCCCGTTTGAGGTTTGAAATAACCTCCGTTTATTGCAACAATTGCACCATCTCGTTGTGCTATATTAGTTATCTTTTTTCTGGATGCCAGTTTGTCCGATGCAATTGAAGGCTCTACGACCAAATTTTGGTTTACACCCTGTGATAATTCTACTATATTTATCCTAACGGGTTTGTTTTTATAAAATTTAATCATTCTGACATGTTTTACGCCTTTCTCAATTTCTGTTACTTGTGAACCTATATATTTTTGTGAAATTTCTGATTCAAATAATACCTCATCGTGCTGCTGTTGTTCCTGTACATAATTTAATGTTGGAGAAATTCCTGTCATATTTCCTATGTCACCGGCTGATAAAATTGTGTTTTGACTAAGTAATAAGCATATTGCAATACCTATTCCTGCTGCACTTGTAGCAGCCTTTTCGAACTGGGGTCGTTGTACTAAAATTGTATCCATTGCTATCACCATATTGAATTAAGTAACAGATACCTTTTTTATTAAGGAGTGGTGTGGGGCTATAACACTCCAGAGGGGGTAATTCTTTGAAAACTTGCATTCCTTCTGTTTTCTTCTTATTAATACCTGCTTTGTATTAATTTTTTACCCTATTAAATTTTCACATCCGAAAATTTTGCTCTTCAGATTACATATCGAGAACTTATTAAATCCTCTACTTATATTATACCATACACTTAATCACTTCACAAGTGATTACACAGCAATTATAGTAACACTTTAGGATTATTTTTAAATCGTATAAAATACACTTAATCCGATTTTTTGTTTTTGTTAAAATATATTTATGAGTTTAATTTCAATTTTAAAGAAAAAAAATAACATAACATTATTTACTACTCCCAGCCATAGCGGAAGTTTATGTATTTATCATAAGTTCTATCAATGGTATCGTTCCGATATTTCGGAAATTGATGCGCTTGATCCTGAAAAAGCACTGGAAAAAGCTGAATGTAAAGCCGCAAAAATTTATAATACTAAACTTACAAAATTCTTAACAAACGGTTCTACAAGCGGTATTCTTGCAGCAGTTCTTACTTGCTGCAATGCCGGCGACAAAATTCTTATATGGGATAAAGCTCACCCCTGTCATAAAAACGGAGCAAAACTTGCCGGAGCCGAAATCGTTGAATATCAAATTCAATACAACGAAGTTTGGGGAATTTTTGAATGTATTAGTCCTTACGAAATTGAAACTCTTATAAAAAAACATACACCTAAGGCTATTATAATTACTTCTCCAAGCTATGAGGGAATTGTTTCTGACATAAAAGAAATAAGTAATATATGCAAAAAATACGGAACTTTTCTAATAGTAGACGAAGCTCATGGAGCTTTATATCCGTTTTCGGAACTATTACCACAAAGTGCAATTCCATATGCGGATTTTACTGTCCAGTCTCTTCATAAAACGGCTGGAGGGATTAATCCTACTGCTCTTATTCATTCAAACTGTGAACTTGATGTTACAAAAGCTTTAAATATGATAAATACAACCTCGCCATCATATCCAATGCTTGCCACAATAGAAGCTAATATTAACTATCTAAAATCTAATAAAGGCAAAAATAAAATCGAAACCCTAATTCGCCAAATAGATTCCATAAAAAAAACACTGCATAATATAGAATTTTACGGAGATGATCCTACAAAATTACTGATAAAAAAAGACGGACTTACAGGTTTTGAGCTTTCTGAGATACTCTATAATAAATTCAACATAGAGGATGAAAGAACAAATGAAAAATCTACAATGCTTCTTACAGGGCTTGGCACAACAGAGGCAAAACTTTACAGACTAAAGAAAGCCTTAATAAAAATTGATAAATTAAAATAAAATTTTTCTGCAAGACGCTTAATTCTTTTATTTTATCAAAGCCTGAATCTCCTTAAAATTAGGGTGCTTGGATGTTTTAAGCCATTCAAACAGGGCAATTTCCGTTGTTAAAACGTGAGCACCATTATCTTTCATTCTGTTCAACCCGGCTTGATACTCACTTTCCGCACGGCTTCCGCAAGCATCACTTATAACGTTAACCTCAAAACCTGCTCTTATTAAAGCTTCTGCAGTCTGATTAACACAAATATGGGTCTCTATACCAAAAATTACAATCTGTTTACAATTATTTTTCTTTATTGCATCTAATATTTGCAAATCCACCAGAGCCGAAAATGCCGTTTTTTCAAAATACAAAGTTTCTTTATCCAAACTGCTTCTTAAAGTTTCAACAGTATTTCCCAAACCTTTAGGATATTGCTCCGTGACAATTACAGGTATATTGAGAATACCGGCAGCTCTTGCAATTATAGCAGACTTTTTTTGAACCAGCTCTTTATTAAACACCGCATTCAACAATCTATCCTGAATATCTATTATTAAAACTAAGCTGTCTTCAATATTAAGTTGTGCCATTATTAACCTCCTTTTTAAATTCCTGTATAAACTGCTCCAACAAATCCTCGAGCAAACCGGACTCAAATTCCTCCGGAGTTAAAGATATTCTCTTAGCATCAATATTATTGGGAGATGAAGCATAAGTAATATCTATATTGATATTTGCAAACCCCGGAGTTGTTATCTTGAACATAGCAGAAGCATTGCGCCCCCTTAAACATAAACTATTGTAACCGTCGCCGTTTCCTTGTTCTATAATAATGCCAAAAAGCTTGTCTGTATACTTTTGCTTAACCTGATAAAAAACCGGCAAAACAACATTCTCCACTTTTTTTTGCAATTCCTGTCTAAAAAGTTTGAAATTGCTGCGTCCTGTATTTCTGTTATACTCTAACATTTTAGAATAAACTTTATCATAATTAATAGCCTCATGCAGCTTGTTTAATGCCTCATTAACCAACTGCTGCCGGCTTTTTGAAAAAGTCTTTGCGAAACCTGCATAAATACGTTCGGGCAACTGTGCACTAATTTTTGCCCAGATTTTTTTCGCATCATCAATGTCTGCATCATACAGCAGCAAAAAATATTTGCTCGCCGCATAATTCATCAGAATATCATTTTTTCTTATATTACTTAATATAATAGTCTCTATCTGATTCGGATTTACTAAAAATTTTGTTCTGTCATCCGGCGAAATTGCAACCAAAACAGAAGTACAAGATGAATTTCTGATCTTTTCCAACTCCTGATCCAATATAGCATTATAATCCAACAAAACTTCATTCGTCTCTTTTATAATATTCTTTTGCACCAAAATATCTCTATACTGTATATTTTTTTCTAATAATGAAGTAATGTTTAAACCAGAAATAAGTAACGCCTGCAACTCCTCATCAGGAGTCAGCGGAGTAACAAAGGCAAAAGCACCACTCTTAAATGCCCTAACTTTAAAAGCCTCCTCTTCATTATATGCGAAAATAACAGATGGTATTCCGCTTACCAACTTCAACAATTCTAACGTCTGATGTTCTGTATTCTCACTATTGATTATTAAAACAGACTTTTTAATTAAATTCAACTTTGATGGCAATTCTTCAAAATTTAAAAGCAAAACTTCGTCGTTTTTTCTAAGCAAAAGCTTTGAAGCAATATACTCAAAAAAATCTGCATCCTCAGACACTAAGACAAGGCGGCTTTGCATAGAATCACCTTATGCTAATTCTGAAATTAAAACTTCTGCCCTTTGTAATATCGCCTGTCTCATATCTTCAACATCCGCAAAATCAATACCTAAAGTTTTAAGAAAATCTTTATCAATAGCATTAGGATTAAAGTTCTCTTGAACAACTGTATCTATAAGGCATACCAGACTGCATGGCACAGGAATTGAAGACAGGGATGGGGCATGGTGGTATGAAATTATATTCGCAAGCAGAATCGGAAGCTGCCATCTTTTTGCAAGTAAAGACCCCGTTTTTACGTGATCAGAGTCAAAATATTTACGCTCAGCCTCCAAAATATCGGCACCATCATTAACAGCACTTATAACTTTTGCATACAATTTCTCGTTTGACATATGCAACACCATTTTACCGACATCATGTACAAATCCGGCAATAAAAGCTTCATCAGAATCCATAATCTTGGTTAAATTAGCTAAATACTCACAACCTGCAGCTACACGCATTGAATGCTTCCACAATTCTTTGTCGCCTTGATTTGACATCATAGGCTTCATCGCAACTGCTACAATTATGTTTTTTACCTTAACCATGCCTAGTAATGACAAAGCTATATTTATTGAACTAATCTGTTGGGAAAAACCATAATATGCCGAATTTACAAGCGCCAAAATCTTAATTGTCAAAGACTGATCAAACATAACAATGTCACCCAGCTCTTTCATACTTGCTGTCGGCTTTTTCATTATGTTCAAAGCCTTTACTATTACACTCGGCATCGCATGTATATCTTTTACGCTATTAACTAATTCTATCGTTTTATCCATTACTGTCACCTATACTATACTTGTAAATGTTTTTTTATCGATAAGAAACTGCCTATTGCACCAAACGCAGTTCCAATCAACAATAAAGTAATAATTACTATATTCTGCGCATACGCAGGTGTCGGAATTAAAAAGAATTTATGCACATTTATCAACAAACTCTGAATACCATTTAAAGGTATAACAGCAATAACTGATGACACAAAGCCGTAAAATGCACCTTGCATTATCAAAGGCGTCTTAATATACCAGTTACTTACACCCATTAATCGCATAATTTCTATTTCTTCCTTACGTGACTGAATTACCAGCTGAATTGTATTATTGATAATTGTTATTGTTAATGCAGCCGATATTATTATTACAAATACCATAGTTGTATTGACAACATTTGTCAATACCTGCATTTTTTTAGCAAGCTCCTTTGCATACCCTATGTCTTCAACACCTGCTATTGGTTTTATTTGATTAAAAACTTCACCAATATTTTCAGGCTTATCAACTTTTACCCTCAAAGTGTCAGGCAGCGGATTTGTTATATCATGCAGCCCCAACTCTTGCTTTAAACTATTCCAAGACTCTTCTTTTGTTTTTAACGTTACAGATTTAACATGTTTTATTTCATTGATTCTATCTTTCACTATTGAAGGTGAAGTATTCTGCTTCAGATAAACAGAAATTTCCAGAACATTTCCTAACTCATTAGCAAACGTCGAAAGAGAAAGTGTAAATCTGAACAACACGCCGAACAATGTAAGAATTGCAGCCATAGTCGTTATAATGACAAGATTAATTATACCGGTTCTTTTAATATCATTAACTGCTTCCATTACAATACGGTAAGCAATTCGCAGCTCACATAACCAATCTTTTGGAATATGCTTTTTTACCTGTGATTTTAATTGCTGCCTGCTATTGTCCATACGTACCTGCCTGAATATCTCTTATTATCTCGCCTTTTTCCAGTGTTAATACACGTTTTCTAAACCTGTCAACCAGAGTATAATCATGTGTTGAAACTATTACCGTAATTCCTCTCTGATTAATTTGTTCAAGAATTTGCATAACTTCTAAAGAGTTTTTCGGATCTAAATTACCGGTTGGCTCATCAGCTATTAACAAAGGTGGACCATTTACCAGAGCCCTTGCAATACTCACACGCTGCTGTTCACCGCCTGACAATTCCGACGGCTTAGCCTTTGCTTTGTCTAAAAGACCTACAACCTTTAAAGCTCCGGTAACTCTTGTTCTTATATCAGAAGAACTAATTCCGAGAGTTCTTATTACATATGCTATATTGTCATATACCGATTGGTTTTGCAAAAGTTTGTAATCCTGAAAAACAATCCCCATACATCTTCTTAAATTTGGAACTTTTTCTGGCGGAAGATTTGCAATATTAATACCACCTATAAGAACAGTTCCTGTAGTAGGCGTTTCTTCCTTATAAAGCATTTTCATTAAAGTAGACTTACCTGCGCCCGAAGCTCCGGTAATAAATACAAACTCACCAGATAAAATATCCAGATTGATATTTTTTAGTGCATAATTATTTTTATATTTTTTTGTAACAGATCTTAATTGTATCATCTTTTCAACTCTATAACTTTTTTTGCAATACTGACAGAATCCAAACCATAAAATTCTAAAAGCTTATCAGGAGTTCCACTCTGTCCGAAGCAATCATTAACCCCGATCCTTAAAACTCTATGAGGTGCAGTCTCAGACAAACACTCACATACTGCTGAACCTAAACCACCAATTATGGAATGATTTTCTACAGTCACCGCTAATTTTGTCTTATTAACGCTTTTTAATATTGTCTCGCAATCCAAAGGTTTTATAACAGGAACATTTATAATTTCCACACTAAAACCATTCTTTTCTATGATTTCAGCAGCTTTAACCGCTTCTGACAAAATGTCACCGGATGCGATCAAGCTTAAATCAGAGCCCTCTTTAAGTATAACAGCTTTTTTTATATCAAACTGATAAGAACTATCGAAAACATTTGGAACACTCATTCTTGAAAGGCGTATATATACAGGACCATTGTAACTTGCTGCAAACCTTACAGCCTGACGGGTTTGTTCACAATCTCCCGGAGATATCACTGTCATATTAGGAATTGTACGCATTAGAGATAAATCCTCCAATGCCTGATGGCTTGCTCCGTCTTCACCAACTGTTATTCCTCCATGCGCACCAATTATTTTTACATTGGACTTTTGATAACTTATGGAATTTCTTATTTGATCATAAGCCCGTCCCGTAGCAAATACAGCAAATGTTGCAGCAAAAGGAATAAAACCTTCCAGTGAAAGTCCCAAAGCAGTAGTAATTAAATCTTGTTCTGCAATTCCCACGTCAAAAAAGCGTTCAGGATAAACTTTTGCAAACAAAGAAGTCTGAGTAGAACCTGACAAATCCGCATCAAGAGCAACAATTTTTGAATTCTTGCCTCCAAGCTCCAACAATTCTTCCCCAAATGCTTTTCTTATTGATTGTTTGAGATTATAATCTATTGCTAACATTTTACCCTCTTTCTAAATTATATCACAAACTATTAAAAGACGTAAATTAAATCCTCAAAATAAAAACACTAAATTTACATTACTTTTTCCAATAATCACATATAAGCTTCTTACGAGGAGAAAAGAGATTCTTTATCTTTTCAATAAAAGGATTTTGCTCTAACATTTCCAATTCTTTTTTTAGAACTGCTTTTTCCATTATCAGAGAATTGTAAAGTTCATTACAAAAATCTGTAGAAGAACAGTGTAAATATATCTTTTTAATCTGTAATTCTTTCTGGAGAATTTGTTTCTTCAATTGATGTTTATTCACGAACAACCTCACTCACTAAAGAATATAACTAGATGCATAAATTTTCAATCAATCTTTTAGAGTATTTTCTTAAAAATATAATTTTTTGTAACAAATTCTTAATAATAAGTAAATTTTTCTCAAAAAAAATACTTTTATAATTCATATACACAACGAGGGAATTAAGAAATAATCGGCATTCAGGTGCTGAATTATTACGATTTGTAACAATTACATCAAATTTGCTAAAGTTTTCAAAAAAAATGCCGTTAACAATAGCAAAGTAGGATTGTATTGTTATGAAAATTTAGAAAGGAGTAACAATTTATGAACGCAAAAGTAGGATTTAATGAAGTACAGGCGTATGCCAAGACGCATAATGTCGACTTCAAAACAGCAGCTCAAAAGCTCGGGCTGTCAGCACAGGAGGCTGCAGAACTTGAGAAACTGGGCGGCGATCCGGGAGCACCTGTTGACGGTTTTCAGAAGAAACCTGCTCACAGTTATACATTAAAATCAGGTAGAAAAGTTAATGTATACAAAGATGCTAGCGGTAAACAAACATTTGAATATTTAGCTGCTGACGGCACTAAGTTAAAAGAATCATATTTCTTAAAACAAGAGGGGCTTACAGGCAGCCATTTTGCTGTTAATTCAGATGGACAGCTAGTTTCTGTAAAAGATGCTCCGAAAGGTGATAAAAAAGATGAAGAAAAAGGGTTCTGGGACAATGCAAAAGAATTCGCAAAGAATAACGCAGGAGCTCTGCTTGCAGGAACAGCTGTAGTCGTTGGTGGAGCATTGTGCTTAACAGGTGTTGCAGCACCTGTAGGAGCCGGTTTATTAGCAATAGGAGCAGTTGCAGGACTATCCAGCTGTACAACCGATGATGAACCTGTTCTGCCGGAAAATATTAATAATAACAACAACGTTAATATCTCAATTTCACTTGCTGACCAGAGAGAACTGATCGCTGCATTTGAAAAAGGTATTGATGAATTGCTGGCTAAAATGGATGAGCTGGGCTATAAAGTTGACGAATACGGCGACAAAATTATTGACCTTTTAGTACAGAATAATACATATCTAAAAGGAATTTCAGATGAACTTGAAAATCAAGGGAAACAACAAGAAGAAATTATACGAATTTTGACTAATATCAATTCAACTGTTGATACTATATCATCTCTTGTTGAAGCAACTAATGAAAACATTATCATTAATGGAGAAAGTGTAAAAACTCAATTAGAAGCTATCTTGAATGCTATTAAAAATGGAAATGTAAATTCTATGGATCAAGTAGACAAATACATGGAACAGCTGAAAGCTATTCTTCAAACAATTATTGAACAACAAGGAAATCAAATTGAAATCAGTACTGACAGCAACATGACACTAGATGAAATACTTGAAAAAATCAACAATATGGAAGGTACAACCAGCGAAAAGCTAGCTGCTATGCTTGAAATATTACAATCAATTGAATCAATTGGACAAGATATCAATAATAAACTGGATGCAATCATTGGAAAATTCGACGAGGTATTTAATAATAATACTGAAATCAATGCTGCTCTCGAAAAGATTGAACAATATTTAAAAGAGCATAACGACAAAACTGATGTTACAAATAACTTGCTGGAGCAATTGTTAAATCAATATCAGAACGGCGGTATTTCCGAAGAAGACTTACAGAAACTGCTTGATGCAATTGCTGCTAATGGTGACAAAATTGATTCAACTAACGAGTTACTTTCTAAAATTCAGAACCAGAATGCAGAATTCCAGAAACAAGTACTTGAACTTCTGGCAAATGTCGGAACTGATTACACTGACGTATTGAATAAGATATTAGAAGCTGCACAAGGTAACAGTTCTAAATTAGATGCTATTGCTCAATTACTTGCTAAAATGCAAAATCAGGACGCTGAATTCCAGAAAAATGTTCTTAATATTCTGAATAACATGCAACCAGGTGAAGTTGCTGATTATACAGAAATCTTAAATAAAATCTTAGAAGCAACACAAGGTAACAGTTCTAAATTAGATGCTATTACTCAATTACTTGCTAAAATGCAAAATCAGGACGCTGAATTCCAGAAAAATATTCTTAATGCAATCGACCAGCTTGGTGTTGATATCACAAGTAAGTTAAATGTAATTCTTAATGCTATAAACAATGTATCAGGCGGTGATAGCTCAAATCTTGAAGCATTACTTAACAAAGTACTTGAAAAAATGGATAGCAATACTGCAGCAATCATTGATGCCATCAGCAACATTAAACCTGGCGAAGGCGGAAATGTAGATCTGTCATCACTTGAAAAAATGCTGAGCGAACTGCTTGATTTAACTTCTAAAAACAATAACTTACTTGAAAGCATTGACGGTAAGATGGACGTTATTAACCTTACTATCGAAAGAGCCAAAGAAGAAATCATTGCACACCTCGGCAATGGCGGCGGCAATGTTGATGTCAGCGCAATACTTGCAAAACTTGACGAATTTATGGAACTTTCAAATGCTAACAGTGAAGCAATCTTAACCAAAATGGATACAATCATTAATCTTATCAACAATATAGAAGATTCAACCTATGATGATACCGCATTAATGGCTAAATTAGATGATATCTTAGCAGCTATTAAGGATCACAATGTAACTGTTGATATAACCGGTAAGGTAACATGTGATTGTAACTGTGGCGGTAACCACGAAGGTATCCTCGGTGATTTGGAAGATGTCTTAGGATAATTAAAACTAAGTATCTATAAATAGCAAGGGCGGTGAGTTTCACTCACCGCCCTTGTTTTATACCCTATTTCTTGATTTTGGATCAAGAATATCTCTTATAACATCACCAAGAACATTAAAAGATAATACAGCAATAAATATCAATACTCCCGGAGTCAAAAGCCATGGGCGGTATAAAATATTTGTAAACTCCTGAGCCTCTTTGAGCATATTTCCCCAACTTGCATCAGGCTGCTGAATACCAAGCCCTAAAAAGCTTAATCCGGATTCTGCCAGAATATAAGAAGGAATGCTTAAAGTCATTGCAATAATTACATAACTGGTTGTCTGCGGAAGTATGTGTTTTAATATAATCCGCATATTAGAAGCTCCGATTGTTTTTTCTGCCAGTACAAAATCTTCATTCTTTATTGATAAAACCATACCCCTTACTACTCTTGCAAAACCAGCCCAGCCTATCAAAGCAAGGATTACAGCTATTAATGCGAATCTCTCAACACTCGTCATGCCTGTAGGCAGAATAGCTGCGAGTATTATTAACAGATAAAAACTTGGAATTGCCATTATTGCTTCTGCAAACCTCATCATTAATGTATCGAGAATTCCACCAAAATATCCGGAAATTCCGCCATACAATAATCCGACTGGAAAAACTACAAGCAATGACAAAAAACCGACCGTCATAGAAATTCTTCCGCCAAAAAGAAGTCTTGAAAACACGTCTCTGCCATTTATATCTGTTCCCAGAAGATAAAGTTCGCCCCCATCTTCGACTCCAAACAAATGTCTTTTAGTCTTAAATATGCCCCAAAAGTTATACTCTTCTGCTTTCGGGAATAACTTTATATAATATTTTTTACTTCTGTCCTGTTTAAATACAGTTTGCATTAATACCGGTTCATACTCACGTACATAATTATACGTATAAGGCCAGGAAAAATTTCCCTCCTGATCTATAGTATAAATTTTTGAAGGCGGAGCATAAGACATACCCCTGTTTGAATAAGTATTAGAATAAGGAGCTATAAAATCAGCAAATAATATTATAATATACATTAATGCAAGAATTATAAAAGCTGCCTGTGCAAATTTATCCTGAAATATTTTTTTGATTATTTCCATTCTTATCCTCTACAATTTCTATTTTGCATTTCCTCTTACTCTCGGATCAGTTATCATAAGAAGAATATCAGCAATAAGGTTACCCAATATAAGCATTATAGTTCCCATCATCAAAGAAGCCATTACTAAGTTTATATCTGACTTTAAAACCGCCTCCAGAATCAATCTGCCAAGCCCGGGATATTGAAAAACGTATTCGGTGAGCGCAGCACCGCTCAAAAGTCCGGCAAATTCAAATCCCAGAAGAGTAATCATCGGATTAACAGCATTTCTGAGTGCGTGCTTAAAAAGAACTTTCCACTCGCTTAGCCCCTTTGCTCTAGCAAATTTTACATAATCACTATCCAAAACTTCAAGCATATTAGCCCGCATTTGCCTTTGCAAACCCGATAAAGAAATCGTAAACAAAACGGTAGCCGGAAGAACCAAATGTCTTGCAATATCAAAAATTTTACCTGCAAAGTTCATTTCATTGAAATTGTAGCTAGTAAGCCCGCCGACTGGAAACCACCCTGTTTTTACGGCAAAAATAAGCATTAATATTGCGAAGAAAAAAGACGGAATAGCCATTCCGATACTTGCCAGAACCGTCAGCACCCTATCGAAAACCGTCTCCTTTTTTACAGCAGAAAGAATTCCCAGCGGAATTCCAACCGACCAAGTCATAAAAATAACAACCAGAGTTAACAAAAGAGTATTTGGAATACGTTCTTTAAGCTTGACCGATACTTTTTCTCCTGCCGAAGTATAGCCTAAATCTCCCTTCAAAAAAGATTTTGCCCAGGATACATACTGGATATAAATAGGTTTATCCAGATTAAGCCTTTTAATTTCCTTATCCAGAGTCTCCTGAGATATAGAAGGATTTAGCCTCAATTCTGCGAGGGGATCAACCGGCGATAATCTTATGATAAAAAAGCTTATTAAAGATACTATTATAAGAAGCGGTATAACCTGCAATATTCTTTTTACTATATACTTAAAAAATTCCATCAATCATTCTCTTTCGTTTACTCTATATAAATTTCGTCCAGATTATAGATCAAACCACTCAAGGAAGTTGGAAAAATGTTCTTAAATTTTTTCCTTATAGCAATAATTCTTGTAGGAGAATAAAGATATATAATCGGCTTTTGATTATAAATAATTGTTTGATATCTGTCATACAAAGGTTTTCTTTCTTCAAATGAAAGTTTCAGCGCCCCTTCTTTAAAAATCTCATCAAGTTCTTTTTCCCAATTCAGCCGGTCGTCAATCTTATAATTTTGCGGTCTTTGATTAAACATATGCAGGCTGCCCTGTGAAGTCCAAACGTTTTTCCCGTCATGAGGTTCAAGAGGCGAACCGGTTAAACCCATTATTGCCATATCCCAGTCATGAGTATTTGTTAATTTATTCACAAGAGAGTTAAATTCCAGAGGCTTAAAATTTACCTTCATACCCAGATTTTCCAAATCCTGCTTAACCATTACCCCAAGCGCTTCACGCTCTAGATTTCCTGCATTTGTATAGAGATCAAATTCAACTCTATTGCCGTACATGTCCCTTAAGATGCCATCCTCATATAGAAAACCCGCCTTAGCCAGAGTTTTTGCTGCCACATTTAAATCACAAGGATGCCCTTTTATGTACTTATTTAAATATATAGAATTGAGACTTTCTGCAGTAAATAAAGGTTCTGCAACACCTGATGCTATGTTTTGCACCATACTTTTTCTGTCTATAGCCCAATCTATTGCCGCCCTAAAATCTCTGTTTGCAAACCAACTATGCTTTATAGGATCAACATAAGGTTTCCCGTTTTTATCTTTTCTATTATTTAAATTGATAACAATAAACATTGTGCCCGTATCAGGTCCTATATTATAAACTATATAATCTGATTTTGGTTCTCTTATTTTATACCTTGCGACATCAGAACCCCGCAAGCTCAATAAATCAATTTCCTTTGCTTCAAACTTCAAAATTTCATTATTTGTATCGCCTACAATCATATAAACAACCTTGTTAAGATAAGGCAATTTTTCATCATTCAAATTTATCTTGTAATAATTTGGATTTTTGACAAATACCACTCTTTGAGCCGCAACATATTCCTTTAATTTAAATGCACCGCTCGATACAATCTCTTCGGGTGGAGTATTTGGAGTTAAAAATGCATTAAAAACAGATTCACCCATATCCGAATACTGTTTAAAATAATGTTTTGGAACAATCGGATACGAAAGCTGCCTTAAAAAGGGTGCAAATGGTTTAGGTGTTGTAAATTTAACCGTATAATCATCTATTTTTACAAGCTGTGGTAATTTACCATCAACTTTCATAGCATCCATTGTTGAAGGATTGCCATAACCTTTAAATACAATTTCTTCATAAGTGTACATAACATCATCTGCCGTTATTGGCATATTATCAGTCCATTTTACACCTTGTCTTAAATGTATAATATAGTCATTGCCGTCAATTTCAAAACTCTTTGCAAGAAGAGGCATAACAACACCCGTTCTGGGATTTGTTGTAACAAGCCCGTCATACATAAGCCCTGCCATAGAAGATGAAGTCGCATCCTTTGTATTACAAGGATTAAATGTTTTCGGTCCCTCACCTATAGTAGAAATTATAATTTCGCCGCCGAATTTTCCTACCGGAGCCTGCGATTGAAGATAATCAACTCCATTTATCGTCACATTCTTTTCATCTGGCGGATAATTTATTTCCTTTAATTCATGCTGCTCTATACGTTCAGGAAAAGTGTATGGCACATCTTTTCTTATACACGATTTTAGAAGCCCCCCTAATATTAAAAGAATAAATAAAAATATTATAACTCTCTTCATAAAAATAAGAATATCATATTGAAAAAAATATTTCTTAATCCATAAGGCTAAAATAATATTACGAAATGTAACAATTTATCTCATTTTATTAAAGTTTTTGACCAATTGTGCCGTAAACCATGTAAAGGGACTA
>CALURU010000002.1 GCA_944323255.1 Candidatus Gastranaerophilales bacterium
TCATCGAATTATATCAGGTATCAGATTCTACAGCAGGCATCAGCAACCCTGATGGCAACCTCCCGTGGGCTTCGTGCAGAGAATGTTCTCGGTCTGCTGCAAGGGATGGGGTAAATGTATGCGTGAAGTGTGATGGGTGAGGTGTGATGGGAGCAGATTTGTAGGTCAGGTTTTACCTGACAAAAACTTTTTCTTGAATTTACCCCTCACCCGAATTTCTAAGTTTCGCTTAGGCTCAACTTGAAATTCTACCCCCTCCCGGGGTAAATGAAATCAAGTTTGATGTGAAATTACAAGCCATACGCAAGCTGAGGGGCGAGGGAAAGTGGTATGGCTGGATGATTAACTTTTTCGCAGGCACGCTCACCCTTTGCACACCTCTACAAATTTACAGCCAAAATTTTTCTGTGTTAAAATAAAAAAGAGAATAGTTTACAGAGGTAATTTTTGTTCATGTACGAATTTCCTTTTGAATTGGATGATTTTCAAAAAGAAGCTTGCAAATGTATTTCCGAAGGTAAAAGTGTTGTAGTTTGCGCACCAACAGGTGCAGGTAAAACCGTAATCGCCGAACATGCCATTAATTGTGCACTCGAAAAATGCGAAAAAGTTTTCTACACAACTCCCTTAAAAGCTCTGTCTAACCAGAAATACAACGATTTTGCAGAAAAGTACGGGCACGACAAAGTCGGACTCTTAACAGGCGATACCTCTATTAACAGAAACGCTCAAATAGTCGTTATGACCACGGAAGTTTTTAGAAACATGCTCTATGGCACAAACTTCGGTTCTGTTACAGACAACTTAAAAAACGTAAAATACGTTATATTAGATGAAGTTCACTACATGAACGACGAACAGAGGGGAACTGTCTGGGAAGAAAGTATTATCTACTGCCCGACAAATGTTCAAATTGTCGCACTCTCCGCAACAGTTGCCAACGCTGATAAATTAACAGAATGGATTAATACTGTTCATTCAAAAACAGAACTTATAAACACTGATTTTCGCCCTGTTCCTCTCAGGTTCTATTATTTTGACTCGTCACAGCCAAATACGCTACTACCACTTCTTACACCTAATGGAACATTAAATAAAAAAATTAAACCCGAAAAAAAGGAATTTAAAAGAGGCAAAGCGGTCCAAAAGAAAAATACCGTTAAAGACGTTGTAAGAAATTTACATGAAAAAAATATGCTTCCGGCTATTTATTTCACCTTTTCAAGAAAAAAATGCGACGAGCAGATGGAAAAATGCGCATCTCTATGTCTGGTAACTAAAAAAGAACAGGAAGAAATCAAACAAATTATTGACGAATACATTGCTGAAAATCCGTATTTATACAAAAACAAGCACATAGAATACCTGCTCCTAGGTGTGGCTTCACATCATGCAGGGCTTCTTCCCGGCTGGAAAATGCTTGTCGAAAAACTTTTCCAAAAAGGTCTAATAAAAGTAGTTTTCGCAACAGAAACACTCGCTGCAGGAATTAACATGCCGGCTCGTTCCACTGTTATAAGCTCAATTAGCAAGCGTACAGATTCAGGACACAGAACTCTTACTCCAAGTGAATTTCTGCAAATGTCAGGACGTGCAGGCAGAAGAGGAATGGATGAAATCGGATATGTAGTAATTGTAGGTACACCATTCCAGACACCGGAAGAAGTCGCAGAGCTTGTATTAAGTGATGCAAATCCGCTTGAAAGTAAATTCTCGCCAAGCTACTCAATGGTCTTGAATCTGCTTCAAAGGTTTACGCTTGAAGAAGCTAAAGAGCTTGTACTAAAAAGCTTCGGATATTTTTCCTCCAGCACAAGAATAGAACCTTATCTTGCACTTAAAGCCCAGTATGACGAAAAAATTGATGAGTGCAATTCTTTTGAATGCTACTGCAAAAAGACAAATGAAGATCTACTGGAATACAACAAAATTAGAGATATGTATGTCCAAAACAGAAGAGTTTTTAAAACAATACAAAAGCAAGAAAAAAAGAAAAACCGTCCTCTAAGCGCTGAAGCCGTTGAATTCGGACGCCAGACAAAAATGTTGTTACAAAAAATGCACTCTTACGAATGCGACACTTGCAAATTATTTAAAAAACACATGAAAGTCATTGATGTGCTTGAAAGGTACAAAGCTAAAGAAAAAGCCTTAAACAAAGAAATCGAAAAACAAAAAGATATTTTCTGGAATAAATTTTTGTCTCATAGAGCCGTATTAATGGATTATGGCTACATAAAAGACGATTACCCGACTGAACAGGGAGTAACGATTTCTCAACTACGTTCCGAAAATGAACTCTTTTTAGCCAGAATTATTTTCTCCGGCGTTTTAGAAGGACTTACCCCGGCAGAACTGGCAAGTGTAATTTGTGCAATTACAACGGAAGATATGAGAGCAGATTTATACTCACAACTTCCACTCTCTCCAAATGTGAGAAAAAAACTTAATAAAATAAAAGATATTAGAAGAGATTTAGATAAAAAACAAAAAAATTATGACGTAGATGATCCTATGTACATAAACGGTTTCTACTCACCACTTATTGAAATGTGGGTAAACGGAGCCGAGTGGGAAAGTATAGTTGACGAAGTTGATATGGGTGAAGGAGATATTGTACGAAGCTTTAAGAGGGTTATTGATGTTTTAAGACAATTCTGCACGATATCAAACATACCTGAAGTTCTAGTTTTCACGGCACGTGAAGCAATCGAACTTATTCAGAGAACTCCTATTGATATAGAATAAGACTCTAAAAAAACTCTAACTATTCTTCAGGAACTTCAATTTCTACATCATCGACATCTTCTTCTCTCTTGATAATGTCAATAACGTTCTTAGCCATTTCTTTAGCTATAACCCCTCTTGTTGAGTCAGGACAATTTTGAAGTAAGCTTATTGCTGTTCTTAATGTTCCGTCCAAATCATACCAGCGTCCATGCTTAGATTCATCCATAACATCTTCTGCTGCAGATACGATATCTTCAACAGATTCATACTCGGTATTGGATAAATGATGCTCTGTAATAATTTTAATGAGGTTTAACGCAACTTTGATCTGAGTCTCATCATCAGATTCCTCTAAGGTTTTCATTGCAGAAGATAATACCGGATCTTTGTCATACCAACGTCTAGAATTTGTCGTAAACTCTTCCTTCATAAATACCTCCTGATAACCTCACTTACCAGAATATTATACTATAATTCTCTTATTTTGTAAAATACAAAAATGATGTTGTCTCCTCTTCAACATCATTCCTGCATTTTGAAAGAAATTTATGATACTCTGGAAACTACATTATTGTATAAAAGACGCTTTCTCATTGAAATCGGTAATACTCTCTGTTCAATACCCTTGTCAATAAGATTTACTGAACGTTTTTCTACCTCGTTCTCTCTTGTTCTGGTCGTTTGCATAGGCTTCGCTCCTCCAAATAAATTTGCTATTATTAAATCTAAATCATCTTCATTTGTATAAGGTTTTTTCAGCATAACATTATCCACATAGCTTGTATCTTTTACTTTAGAACAATGCCCGTTGACCGTTATCTCTGTTTCTGTATAGCCACGTTCTGTAAAATGATTTTCTATCTTAATCTCATTACCCATTTTATCAGTTATTACATAAGATAGCAACTCATTTTTTTGACTTACACTATTAACAATAATATGCTGATTGTCATCTTTATACTCTTTTATCCGATCTAATATGTCATAACCGTAATACTGCTCCAAAACTTTTTCACTGTTTAGATAAATTTTTCGAAGCATTATCCGGTCAAACTCATCATATTTGTAAACCACCAGAACCTCACGTCCTTGCAGTTTTTTACATATACTGCTGATTTGACTTTTTTTATTATATTCATACTCAAATGAATGATCCAAATATCCGTTACTTTTGAATATAAATTTTAAAGCCAACAGACCGTCTTTATATCCTTCAGTTGAATATAATATCTTTCCACGATAATAATTTATTTTGGAAATATCTTCTCCTTTGTAAAAAACCTCTTTGACTAAATCATGCTCCGATGTAAAATAACTTACCGATGATATACACCCCTGTGAATCTCTTGCAATTACCACATCTGAGTTGAAATTGATACTCTCTTGTACATCCATCTTACGAATCACATCTGTAACACGATAGTAAGTTGACAAATCTTCCGGAACCGAAAGTCTGTAATACGAATCCAGCATAGACATTCTCCTATCATTTATATAATTGTGTACCTCATCTCCTCATATATATAATAAGTATACAAATAATAGGCAATTTCAAGATTGTATTATTTTGTTACATAAGTTTACATTTAAATGTTTAATTTATACCCGCCGCCATAAATTGTCTCTATATATTTTTTCCCATCTGAAATTTTATCGATTTTACTTCTTAAATGACGGATATGCACTCTTATTGTCTCAACATTGTCGTCCGGTTCATAGCCCCAGATTTCCTTTAGCAGCCTTGCACCTGAAACCATATTTCCGTGATTTTGGAACAATAGATTAAAAATATCATATTCTATAGGAGTAAGTTTTTGAACCTTATCATTAATTTTTACACTATATGTTTCCGGAAGAAGTGTTATTTCTTTATAGGTCAGCAATTCTCTTACGGCAGATGATTTTGGTATCTGGTTTGTTCTTTTTAGGAGCGCACGCACTCTTACTATTAATTCATCTATCTCAAACGGTTTTGTTAAATAATCGTCAACCCCTATATTAAAACCTTCAACCTTATTATCCAATTCAGAAAGAGCCGTCAGCATTATAATCGGAGTATCCGCAATTTCAGCACACTGCCTTACTCTTTGTGCCATAGTATACCCGTCTACGTCCGGCATCATTACGTCAAGAATAATAAGTGCAGGCTCTTCCTGCTTTGCTTTAGCAAAACCCTCAACACCGTTAAATGCCTGAATTACGGTATAACCTTGGAGCTCTAGATTGACTTTTATGAGTTCATTTATTGCCGCATCATCATCAACCACAAGAATTTTCATCTGCCAAAATACCTCCTTCATAATCCGTTTGCACAAGCAAATTTTCTGGAATCTGTTTACTTGTATTAATGCCATATTCTTTCAATGCTTCTACCTGCGAAAACAAACTTGGCTTATTCTTATTTCCCCGTCTGAATCGATTTATCGTCGTACTTAATTTTTTATTTATCTCTTCAAAACGTTTTTGTACTTCAAGTAAATCTTCACAAAACTGCACAAATGTTTCATATAAATTAGTACCCGCATTAACTATTTGCGAAAAACTTTCTTTTTGTCTTTGCTGCGCCATAAGCTGGTTTACAAGTCTTATTGTTGCAAGCAGCGAGGAGGTTCCTGTTATTATAACATTTGCCTTATATGCACTGTTAATTAATTCTGAATCTGCATAAAGTAAATTAACCGATTTTTCAATCGGCATGTACATAAGTACAAAATCCGGCTGTGATAAGTTCCCCGCATTTTGATAGTTTTTATTTGCCAGCTCAAAAATTCTTTTCTTTACCTCGGATTTAAACTCCCGAAGTTTTGATTCATCTTTAACATAATCTAAATAACTGGAAAGAGTCACTTTTGAATCTATAATTAAATAATGATTGTTTGGAAGGTTTACAATAACATCAGGTCTGACTATATGCTCTTCATTATCTTTCAAATTAGTCGAAGTCATAACTGTTTGTTTAGAATAATGTATACCTTCTACCATACCACAGGATTGAAGTATTGTATCCAAAAGATTTTCACCATAAGAGCCTTTAATATTTTGATTTTTAGTCAAAGCTTCTACAAGATTCTTTGCTTCCTGCTCGATAAGTTTATTATTTTTTTCTAAATTTCCGATTTGTTCAACAATTTTTGTAGTATTCTCAACTCCAGATAAATTAAACCGTTCTACTTTCGCCTTAAATTCATTTAATTCTCTAGTCAAAGGTAGAATCTTTTCTTCAAGAGTTTCTCTGTTTTGCCTCCGCAAATCTTCCTGTTCCTGCTTGATTGTTTCATTTGCCAGACGTACAAAATCCCTTTTAATCATTTCTTGCAAATTTTCGGCAGAATCATTTTTTGCTCTATAAGTTATCAATTCTTCTTTCAGCTTAAAAACACGTCTTGTATAAATAGTATAACTGATTATGCAAGCGATTACAGCTCCGGTAATAAATGATAAAATCTCTGTCACTTTTCCTCTTTTTCACTAAAAAACAAGCTTCTTTTATTATAAAAGAAGCTTGTCAAAAAATCTATCTTCTATCCTGTAATTTTGCCAGCAACCTTAATATTTCCATATACAGCCAAACCATTGTAACCATAAGACCGAATGCACCGTACCATTCCATATCCTTTGGTAGATAATTCCGTGCACCTCTTTCAATAAAATCAAAATCAACAATAAGATTCAATGCTGCAATAATTACAGCCACAACACTAAAACCTATTCCCATTAATGATGATGAATTAACCACAGGCACTGCAAAATGGAAAAAGCTTCCGATGAAATTAACCACGTATATAACTGCAATAGAAGCCGTTGCAATAAAAATTACGCTCCTGAATTTATCAGTACATCTGATAACATTCATCTTATATAAAGCAAGCATGGAAAATAAAGCTGCAAATGTTCCGACGACAGCCTGTGCTACAATTCCCGGATAAGACGCTTCAAAAAAAGCAGAAATACCGCCCAGGAATAAGCCTTCGCATGCTGCATATACAGGTATTAAATATTTTATTCTTGTAAATGCAATTATTAAAGCAACAATAAAGCCTACAATTGCACCGCCGCCAGTTAAAGCCATTACCATATCAGTGAATCCTAGTGTAAATCTTGACCACACAAAAGCAGCTGCCGCAATAAGCAAAATACCCAGAAAAGCGGTAATTTGAATTGTTCCGTTGACCGTCATCGGTTCACCCTGCAAAACTCTCTCCTGCTCTACAAAATTTTCATTTAAAACCGGATTAGCCATATTCCCTCCTTCTAACCTCTTAGTTAAATTATAACATACAAAATTTTCAAACCCGTGAAATTAATTTTTTTTTAATGTAATATTTTAAGTGTGAGAAGATTCAGGACTTTTTTTAAATATTTTAAGAATAATAAAAGAGCTTTCTACAAGTACTCTTGTCTATCTTTTCTGGTTGGAGTTTTAGAATTATTCGGAGTTGCGCTTACCTATCCTTTTATTATGCAACTACTAAAAGAAGAACATACGAAATGCTGGATGAGTTCTCCGATTGTCATAGGACTGGGAATAATAATTTTATTTCTGGGTAAAAACATTTTCATGATTTTTTACTCGTATTTGCAAGCAAAATTTACAAAAAATGTTGAAGCAGAAGTAAACCTGAGTTTTGTGAAATACTTTCTATCATCTTCTTATCAGGAAAGTTCTAAAATTCCGCTGGCACAAAAAGAAAACATACTCGGGTTTCTTATCCCTAACGTTATAGCTAATTACATTTTGAGACTACTAAACCTAAACGTAAACTTTTTTATATTTACATTAATATCATTATTTTTAATCATCAAATTCCCGCTTGCGACTATTATTACACTTGTGTTTGCAGCAATTCTAATCGGAGTACAAAGCTCTGTTTTCAAACCAAGACTTGAAAAAATTTCCAGAAAGCTTAGCGAAACTTCCGCATTATATAACCAGAGAGAAAATGAAGCTATTCTGAATATAAAAGGTGTAAAAATTTCAAATAATGAAAAGTTTTTCTTTGATAACTACAAAACCGCAATACAGAATTTCTTTAAAATTGGACAGGAAACATTGTTTTTCAGTACAATTCCGCCGTACATTACAGAACCCTTCATAATAATTCTATTATTTGTATTGCTTTCAATAATTTCAATAGAAAATTTTGCAGAACCTGATAAACTTGTAGCTTCATTTGCAGTCATAGTCTCTGCAATTTTTAGACTTTCGCCTACTATTGCAAGAATCCAAGTAAACTTAAACGGAATCAATTCAGCATTATCGATGGTGGACGAATTTTTATCACTATGCAAAAAATTTGACCTGGAGCACACTAAAGACCTTAAAGATAAAGAATATTACCATATTCAAGACAACATTAAACTTAAAAACATCAATTTTGAATATGAACCCAATAAACCGGTGCTAAAAAATATTAATTTAACCATAAAAAAAGGTGAATTTATAGGAATTGCAGGACTTTCAGGGGCAGGGAAAACAACTCTTGCAGATATAATTTCAGGTTTATACTATCCAACTTCCGGAGAAATTACAGTCGACAATACCAAAATATCCAAGCCGTTAAAAATAGGATATATTCCGCAAGAATTTACTATAATAAACGGAACAATAAAAGAAAATGTAACATTTGGTTCACAAAACCAGGATGATACTAATGTCATTGAAGCCTTAAAAAAAGCACAACTTTATAACTTTATTGAACAAAATTTTAAAGATGGCATAAATTCTAACCCGTTTATTGATTCTACCGGCTTCTCTCACGGACAGAAGCAAAGGCTTGCACTTGCAAGAGCTTTATATTCAGATTCTGATATTTTAATTTTAGACGAAGCGACTTCCTCTCTGGACTTAAAGACAGAGGATGAAATTTGCAACATTCTAAAAGACTTAAAAGGTCAAAAAACAATCATTGCAATTGCCCATAGATTATCTACAATAAAATTTGCCGATAGAATTATTTTTATGAAAAAAGCCGAAATCTCTGATACCGGAACTTTTGAAGAACTCATAAATAAAAATTCCGACTTCAAAGAGCTTGTCAATCTTGCAACCCTAAAAACAGAGTAATTTGTTACAATTAGTTGTAGTAAATTCTTTTAAAATCATGTATAATATTTGTATAAATAGTTTTAAGGAGAAAATAAATGCCTGTAATTGAAGGTTTGTTAACAGTTACTAATGAAAAATTTTGTATAATTGTTTCCAGATTTAATGAATTTATAAGTTCCAAATTACTTTCCGGTGCTCTGGATGAATTAAAACGTCATGGAGTAAAAGAAGAAAATATAGACACTGTTTGGTGTCCGGGAGCTTTTGAAATTCCTGTACTTGCAAAAAAATGCGCTAAAACGGGCAAATATAATGCAATCATCGCATTAGGAGCAGTAATTAAAGGATCAACCTCACACTATGATTATGTCTGCGCAGAAGTTTCCAAGGGTGTTGCATCCGTAAGTCTGGAAACAGAAATTCCTGTAATCTTCGGAGTACTTACAACTGATAATATAGAACAGGCAATAGAAAGAGCCGGAACAAAAGCTGGCAATAAAGGGTCTGATGCCGCTAAATCTGCAATCGAAATGGCGAATTTAATAAATAAAATCAGCTAAAAGAAACTATCAGAAAAGGAGAAAGCCCTTATTTCAAAATTCCCTGATGGTACAAGAGAAATGGAGTGTGTGTTATGAGCGAGATTATTACAGAGTACAGAAATGAAAATACCAAAGATATTGATTTATTATCAACAATCGATATCGTAAGAAAAATCAATGAAGAAGATAAACTTGTAGCACTCGCAATAGAAGATGAAACTCCAAATATTGCAAAAGCTATTGACATGATTGCCAAGCAATTTCTTATGGGCGGCAAGCTGTATTACTTTGGAGCAGGAACTTCAGGCAGAATCGGCATACTTGATGCGTCAGAATGTCCACCGACATTTGGCGTACCGGAGGATATGGTAACAGGAATTATCGCCGGCGGAGATAAAGCAATAAGGTGCGCAGCCGAAGGTGCTGAAGATAATTTTGATCTCGGTGTAAAAGATGCTCAATGTCTTACGAATCTCGATGTCTGCGTTGCAATTTCAGCAAGCGGCAACCCTAAGTATCTGCTTGGAGTACTATCACAGGCAGATAAGGTTAATTGCCGTACAATTGCCTTAACCTGCAATCACAAAGCTCTCATTCTGGAAGAAGCCGGACTCGGAATCTGCGTAGAAGTCGGCCCGGAAGTCATTGCAGGCTCAAGCAGAATGAAAGCGGGGAGTGTTCAAAAAATGGTTCTTAACATGCTCTCCACAGGCGCTATGATTAAAATCGGCAAAACTTATGAAAACTTTATGATTGACCTTATGCCGACAAACGAAAAATTAAAAGCCAGAGCCATAAAAATTGTATCAGAAATTGCAGAGGTTAATAACTCTAAAGCACTTCAAACATTGTTGGAATGCGATTGGAGTGTAAAAACAGCCATTATAATGCTTAAATGCAATATGAATAAAGATGACGCAAAAGAGTTGCTTCGCAAAAATTGCGGAGTTTTAAGACGGGCATTAAACAGTTTGTCTAAAATTTAGCCTAAATCTTTAAAATACTGAACAACAGATTGGGTCATTATATCAGAATACTGATTCATTGTAGCTGGGCTGCTCATACGTTCCTGACCTTTTTTAGAGCACATAAATGCAACTTCCCACAAAACGGCAGGTATGTGCATATTGTTTTCTGCTTTTTTAAGTACAAAGTAATTTGCAGTTTTATCTTGAGCACATTTTTGATCAGTTTTTGTTTTGAAAAGCTCTGTCATGCATCCTGCCAATTTCTTGCTGTTTTTAGCTTTCCCTGTAAAATAAACCTGCGTTCTATCTTCCGGTGGTTTTCCTTTGCACCAGTGTTTTTTATCCTGATTATTTACATGAACAGATATAAACATATCTGCCTTATTATTCTTTTTCGTAAGCTCCTGTCCTATTAAGTTTACATGCCCTTGCAAGAATATAACTTTTGCACCTTTTGCGCACAAACGGTTTTTCAATCTTATAGCGTTATCATAATTTATAAGCCACTCATCCTCAAGTCCCTTTTGTCCTTCTGTTCCAACATCTGTACCGGCTTGAGAGTATCCGTGTCCCGCATTTACTATAATAGTTTTACCACTTAATTCACCTGATGCAGTCGGAGAGAATACGGCTCTTGTTGCGGCTACTTTTCCGTTAACTTTTCTTTTCTGCTTCAAGAGTTCACGATTTTCTAAATTTGCCGTTCCTCTCATATCGACAATTTCTGTAATTTCATTTGTTTTTTCATCATAAACAACTTTTTTCTTATCATCAGAAATTGCATAGTCTGAATCATTATACACAACTTTTATTTTTTGTCCAGGAATAATGCTATCCGATTCAAGACCATTAATTTTTTTCAAATCACTAAGATTTACACCAACCTGCTTAGAAATCTTATACAAAGTATCCTTTGGCTGAACCGTATAAATATACCCGGGAATTTCAAGCATATCACCGGCTTTAATTTTATCGACATCAACTATATCATTTAAGTCTTTTAAAATTTCAACGCTCAAACCAAACTTTCTTGCAATTTGAAACAGGTTATCACCTTTGTTAATTTTATATCCCAACTTCTGAATCTTTATTTTTTGTCCAATCTGAATCTTGTCTTTGTCCTGAATATCATTATTCTTGCATATTATGTCCTCAGTTGTTCCGAAAGTTCTTGCCAATCTCCAAATACCATCACCCTTTTTAACTTCATAATCATAAGTAATTATCTGGAACTCACCATCTTGCTCTATTCTGGTATCAGGGTGATTTAAAAGACCTTTAAAATCCGAAATATCACCTTTATAATCTTCCGGTTCTATTTCATCTTCCTTGCGGGAACAGCTTGTAAATAGCCCTGAAAAGAATTTTCCGATAGCTTTAATACAATTTTTTATTCCATCCCACAATTTTGACCAGAAACCTTTTTTCTCTGTTTTTTGTTGTTCTGAAATATTTTGTTTATCTTCCGGTTTATCAACCTCTTGTTCATCATTCAATTCGACTATCTTATCGCCGGCTTTTTCAACAGAAGCAGAAGCCACTACAGATTTTGATTTAATATCATTCAGATAAGGAACATTAAATTGAGCTCCTATAGCAAAAGACTCCGGATTTCTGTTTATACGTTTAAATTCTTCATAAAATTCACGAAAAGAAATTTCCGGATCTTTATAAGAGCTGTATATTGCCTGAGCAACAGCCCAAACACCTTTTCCTTTAAATGTTTTATCCGCAGTAAATTTCCAGGATTCTGCACTTACAGGCTCAGAAGAAATTGAGCCCTTGGTAAATTGTTCATATATTTTATCAAGTTCTGAAGTGTTTACCTTATTTTTCTTATGACATGCAAGAGCTTTTTTATAAGTATTTTTTATCACCTCTTTAGCTTCTGCAATCTCTTTCCCCTTTAAATCTCTCGATGCCAGAATCATTCTGTTAAGACTTCTTCTGTATAACCCGGGAGACTCAACTTTGTCAGCGTTTGATTTGCCCGAATATATGTATGCTAAATTTGCAATAACTTTTGAATAATCTTTATTCTTAAGAGCATTTAGTAATTCTTTATTTGTACTTATCTTATTTAAACCTTTGTTATAATTAAGATCAATCAAACCTTCCTTAATAGATGACGGCAGATTTTCATAAGTTTTTTTACCAACCTTTTTATCTATGACCCTTTTAACTTCCTTTGAATAACTTTTTAAATTCTTACATAAATTTTTGTAAGCAGTCTCCTGAGATCTTAATTTATCGGTAAGTTCTCCAAATCCGTTTGTATAAGTCCCGTATGCATCTTTATAAGGCAAAGTTACCGCTTCATAATAGTAATATGGATCACCCTCATAATACTTCATCAGATCTATTAAATGTAATTGAGCTTTTTTTATTGCAGTGTTATTATCTTTCAACAATGACGGATAATAAGGCTTAATACCTATTTCATCAGCCGTATATTGTAATTGCTCCTTAATTTCCGGAGTTATTATATGCTTAGTCACAACACTATCAGCCGGAGCATCCAACTTATAATCGAAAGTTTTAAGCTCTTCCGGTGTAATTGTATAAGCGGAAGCTGTGGCAGAAACATTTTTTAATTCTTTTATATTCTCGATTGTAAGACTCATAGAAATCTCTTTATATCCCTCATATATATAAAGTTGCGAACTTTAGAAGAATTGCTTATTGTTAATAAATATTTACAAAAAGCTGAAGGCTTTGAGTTTTATAGTATAATGTTTATATAATGGAGGGGAATTATCAATGAAACTGACTGTACTTGGACCCGGCTGCTGGGGATTAACATTAGCCTGGTTATTAAATAACAACTTTGATAAAATTGTAGTCTGGGGAAGAGAGAGTGACTTAAACGAAGAACTTGTTGTTAATAAGCATTGCTCCAAACCTCTTGAAGTACAGCTGGATAAAAAAGTTGAAATAACTTCTGATTTAAAAACTGCAATAAAGGATGCAGACATTATCCTCTCGGTTGTCGCAACAAGCGGCGTAAGAAGCGTATGTGAGCAATTAAAAGCTGCCGGTATAAAACCTGAACAGCCACTTGTTAATGCCTCTAAAGGGCTTGAATTAAATACATTAATGCGCATGTCAGAAGTTATAAAAGATGTACTTCCTAAGCAAAAAATCGTAATTTTATCAGGTCCTACACTTGCAAAAGAAGTGCTTATGGGCAAACCTACAGCAGCTTGCGTTGCCTGCGAAGATATGGAAACAGCAGAATTTGTCCAAAAAGCTTGTAATGTTCCGAATAAATTCAGGCTATATACAAATAACGATGTAATAGGAGTTGAGCTTGGCGGAAGTTTAAAAAATGTTATTGCTATCGCTTCAGGATTTGCTCATACAATGGATCTGGGAGATAACTGTATGGGAACTCTGCTTACAAGAGGTATGGCAGAAATAGTGAGACTTTCTGTAAAACTTGGCGCCAACCCTTCCACACTATACGGTCTTTCAGGTATGGGAGATCTTATTGCAACCTGCTCAAGCCCAATGTCAAGAAATTATACAGTAGGAGCAATGCTGGGTAAAGGTAAAAAAATAAATGACATTCTTAATGAACTCGGCTCTGTAGCTGAAGGAGTTAAAACCTCTAAAGCCGTCTGCGATCTTGCAGAAAAACTCGGAATAGAAGTTCCCGTTTCAAATGCAATTTATGAAGCTGTTTATACTGATATTACACCAGAACAGGTTCTATCCAAATTAATGAACAGAAAACTTAAAAAGGAAGAAAGTTATGTTTAAATATGCAGTACATTACCTGAAAAACACTTTTGTTCCTCTCAATTGTCCGGATAATGTTAATCTTGACTGCGGTGCTATGGTTATTGCAAGAACAGAAAAAGGCGAAGAAGCGCTAAAAGCATTTCTTGTTAACGACGAAGTCGCAAAATTATTTTCAGAATCAGATAAAACTCCAGTTCCTTTTGAGTTCATTAGAATTATGACGCAAGAAGACCTGATGCTGCTTGAAGAATTAAAAAAAGAAGAAGTCTCATCATTTTTTAAATGTAAAGAACTTGTAAAAAAACATAATTTAAATATGAACCTTGTTCAATGTAAAATTACCTTTGATAAACGAAAAATTTCTTTCTATTATACAGCACCGGAGCGTGTTGATTTCAGGGAGCTATTGAAAGATTTAACACAAGTTTTCAAAAGAATACGTATCGATTTGCGCCACATAGGTGTAAGAGATGAATCTTCCATAATGTGCGGCTGCGGAATTTGCGGAAAACCTTTTTGTTGTTCAAGCTATTTACGGAAGTTTGAATCAATTAATGTAAAACTTGCCAAAGATCAGGGGATGCCGATTGCTCCGTCAAAAATTTCCGGAACCTGCGGAAGGCTGTTGTGCTGCCTCACTTATGAATACTCAAATTATATTGAAGCTGCAAAAGGAATGCCACCTATAGGTTCTACTGTAATGACACCTCAGGGATTAGGAAAAGTTTGTTTTATTCAGTTCTTAAATAACTCTGTTGCAGTAAAATTTGAAGATGGTAAAATTAAAGAATACGATAAATCTGAAATAGAAATGGTTGATGCGGATGTTAATGTTGATATTGATATCCCTAATTTGAATAATTATTCTGCAGAAGATGAAAAAATTGATGCAAAACAACTTAAACAGTTGGAAGATGACAGAAACAGTTCTACAGGAAATGTTTAATATAAAGGAGTTTTATATGCTAGAAAGAATTGAAAAATTACAGGTTATTTCACTGGGTGTACTTATTGGATTAGCACTTGTTGTATCTACAAAAATGGTTTCATCTACTATATCAAATAATGAAATTTCTGTAACGGGCTCGGCATACGAGATTGTAAAATCCGATTCAGGAACTCTTAATTTTGATATTGTTGTAAAACGTGGAACTAAACAGGAAGCATACACTGTCTTGCAGAATCAGCTTAAAATCGTTGAAAAATACCTGAAAGACAAAAATATAAAAGATATTGAGAGAAGAACCATTAACGGATATTATACATATAAACGTGATGCTAAAACTGGTGCTTATACAGATATTCAAGACGCATACAATCTTTATCAGCCTATGCAAATCCACTCTGATAATGTCGAATTGATTAAAAAAATCTCTAATGATATTACAAGTTTAATCAATCAGGGCGTAGATATTAATGTTTCTCCGGCATCTTATGATTACTCAAAACTGCCGGAATTAAAGGTTACTTTACTCGAAAAAGCATCACAGGATGCAAAAAACAGAGCTGCTTCAATGCTAAAGCCAACAGGCAATTCTGTAGGCAAAATTCAATCTGTAAGAATGGGAGTTTATCAAATAACTCCTGTCGATTCAACCAGTGTTTCAGATATGGGAATTAATGATACAACTTCGATTGACAAAAAAGTAACTGCCGTTGCTAATGTATCATTTAAGATAAAATAATTACAGATATAAATCATCTTTATACTCGGTCTGCACTTATAAGTGCAGACCGAGTATAATTTGCAAAATTTAAACAATGTATATTTTAGATATTGCAAGTTTATATAAACCATGTTAAAATATAGATGTCACAAATATAAGAAGAGGATATTAAGATGGATGTTAGTTCAGTAGGCTACGGAAGCGCTCTGACACCGGAAGTACAAGCTCAATATGCTGCAAAATGTCTAAGTATGTCTCAACAGACAAGCTACATTGCAGGCTCTTTAATTCAAGATACTGTTGAAATTTCGGCAGAAGCACTTGCTAAGTGCACAGAAGAAATGAACGCCAGTTTAGAAAATTTATTGTAAATAAAAAGACCCGATAAAATTTATCGGGTCTTTTTTTATTTATTCACTCTTGATTCCGCTTTTTTCGCATTTTCATACCTTTTTTTTGTAAAATAATTTGTCATACCTGCAACAAAGAAGCCCATTACACCTATTGAGAAAATATAAGGCAAGCCTGAAATCAGCACTTTTTGCTTTGCAAGAGACTTATACTCTTTTTCGACGGTAGAATTTCTTTCCCTTGCAAGTTTTTGAGCCAAAGCTCCTAAGTCATCAAATTTTGGCACACTCATATCTTTACCTATTAGATCCCTGCATTTACCAGTTTTATACAAAAGTCTCCTGAATCCCTTTTCGACAAGTTCGCTTCCGGTTATTACATATAGAGCTACCAGCGGAAATCTTGTTGCAGTTTCTTTAAAATTTTCTTTACCTCTGTCGGCTGAAGCTCCAAAATATCCTGCACCACCAACAAGCACACAAGTGGTTAATTGACCTTTGCTCAGGCATAATTTCCCGTTCTGACTGTTAAAATCCATGTTTGTGTACTTATTAAAGAAATTTTTAGCCTTTGGTGATTTTTTAAATAATTTAGTACCCGGAGCTACGATAAATTCAGAAATATTTTGCAGAATTTTAGAATTCTTGCCTTTTGTTGCCAAAAGAGCTGCCAGTCCGAGACAGCCGGTATAAAGTCCCGCCGCAAGCCCGATATGCTTCTGCGCACTCTTTTTAACTTTCTCCTGATGTTTTTTATCCTCTTGCGTCTCTTCAAGCGAAGCAATATTTTTAAAATCACTTTTCTTAAAAAGTTTCAATGTCATCAAATTTTTTATGTAATTAAGCGAAAATTCTGTTAATGGTATTGCCATAGCAGCGAGAGAAATTGCAGCCTTTACAGGAATAACCTTTTTATTATTTTTACCGCCTTTCTCTAATAATTCCACGCCTGTTGTAGCAACTTCTTTTTTTAAGTCATTGTTTAAACCTTTAGAAAAAACCTTTCTTGCAACTCTCTCGCCGAGAATAGTCGGCACAAAGTAGATTAACGCCTCTTCTGAAGTTTCCAGAAACGTATTTTCGGTTAAATCTGCAAGACTTCTGGAAAAGACGACTTTTGGGATAAGACAGGTTGTTGCATCCTGGATAAATCTTGACGTAGAAAGTCCTGACGCCTGCTCCTGATGTCTTACGAATTTCGCAGCCGGCTTCAATGATTTCGGCAAAGTATTGATTAAAATTTTATTGTTATTTGATGACATAATTCACATTCCTAAAACTTGTAAAGACTAAAAATTGCTTAACCTTGAAGGTTTTGTTAACAAATTTTAACTTTGACAAGCTGGAAACAAGCAGACAAAACCTTTAGGCTTTAACTGCCGATATATGAACTCAAAACGTGACTACATGCCGGCAGTTAAACTGACGGACGCCACCAAGATAAATTGAGTTTGTTTAAAATTTGTTCGTTCATATTTTCCCTTTGAATCGATATATCGATACAAAGACATAATAAAATAGTTTTATTGTTTTGTCAATCCCTCGTTTGTAGTTAATGTCGACTTTTCGAACTTATATTAAGTTTGTGAGGGGTGATGAACCGTAGTTTCGTAAGCAAGGGTGGGCGAAGGGGCATTAAATAAGAAAACAAAACTTTTAAGTGATAATGCGTGCCTACCAGAATATTAAATTAAAAAGGCGGGCAAGCTTATGCTTTACCCGCCTGACAACTTGTATTATTTATTTCTATTCAGTCCATTTCTGGAACATTTCATACATTTGATATACTTCATTTGGCGTTATGTTCTTGCCGCCTTCAGAAGATTCATCAGAGAAAGTTTTTAGGACAAAATCAATACCTCCGTATATGTCAAGCTCTGTCCAACCTGAATTAGAAGAGCTTATTCCGCTTATCGGTCTCTCTTGTTTTGCAATATCGGCTCTTAATTGTACCTGCTCTTCAGGGGTAATATTAGGACTTTTTCCGGTAAAATATTTATTGACGGTGTTAAATAAAAGAATTGCACCCCAGGCGAAATTATTTGTACCGTCACATTGTGGTTCATATGTAACATTTTTACCACTGCTGTCGCGATAAGTAATAAAAAACGGAGTCATCATCCTCTATTATTTTAGCCCTGTAAATATACTTTGGCTGTTTTTGAGGGGTTGATTTTGTTTCCTGTTGTGATGTTACTTCTAAATTACTCATGTTCATTTCTCCTTTTCTCGTATAATATCCTCGTGTTTTTTGTTGTATGTATATTAAAATTTACCGGTTATAATTCAATTACAAATTATTCATAAAATGTTGTAATTCGACTTTGCTCTGCTGTAATTCCTGCTCAGCAGCTTTCAATGCCGCCTGAGTTTGTGCATATTCATTTTTATTGCTTTCGCTCTCTTTTTTAGATCTGGTCAAGTAATAAATCCCCATACCGATAAGTCCGCCGCAAACACCGCCGACAAGTCCGCTAAGCATTCCGCCGCAAAAGAACTTGCTGATACGATTATGCCTAGAGCCTAGAGCAAGTAAACCGCCAAATACTGTACCTGAGGACAACGCACCATAGATTGTCCCATTTGCCCTATAATCATTTCTTTTTGCAGTTGGACGATTTTCTATTTCTGCAAGTTTTTCTCGTAAATTAGCGACTTTTGCTTCAGCTTTTTGAACGTTTGCTTCTAATCTAGTTTTTTCCGCAGCTGCCGTGCTAACATCAAATACCTTTCCTGCTGTTTGAGTTTGTTTATGAATTTTCAAGAACTCCTCGTATTCAGCCTCCAGACCGGCGGCTTTAACCTGAGATGTAAAAATTCCCATTTCGCAATCATCAAGTACTTTGTTTCCTTTTGTCTCTCCTTCGAATGAACCGTCAACTTTTGCCGCTAACTCTCTCAGTTTTGCGTCCTGAATTTGTGCAATAGTAATCCCCATAATTTCCTCCTTTTTTCATTTTTTTTATATCTTGGTGTTGTTTGTTGTATGTATATAAAATTTACCGGTTATAATTCAATTACAGAGTATTCATAAAATGTTGTAATTCTAATTTGCTCTTCTGTAATTCCAGCTCTGCGGCTTTCAATGCCGCCTGAGTTTGTGCATATTCTTTTTTATTGTTTTCGCTGTAAGCTTTTTCTTCGTCTTTAGATCTGGTTAAGTAATAGACCCCTAAACCAATACCTAGACCGACTAATGCACCTGCCCCTGACAGAATAACAGCCGGAATACAAGTTTCCATTACGATAGAAGCTATAGTTCCAGGTATGGCACCAACACCAAAACCGCTCCAACAGCCTATAGCCTTACATTTTTCTTTCTTAGCAGATTCCGGACGATTTTCTATTTCTGCAAGTTTTTCACGTAAATTAGCGACTTTTTTTTCAGCTTTTTGAATGTTTGCTTCTAATCTTGTTTGTTCCGTTGCTGCCATATTGACATCAAATTCTTTTCCCGCAGCCGGAGTTTGTTTATGAATTTTCAAAAACTCCTCGTACTCAGCGTCCAGACCGGCAGATTTAACCTGTGATGTAAAAATTCCCATTTCGCAATCATCAAGTACTTTGTTTCCTTTTGTCTCTCCTTCGAATGAACCGTCAACTTTTGCCGCTAACTCTCTCAGTTTTGCGTCCTGAATTTGTGCAATAGTAATCCCCATAATTTCCTCCTTTTTCCTTTTTTAATATCTTCGTGTAATTCCCTGTACTCTTATAAAGTTTTCCGGCGGAGCAGAATTTACTACTACTACTACTACTACTACTACTACGTGCGCTGCGTCTGAATTTCAGCTTTTTAAAATTTGTATTTACAAAACTTAATAACTCGTAAATTGTTTAACATTTCTTAATAAAATAGTCGTTTTTGCATAAAAATTGTAATAACTATGTTATCATTGCGAGGAAACAGCCGGAACAGCCCGAAGCAATCTTGAACGAATTTGACAATTAAACCGGATTGCCGCATCGCTGACGCTCCTTGCAATGACGCAAGTTTTGTCACATGCAGGATGGGCAAAGCGTGAGCGTGCCCTCTGAAATTTTTTCTTCTTTCATTTTTAAAGAAGAAAAAATGAAGAAGCTATATTTACCTTCACCTATCTTTTTGTTATCCTAAAGACAATTGGAATATTAAAGAGGAGTATAAAAATGAGTGAAATAAGACAGGAATTTATAGATCAAGCAATCCAACTTACAAGAAACGCAGAAGTTTTACCGGGCGGAGTAAACGGCGGTGTACAGGAGCTTGCGGCAAAATTACAGCACGCAGCCGATACAAATACGCCTCTGAGAATAAAACTCGGTATGGATCCGACAAGACCTGATTTACACCTCGGACACACCGTTGTTATGAGAAAGTTAAAAGAGTTTCAAAAACTCGGACATAAAATTGTCCTGCTCGTAGGCGGAGCGACTGCAATGATAGGCGATCCTTCCGGAAAGTCCGAAACACGTCCGGCTTTAACAAAAGAGCAGGTTGAAGAGAATGCCAAGACTTATTTTGCTCAAATGGGAAAAGTTCTGGATGTTTCAAAGGCGGAAGTTGTAAATAATGCTGATTGGCTTCACAAAATGACTTTTACAGAACTTTTGCAATTAGCAGGAAAAGTTACAGTCGCACAAATGATGACAAGAGATGATTTTGCAAAAAGATACGCCGAAGGAAAACCAATCGCAATTCACGAATTTTTCTACCCGCTTATGCAGGCTTATGATTCCGTTGCAATAGATTCCGATATAGAACTCGGCGGTACTGACCAGAGATTTAACACTCTTTTAGGACGTGACATTCAAACCGCTTATGGCAAAAAATACCCGCAGCTTGTTATGATGCTTCCGCTTCTTGAAGGCACTGACGGTGTTGTTAAGATGTCTAAGACTTATCCTGAACACTGTATTTCACTCACAGACAGCGCTAAAGATATGTTCGGAAAACTCATGAGTATTCCTGACACTCTAATTACACGTTACTATTCACTTTTAACAGATGTAAGTCAGGAAGAACTCATTAAAATGGACAAAGAAATAGAATCCGGATCTATTAATCCTCGTGACATCAAAATGAGACTTGCTCATATGATTACTGAAGAATATCACGGAAAAGAAGGCGCTGACAAAGCTCAGGAAGAATTTATCAATGTTGTATCCAACAAGGGGATTCCGGAAGATATTGAAAGTGTTAAGATTGATTCAGAAGTAAATATATTGGACTTACTGGTTAAGCTCGGTTTTGTACAAAGCAAGGGCGAAGCTAAACGTCTGATACAGGGCGGAGGAGTTAAACTTGACGGGGAAAAACTTTCGGATATGGCTTATACGATTAATCCGAATATGGATGTGGTATTACAGGCAGGCAAAAGAAAGTTTGCGAAATTAGTATAAGTAGTGACAGGGTGACTAAGTGATTAAGTGACTAAGGAGAATTTATACTTTGTTCACGATTATGCCACCTATTAATTTTTAAGAAAGGTTTTCCGTATGATTTATAATAATGTCTTAGAGCTAATCGGCAGCACTCCTCTTGTAAGATACAAAGACAATATTTGCCTGAAACTTGAATATTTCAATCCTTCAAGCTCCATTAAAGACAGAGCTTCTTATTCTATGATAAAAGAGGCTATGAAGCGTGGTGAAATAAATCAAGATACGGTTATTATAGAGCCGACGAGCGGGAATACCGGAATCGGGCTTGCAATGGTCTGCGCAGTTTTAGGGCTAAAACTTATTATCTGTATGCCGGAAAATATGTCCGTTGAGAGACAAAAAAACATTGCAGCATACGGAGCAGAGCTGATTCTCACACCTGCTCAAAAAGGTATGCAAGGTTCTGTTGATAAAGCCGAAGAATTAAAAAAGCTTTATCCAAACAGCTTTATTCCGATGCAATTTGCAAATCCGGATAACCCCAAGGCACACAAGCTAACCGCAAAAGAAATAGAAGAAGCAACCGGCGGTAAAGAGGTTGTAATTACTGCAGGAATCGGAACAGGCGGAACAGCATTCGGTCTTAAAGAGTACTTAAAAAATGCAATAGTTTACGGTATTGAACCGGCTGAAAGTCCTTTGTTTACAGAAGGTCGTGCAGGCGCTCACAAAATTCAGGGAATCGGAGCCAATTTTATACCGGAAATTGCAAAAAGCAAAGGTGAAAATTATCTGGATGGCATTTTAACTGTAAAAGGAGATGATGCAATCGCTCAGGCAAAGGAACTGGCGCAGAAACACGGAATTTTCTGCGGAATATCAGGCGGAGCAAATGTCATTGCAGCACTTGAACTTGAGAAAAAATATCCGGATAAACTTATTGTAGCAATAATTCCGGATAGCGGTGAAAGGTATCTGTCCGTATGGTAGGGGGTAAATGTATCGTGGTGATAAGTATAACTGCAAGCCTGGCGTCATTGCGAGGAAATACCAAAGGCAGCCCGAAGCAATCCCTTGTATAAAAAGAGAATAAAACAAAGAAGGTTCTAATGTTAATACGTGCGATAAAAAAAATTAAAGAAGATATTAAAGTAATTTACGAAAAAGATCCGGCTGCTAATAATATTGCGGAAGTCCTTTTTTGTTACCCCGGACTTCAGGCGCTTATTTCGCACAGGATTGCGCACAAGCTTGCATATTGGGGAGTACCGTTTATTCCAAGGCTAATTTCATACTGGACAAGGATTTTTACTGGAATTGAAATCCACCCCAAAGCCAGAATCGGAAACAGATTTTTTATCGACCACGGTGAAGGTGTTGTAATAGGAGAAACAACCATTATCGGGAATGATGTCCTGATTTACCAGCAGGTAACACTCGGCGGAACGGGCAACGAGCACGGCAAACGCCACCCGACTATCGGGAATAACGTTATTATAGGCGCCGGAGCAAAAATCCTCGGCAACATTACAATCGGTGACAACACCCGTGTGGGCGCAGGTTCCGTCGTCGTCGATAATGTTCCTGAACACTGCACCGTTGTCGGAGTTCCCGGACGTGTTGTTCAGCAAAAATTCTTTAATCAAGACGGAATTTTAATGCACAACAGGATTCCGGATCCGGTAAAATGCGAATTGAACAGGTTAAAATACGAAGTTCAGGCGCTCAAAGAAGAATTGGCGGCTAAAAAATCTTGATTTTTATGTAACAAAAACGTTACAAAAGGGCAAATAATTTGCTGTACAAAACTTTATATAATTGTGTGAAGTGAAAGGATTTAGTGTATGTCTATATCAATTAATAACAATCAACCTACAGAGGTCGTAACAAAACAACCGTCATTTAGAGGCAAATGGGATAAGACAGAGCAAGGAAATCCTTATTACAAAACGAACACGGGTGCGGTCGCCGGAGGAATAATGGCAGTTCCGGCAGCAATGCTACAACTTCAAAAACTTTCGCTACCTACTACAGAAGAAGAAGCATTAAAAAACGTAGATAAGTTTAAGAATGCATTTTTAAAAAGGATGGATAAAGATAGTGCCCAAATTTTCAATGAAAGTTTTAACGAGGGGTTAAAAGCCGAAAAAGATAACATTTTAAAACAAATCGAAAAGAATAAGAAACTTAAATCTTTAGCCGTTCCTTTTGCAATAGTTGCAGCGGGATTAACCGCCGGTTGCGGATTTTTTGTCGATCATTTGAGAAATAAAAAAGCACAAGAAGCAGCAGATACTGTAAAACAGGTTGGAGTTAAAAATGCTGTTATACAAAATGATGCAATTCAGCTTTCTAATAAAGGAAGAGCGTATTATGAATCTAATGAAGGCTCAAAGTATGGCGCCTTATTAGGTGCAGGCTGCGGAATCGTACACAGTTTATCAAACGGTAAGAATAAAGCCGGAGCTTTTGTCGCAAACGCACTTACATTTGCTCTCGGCGGCTGGATTATGGGCAAAATTGCAGACTCTGCTGCAAACAAAGATGCAAGAAAGCATTCTTAAATTTGTGAAATCTATGTAAACTCCCCACTTGCAAATTTAAAAAAACTATATTATAATACATGCAGAGAGTTGAATTTTCAGCTCGATGTTTTTTGATTGAATCTCATATTATTTTAATTGATAGGATTATTATTAAGTAGTGAAATTTTTTAATTATTTGGTTAAGAGGCTTTTATTATGTATGTAAACAAGTGCATTAAGTGTGGTGCGGAATTTGAAACGAAAAACCCCAAAAGAGTAATATGTCCTAATTGCTTATATGCAGACAAGGGTAGTGAATCGTCTGATGAAAAACCTATGCAGAGTTATAGCTCCTACAGCTCATACTCTACCGAATCCAGACCGAGAAATTATGATAGACCGCAGCAAGGCGGATACAGACAAAACAATAACAATTATCAAAGACGTGATAACAGAGATTACAGAGGTAATTACCAGAGACGTGATAATAACGGACGCCCTCAACAAAGGCGTGATAACAGAGGCGGCGGATTCAGAAATAATTATGCAAGTGTAAGACCGCAGCAGCGCCGTCCGATGAAAAAACAGCCTAAACAGGCAAGACCATTGCTTATCAGTAAAGAGCAACTGGAACAAATAGAAGTTTTGTATAAAGCGATGTTACCTTTACCAAACCCTGATTGCCATGAAGTAATCGGTGCAAAATTAGGTATTGAGCCGCAAAAAGTATTTTTTGGAATTAATCTGGTTCGTCAAAAAATGATGTTACCAAAGCTTCCGTTCCCGAAACGTAAGCTTGCTATCTCTCCTGATCAGATGATGGCAATAAAGGCTCTTTATGAACCATTACTACCGCTCCCTCCAATTGGCTGCCACAAAATTATAGCAGCTCAATTAAAAATGGATGAATGGAGAGTTCACGTAGGTATTAAGCTTATAAGAGCTCAAATGGGCTTAGATAGGTGGAATGAAGATAGAGCAGATAAACCTGCAGATTATATGGTTGCAAAACACACCAAACCTTCTTCCGAAGAAAAAGTTCCAGTAGCCGTAGAAGCTAAAGTTCCTGCTGAAACAAAAGAACCTGCTGAATCTGTTCAAGAATCTTCTTCTGAATCTGCAAATGAAGAACCTGCTGCTGAAGAAAAACCTAAACGGGGAAGAAAACCTAAGAAGAAAGACGATGAAGAATAATTTTGTCTCTATAGGTAAAATTCTTAATTTTCACGGTGTTCAAGGTGAAGCGAAACTTGGGTATTCTAAAAATAGAGAAGATTTTTTGTCTCAGATTAAAGAGGTTTATGTTCAGTTTGGATCTGAATACAAAAAACTTGAAGTTTCAAGAATCAGGTTTACTCCCAAGTGTGGAATTATTAAGTTTAAAGGGATTGATACTTTAAATGATATTTTAGAATACAAAAATAAATTGATTTTTGTAACAGAAGAGACTGCAAGAAGTTTTCTTGAAGAAGATGAATTTCTGATAGACGAACTTGTCGGGTTAGATGTTTATGACGGTGATAAGAAAGTCGGCTCCGTGGTAGGTGTTTCTAATAACGGTGCAAGTGACTTGCTTTCTGTCAAGAATTTGGACAAAAAAGTCTGTCTTGTACCTTTTGTCAAAGCTATTGTGCTTTCTGTCGACATAAAAAACAGAAAAATCCAAATAAACAATCTTGAAGGGCTGCTTTCATGAAATTTGATGTTTTAACCTTGTTTCCGGAATTAATACAATCTCATATGGATTTCAGTATTATGAAGCGTGCATCAGAAGATGGAATTATTACGGTAAATACGGTTAATCCAAGAGATTTTACCTTGGATAAGCACAAAAAAGTCGATGATACACCTTACGGGGGCGGCGCTGGAATGGTTTTAATGCCTCAGCCTTATGTGGATGCGTATAATTCTGTCGAAAAAACGAAAAATAGTATTACTTTAATGATGACACCGCAGGGCGAGCCGTTTTGCGACAGGATTTCAAATGAACTTGCAGAATATGAGCAAATCATTATTCTTTGCGGACATTATGAAGGTTTTGACGAAAGAATCAGGGATATTATTAAGCCGAGAGAAATCTCTACCGGAGATTTTGTTTTGACAGGCGGGGAGCTTCCGGCTTTATGCATAATTGACAGTGTTTCAAGAAAAATCGAAGGAACCCTCGGAAAAATTGAATCGGCTCATGATGACAGTTTTTCAGACGGGCTTCTTGAATATCCGCAGTATACGAAACCCAGAGAGTATATGGGGTATAAAGTTCCTGATGTACTTTTAAGCGGGAATCATAAGTTGATTGAAGAGTATAGAAAAGAGCAAAAAATTTTAAGAACCCAAAAAAAACGCCCTGACTTGTGGGAAAAATATCTTGAAAATAATTAATCAACTTACTTAATTACTCTCTCATTTTATCCTAATATTTCTTCTTAAATCCGCCGTAAATTCTATGTAAATATTTGTAACAATTATCAATCATCCCCTAAAGTTTTGAAAATAAATGCCGTTATAAATAGTGTTTTTTCTTGAAAAAAGGAATGTAAGATGGAATTTAATTACTACAATAAATTTAATAAAATCGAAAAATGTCATATTCAAATGGGAGATGAATGGAATTCTTTAAAAGACAAACTACCAAGCCCGCTAAATTCTATCTTTAATTCCGTTGACCTGAATTTTGATGGAAAGGTTGATAAAGAGGAATTAGATATTCTGCAAAAACTTCTGAAAATAGCGGATTCTCAAATTGAAAACACTAAAGGCAATAATATTATTGAAAATGAAGAATTAGATTTATTAGTTAATAAAATTAAGACAAGACAATTGGATACTTTAGAGGGGAATAAACATCCCGGTATAACTATGCCCAAAATTATAAATATACCTGAAGATAAAGATAAATTAAAAAGTTATAAATACTTGGGTACTTATTGTGAATGGGGTGAGGCAGAGGACGGGTCTGAAGATATTATGATGACTCCAGAAATTGTTGTTGATTGTTCTGCAATAGATAATTTAGAAGAAGGTAAATATTATGTAGAATATTGGAAACAGTCCTATAGTGAGGAAACAGGATTTGTTCTTACCCCAGTAGTGCATAAAATACAAGATTCTAACCAGGATGGGACAATAAACTGGTCAGAAGGAATTAATAGAAATATATCAAAAATTCAAGTTGCAAAATCAAAAATAAATTCTGAACTTGTCTCATTTTTAAATAAAGTGGGAGACGAGCAAGGATTTAGTGTAGAGTTGCTGGATATCGACGGAGAAGCTTTATGGGCGGAAGACTTGAGTATAGTAAGGGCTGATAAAAAGCAGCTTATTCCTAATTGTGAGACTGGCTCTAATATAGAAGCCTATAACAATGAATCAAAAATTACCGCAAAAAGAAGACATGTTTCATTGCAGGCACAGGGCAGTGCTTTTCAACGCCAACAAGCCAATGAAGATCCTGTAGCAATAAAGTATTCTCATACATTATCTCAAGAGGATATTGTTGCTGGCAGAACCTATTTAGAAGGTGGAAATGTCTTAAATACTCTTACAAAAGATGGTGAACCGGGTGCTATAATCGGCGAAGAGTCAATAAAATATTCAATGATTAAATTAGGTTTAGATGATTCCGAAGCTTCTGTTAATATTGCTAAAAAACAAATTGCAGAAGAGCTTGGTATTGAAGAGAAAAATGTTACATATATTCCTCAGTTTGACTTTCATATAGATATGTTTTACAGACCATTAAATAACGGACAGATAGGAATTCCTGATTATGAAGCAGGAATCAAAATTTTGGAAACATTTATACAGGATATAAACAAAAAGCTGGAAGCAAGTTCTGAAACAACAGAGGCTGCCGGTATATTACTTGAAGAAAAGAAAAATTTAGAAAATCGAAAACAAGAATACTTGAAATTAATCGGTAAACTCAAAGAAATGGCAAGCAAAACAGAAGAAATTGCCGCTGATGCAGAAAACAAATTAAAAGAACAGGGGTATGAAATAATAAAAATTCCTTGCTTTACAGAAATTGATAAAGGAGAAGATCCTACTCCGAATGCTACGGGAGTAGAAAATCCAATAAATTACATGAACGCAATCTGCGGAACATCTGCCAAAACCGGAGAAAAATTTTATATTACCAATACTTCCGGTGATGACAATCTGGATGCATATATGGAAACTTTTTTAAAGGATACTGTCGGTTTTGATAAAATATATTTTGCCCCGACAAAAAAATATTTAAGTGCACTTGGGGGGATTGATTGTTTAACTAAAGAATTGTAAATATTAGATAACTAATCAACATCCGTATATAAATGGTGTTCTTTTTTTATCATTAAGCCACACGCTTCTTGCAGTGAAAGCTTACGCATTTCGTCGGCAGTTAGTTTTGTATTTTTTATGCAGTCTGAAGGAAGTTTAAATACTGTATTCTGTACTTTCAATATAGTACCCCTAAATTTCTGAAAAATATAATTCGTGTATAACGGCAATGATTTTATTCAGAAAGTTTTTGTATTTTATTCTGTCAGCAGAGCCTGAAAGCACAATATCAGCCTGTTTTTTGCAAGGCTTGATGTAAACATCGGCTTTTTCATTTGCATTTTTGTAAATGATATCAGCAGAATCTCCAAGATCACGTTCTTTTGCCCTTACATAAAATCTGTCTTTTTTTATTTTTTCGTCAATTTCTACATAAATTTTGAAATCAAAAGCGTCTTTGACCTTTTCCGTAAGCGTAAATAAACCTTCTGAAATAATAATTTTAGAAGGTTTAGCCAAAGTATGGTTGTCAAAACGTTTTGCAGTTCCACTCATGTCATATTTAGGAAGATAAATTTCTTTTCCTGAAAGCAATTCCTTAATATGTTTGTGCATCAATTCAAGCTCAAGTGCCTGCGGAACATCAAGATCATAATTTTTTGCAAATTCGGAAAAGCTTCCTGCTGCTTTAACCATTTCCGAGCGGTCATAATAATAATCGTCTGTATTAACTCTGGTAATTGCATTTTTTATATCAAATTCCGCCGCAAAAGATTCAATAGTATCAATCAAATCCATTGTAATTGTAGACTTTCCGCTAGCTGTTTCACCGGCAATACCAATTGATGCAGGCATTTTGATTCTGCCTGATAGATAAGCAGCAATTTTTTTAATCACAAAAGGGGTATAACTTACAAGTATAGAGCCTGGTGCATTTAGTTCTCTTTCAAAAATTCCGTATAAATAGCTCTCTATCTTGTCATTTAAATTTGTTGGTTTCGTAATTTGTGATGTTGTTATGTTTTGTATCATAAATCTTTTTTCTTTCTTTGTTCTATTATACACGAATTAAAACAAAAGAAAAGTATTTATTGCTTTAGTTAGAAGGATTTTTTACAAAATTTAACACCTTTTACTCGTACCTTAGAGCATCAATCGGGTTAAGCAGGGAAGCTTTGTATGCAGGATAATATCCGAAACCGACACCTACAAGCCCTGAAAAACCAAGTGCCAAAATAATTGAAAATAAAGAAATAGATATTGTCATTGAAGGTGCAAAAACTGTTATCAAAAACGAACCCAGAATACCAACTACAACACCAATAAGCCCACCTATCATAGAAAGCAGAAAGGATTCTATCAGGAATTGCCACCTGATATCGCTTACCTGTGCGCCTATTGCCATTCTGATTCCGATTTCTTTTGTTCGTTCTGTAACAGATACAAGCATTATGTTCATAATCCCAATTCCGCCAACCAGAAGTGATACGGAAGCTATTGAAGCAAGCAGAATTGCAAAAGTTTGAACAGTAGATTTCATCCTCTCCTGAAATTCTGCTGAATTTCTAATTTCAAAATCGTTTTCCTGATTCTTGCCGATATGGTGGCGTGCAACGAGAATTTCCGTTATATCCTGCATTGTTTCATCAAGAGTATCAGGATCCTGACCTTTTATTACTATCTGGCTTACCGTTCCGGGAAAATCCGTCCCGAAAACTTTCTTTTGCGCAGTAGTAATAGGAATGAAAATTAAATCATCCTGATCAAAAGGTCCTGATTGTCCTTTTGTTTTTAAAAGTCCAATGACTTTAAACGGAATATTACCAACTCTTATGACCTTATTTATCGGATCTACATCACCAAACAATTCTGTAGCAATAGTTGAGCCGATAATCGTAACTTTTGCGCTATTTTGAAGATCCTCAGGAATAAACCCTCTGCCCATATCAATTTCGTAGTTTTTTATGAACAAATACGACGGTTGGATTCCGTAAACTGTCGTAGACCAGTTCTGGTTTCCATAAGTCAACTGCTGGGTTTGCGATGACATAGTAGAAATTGCAAGTATTCCTCTTGCCATTTTCTTGATTGCCTCAGCATCCTTTGAAGTCAATGTGGGCTTTGTACCGATTCCCATATGCACACCGCCGGATTTTGCCGAAGCCGAACGAACAGTGAGAATATTAGTTCCCATAGCTTCCATATTCTCGGTAACTTTTTTGCTTGCTCCAGTTCCCACCGCAAGCATAATGATTACGGCACTTACACCTATAATTACACCCAAGCTTGTAAGTGCAGATCTTAGCATATTCACCCTGAGTGAATTTATTGCCATCTTCAATGTTGACTTAAAATCTAACATAAGCTCTATATTATTTTTTCTCAGCAAAAGTTAACGTATCACATATATTTGTCTGTGGTACATAGTCATATTCAGAGATAGAAATCTTATTGATAATTTTTGAACGTTTTTTGCGGAACAACATATCAATAAAAGCTTCCAGTCTCGTAATAAAACCGGCTTCACCAGTATGCTCGTCTATTGTTAATGACAAAATAGGCTTACTGCAATCTTTTGCTTTCCTTGTAATTTGTTCAATCATTAATGAATCAGGACCACATCCAAAAGCATTTAGAGTAATTAACCCGTCAATCTTATTATCTTTTAGGTAATGTCCTGCAGCTCCGGTCATTTCATACTCATTTGCCCAATATCTGTTTTGACCTAAAGCAACAATTCCCTCTTCCATTTGCTCATCAGTTAGCTGAAGAGAGGTATAAACTTTTACGTCCATTTTTTCTAACTTATCAAAAATTTTCATGCAGGCACGGTCATCATAAATATTATACCCGTGTGATATTAAAGCAACATTTATTGGCGCAGCACTTGACTGATTCTCAATAAATACCTTACCTTGCAACGCATAATTCATTGCTTTTTTATAACTCATACCTGAGCGAGCCATAACAAGGAAATTGTTGTATACTTTCCAACCTTGCTTTGATGCCTTTTTAATTTCATCAAAATTTGTGATGCCAAAAGGCCTTACCGCTTCTTCAAGAAACTCATACAAACCCTGATGTTTTTGTGATTTATCCAATGTCGGCTCAATTATATTAATATCAGCCTTTATAACGTTTCTGACTAAATCAGGAAGCCCCCTGATTTTAGAACAGTTGTAAATCTTTGGTGCAATAGATTGCAGAGACGGTACAAAAATATTTTTCACGTCTTTTGCAATTAAGTTTAAAATATGCCCCAGATAAATCTTTATAGGTAGACATGTTTCCGTAACAACAAGCGCTGAACCGTCAGACATGGTTTGCTTTGTTGTAGGATCTGACAATATAATTTTTATTCCCAGACTTGTAAAAAATCCGTACCAGAACGGGTAATTGTTGTAAAATGACATTCCTCTCGGAATACCGATAACCATTTCTTTTTCCATTAAAAAACCTTTTCTTCTTTTTTACATATCATATTAATAATACTGCGAAAAGAACAATTTGTCACGAATAATTGCGCAAATGTTAAGTTACTGTTATAATTATTTTGATGAAAATTTTGGGAATAGACCCCGGTATGGCGATTGTCGGGTACGGGCTTATAGAAGTAGAAAATAGCGAAATTACACTGCTGACATCAGGTTCAATCCAAACAGATAAGAAGCTTTCTGACTCAAAAAGACTTCTTGAAATTTACCGTGATTTAACAACAATTGTTGAAAAATATCAGCCTGATTGCGCTTCTGTTGAAGAATTATTTTTCTTCAAAAACCAAAAAACAATTATTCCGGTTGCAGAAGCAAGAGGTGTTATATTAACAGTGCTGGAAAAATTTAATATTCCGACATACAGCTATACTCCAATGGTTGTAAAACAAGTGCTTACCGGATACGGTAGGGCTGAAAAGAAGGAGGTTGAACAGATGGTAAGGATTGCCCTAAATTCTGAGAAGCTTCCAAAGCTGGATGATACGGTAGACGCAATTGCGATTGCTATTTGTCATTCAAGGAGTGCAGTTAACTGATGACAAACTTTGATTTCTTAAAAAAACTTGATAATAACTTATACGACATAATTACAGAAGCTGAAAAACTCTATACTTCTGAATTTTTTGAACAATGTATCGGGCAGACAAGAAGATTCGGCGAGCAGATGTGTAAAAATATTCTGGCATCTAAACGTCAGTATGACGGAAGTTTTGACGAAATGCTTGCAACTTTAAAAGATGAGGCGCATTCAATTCCGGAAAAAGAATTTATTGATGATTTGTATTTCCTAAAAAAACAGGGTAATATTTCTGTTCACTCTTCGACTGTCAAGCGTGACGGTATTCTCGCTTTTGAATGTTTGCAAAGAGCGTTTGAGGCTTCTATAAATTATGCGGTTTTGTACAAAAAAGGGAGCAAAACTATCTTAAAAAGGCAGTATGATATTAACCTTTTAATGACAGGAAAACCTTCATTAAAGGAAGAGTACGAAGAAAGAAGAGAGGAAATAAAGAAGAAAAAGCCTTTAAAATCCAAAAAGCCGACTCCACAGCAGGTTTATTCGATGAAAACTTCAAACAAAAACAAAAAGCCGATATTCTGGATTTTTGTCGGAGTTTCCTCCGTTATTTCCGCTGTAATGCTGCTTGTTATGTTTCTTTTAAATCTTTAATTTTACGGAAAACATTCAAATCTTTTTCTTTCGGAGGAAATTTTATCTGCTTCTTTTCGGTAATAACGAGCTTTTTTATTATCCCCCAGTCCCCTGTAGCAATCGGAAAGATCTGTATAATATACAAATCTGTTGACGACACGAGAATCTATTTCATAAGCTTTATTATAATTTTCTATAGCCCTGTCATATTTTTTTAATTTATTATAAGCAATGCCTCTCCCGTAATATGCAATAGCATTTTGGGAATCGATTTTTATTGCTTTTGAAAATGCTTCTATTGCAAGATTATTCCTGTTCATCCCGTAATAAGCAGTACCCTGGGCTATGTAATTATAAGGGTTCTCGGGAGCTAATTTTATTGCTTTATTTGCATCATTTAATGCTTTTGTATATTCATTTTTTGAAGAATAGCATAAAGAACGGTACCGGTACAATTCTGCATTTTCCGGGTTACTTTTTATAGCTTTACTATAGTAAGAAATTCCGCTTTCTGTCATATCAAATCTTGCGTGTTCTTTTGCATAAATCATCATAGAATCTATGTTTAAAATTCTGTTACTGAAAGCTTTTTCACTATTATTTAATTTATTTAGACTTTTATCAAAACTAAATTTAATATCTATGCTTGTTCCGCTGAATTTTTCCGGCAAAGGTTCAAACGGAGCAGCTTTTTTTAGCGTGTCTATTGCAGAGTTATCAAACTCCTCTGAGCCGGAGGAGACTATAGTTCTTATATTTGAGATATTTCCCTGTTTATCAATAGAAAATAATAAAATAGTTTGAGAATTAAGATGTCCTGCAGGTGCTTTCCAGAGACTTAAAATTTCTTTTGTTATACCTGCAATATAATTGCTGAAATCAACATTTTCTGTTTGTTGTTTTGGTGAAAAGCTGCCGCTATTTGTGCTCTCTTCATTTGCATATATATTGTTGACACCGGTTCCCAAAAGCAATGCAATTAATGATAACAACAAAATCTTTTTCATTTGTGTATCATAGCAATTTGCAGCAGGTATGTCAATTGTTTACTAATCAACAGAGAAGATATCTTTCAAATCTTCCATTGTCAGAGACTTGGTAATATTTCTGTCAATAGAAACTACACTGTCAACAAGGTCGCGCTTGCGTCCTTTAATCTTCTGAATCTTTTCTTCAACAGTATTCTTTGTAATAAGTCTGTAAACAAATACCTTCTTGGTCTGTCCGATACGGTATGCTCTGTCTGTTGCCTGATCTTCAACAGCAGGATTCCACCAAGGATCATAGTGGATTACATAATCCGCACCAGTCAGGTTTAAACCTGTACCGCCGGCTTTTAAACTGATAAGGAATATCGGTATATTCGGATTGTTGTTGAAGTTTTCAACAGCAGCCTGTCTGTCTTTTGTTTTACCGGTTAAGTACTCATAAGGAATTCCTTCTCTATCTAACCAGCCTTTTATAATATCAAGCATGTCTACAAACTGGCTGAATAAAAGAACTCTGTGTTTTTCCTGAATAATTTGTTCCAGCATGCCTTTAAGATACTCAAATTTTCCTGATTTCATGACACCTTTAACATGCTCTTTGTCATAAAGTTTAGGGTGGCAACAAATCTGGCGGAGTCTGAGAAGAGCTGAGAAGATAGACATTCTGCTCTTTTCAAGACCATTAAGTTCAATACTCTTAAACAATTCTTCTTTTGTACTGTCAAGAACTTCAAGATAAAAGTCTCTCTGTTCATCAGTAAGTTCGCAGTACGCCATATTCTCAACCTTATCCGGCAGGTCTTTTGCAACATCTCGTTTCATACGTCTCAGAATGAACGGGAATATTTGGAGTTTCAGACGTTTTTCAACAGTCTTATCCTGTCTTTCCATTATCGGAGTAACATATCTGTAATTAAATTCCGCAACATTGAACAGGAAACCAGGCATCAGGAAGTCAAATACAGACCACAATTCTTCAAGCTTGTTTTCAATAGGTGTACCGGAAAGTGCAAGTTTGTGATCTGATTGAAGTTCCTTTACTGCCTGTGCAGTCTGGGAAATTGCGTTCTTAATATTTTGCGATTCATCCAAAATTATGTATCTGAAATTATATTTTTTTAATTTTGCAATATCTCGTCTTACTAAAGCGTAACTTGTAATTACGATATCATATTCCGGTATATGCTTAAACCAGTCTTTACGATCAGCGCCGGTTAATTTTAAACAGCTTAGCCCAGGTGTAAATTTCTGAATTTCAGCCTCCCAGTTAAATACTACCGTAGTTGGAGCAACAACAAGAGTCGGCTGCGCCCCGTCAACCTCTTTGGCTTTCTGCAGCAAACTCAATGCCTGCAAGGTTTTACCCAAACCCATATCATCTGCCAGTATTCCGTTTAAACCGTATTGATACAAGAACCAGAGCCAGTGGAAACCTTTAAGCTGATATTCACGGAATTCGGCATTTACGCCTTCTGGCAGTGAAACACCGTCAGAAGTTGTTGAGAAAGTTGAAATCTGTTCCCAGAACTTCTGGAATTTTTCGCTCATTACAAGTTCAAATCCCTGATTTTGAAGTTCGGTAATCAAACCGACACGGTAAGTTTTTACAAGGAATTTGTTTTCATTATTCCTATATGCGTCAAAAGAATTGAAGGAACGCATAATCTGATAAATATTTTGAGCCGGATATTCAACAAAACCGAGACTTCTTACACGCGCATATTTTTCACCACTCTGAATAGTTTCATAAATATCATCAAAGTTGATAATCTCATCTCCAACCTGACCATAAATTTGGATTTCCATACTATCAATAGATTCTTCAGAGAAATCAATTTTTGCACACATTTTAAAAGGCTCATCCAAGAGTTTAAAGAAACTCATATCATCATGCTCTTCAAACTTCCAATCATCTCCCGCCTGTTTAATATAATAATTGTAAAAATCAATTGCGTTTTCTTTTTCCAACGCAAGATTATTAGTCTGCATAGGCACAAATTTACAGGCAAGCAACATATTGTATGCCATCTGTTCATGTTCATAATCTCTTTTAATCCAGTAAACAAGCCCGTCCTCCTCCTGACTCTTAACTGAGATATAAGGAGATTTGTCTTTACTTTTGGAATAAGGAACTCTTACTCCTGAATAATCGAACTCAAGTGAAGCTTTCAATGACTGATCATAATCTATGCCCAGTGTAACAATGTTTACAGGAGGTTTATGTTCAAGAAGCAATTTGCTGATATTTTCAGCAATTGTAACGTTCATGATTTCTTGCAATTGAGGCAGTTCTTCATACACGAACCTTCCGCCGTCAGCCTCTTTTAAATCTGTAAATGTTGATTTTATAATACTTTGCGGAAGTTCATTCATTGCAATATTAATAGGGAATATAATGTTTTTATACCTTCCCCATTTTATTTGCCGTGAAAAATAATTGACTTCTTCGAACGGAATAATACCTTCCTTATCCGGTCTTGTCCAGAATAACTCGAGAACAATATTAGTTCCTCCGTTTATGCTTGTCGTTGAAACATCAAGGTTTAAACTCCAAACATTGTCCGTAAATTGAATTCGTTCTTTTGTTTTTTCATCCAGAACTTCTTCTAATTCTGCCATTAATGGAAATACAGGAGCGAATTTTGTAATAGGAATATCGTACCAGCCGGCCTTTTTGTCCTGTTTAGCAATTTTTAACAAAGTCTGGAATAGTGCCAGCTCTGATTTTTGAGCATCGTTTAATTCAAAATTAGGATCACTTCTCTGAACCTCAATCAATGCTCGCAAAATATTTTCCAAAGATCTTACTATCTTATTCGTAGAACGATCTCTGACCAAAATAGAGAAAAAATTCTGCCTTCTTTTAGGATTAAAGTGAAAGATATAATTTCCTTTAGGAGCTTCACGTAATTCCGTATCAGTATCTGAACGATCCGGCTCTACACCGTATTTTTCAAACATCCAATTTTCATAAGCATTATCTTCCATCGCCTTTAAGGCTATTGCAACAGAATGCTTACACCACTCTTCTTTCAATGGACAATTACATCTGGCTTCAATTTTATTCTTCTTAAAAATCAAATCCGTAACATAAAATTCCTGATAATTACCTTTTACTTTACCCTTATAGAAATTCTTTTCAGGGTAAGCTTCTAAAATCATATCTTTCTGGTAATACTCATATCCGCGCCTCCAGCTTCCGGGAGTAGCATTTTTTTTCAAGAAATCATAATTAAACTTAAATTCACTCATGAATGCGAGGTACTCATCCTTTTAAAAATACAGCTCGGCTGGTTCTAAAGTTCCACTTAATACTAGCAGAGAACTGCTTGTACTTAGATACAACAAAAGAAACGGTTTTATAAACCAATATTTCTTTTATCATAGGCTCCCAACCTTGATATTATTATGCCACAGAATGGTATTTTATGCAATAGCAAATTTTTAAAACCTTTATAGTAAATCTGCATTTTATAATGTGCAGCTTTCTACGATTTTAAAAAATTCAAAACTTTTTCCAATTTTTGGTCCGGCGGAATTTCAAAAGACATAACTTCACCGTCAAAAGGATGTGGAAAAGATAGTTTGTAAGATTCTAATACCTGCTCTTCTGTTTTTATTTTCATCTTGCCGAAGCCGTAAAGAGTATCATTATAAACAGGGTGATTTATGCTGGATAAATGAACCCTTATCTGATGTGTTCTTCCTGTAATCAATTGAACTTCTATTAAAGTTGCATCTTCAAATCTCTCAAGAACTTTAACTATTGATGTACTATCCTTGCCCCCGTCGGCTACCATCATTTTATGAGGCTGATGCGAATTCCGCATAATAGGTTTATCAATAATAAATTCGTCATCATTAATAACCCCTTTTACTACAGCAAGGTATTTTTTTTCAGTTTTTCCGTCTTTCATTGCATTTACCAGATATTCATGGGCTTCGTTTGTTTTTGCAACCATCAAAAGTCCTGAAGTATTGCGATCCAGCCTATGCAATATTCCACGTCTGTATTCGCCATTTATGTCTGAGAGATTATCTCCACACCGGAATAAAAGGGCATTTACAAGTGTTCCTGTTTTCTCTAGTGGCGTAGGGTGAGTAAGCATACCCGAAGGTTTATTTACCACAAGCATATTCTCATCTTCCCAAACAATATTGAGCGGAATATCCTCCGGTAAAATCCGGTCCTCTACCGAAGGTTCAAACTCAATTACATCCCCTTCTTTAAGAAGATATGAAGGTTTGACTTGTTTATTATTTATAAGAACAGCGCTTTTTTTTATTTCTGATTGAATTTTTGAGCGGGATAAACTGCCTTCTCCGATGGCTGATGCCAGAAAAGTATCAATTCTTATTCCTGAAGTAAATTCATCTGCTACAAGTTTCATTATTTTTCTTAAAATTGTGTTTTATGATAATTATAACTATAGCAAAAACACTTACATTTATGAAAATATCAGAAATATTAAATACCGGAAAATTTACAAAATTTAATTTAAAAAAATCTCGTACAAACCCCAGAGTTATTCTTTCGTACATATTACAAAAAATACCCGCAACTAACAAAGAGACCCAGAATAAAGCCATACCTGAAATTTTCTCTATTTGTTTTATGGTATAAAAACTAATAAATAAAATAGCCAATGCAGAAAAACATATTAAAAAAACTCTTGCATCTTGCAAAATACTAAATGCAGCTCCTGTATTTTTTACATAAACCAGATCCAAAACCGGATTTGCAGGTAAAAAAGTTAAACTTCTAATAGTTTCGTTTGAAAGTATAAAGTCAAATAACACGAAAAATACGACAGATATTAGAAAATAAATAATTTTACCTGTCTTTGACATTTAAATCCTCACTTTTTTCAGGTACCACATTTACTCGAACAATCTTGTACCCAAACCCTGTCAAACTTAACTGAATGCTTAAATCGCTTACATCAGCTTTGGTTAGACCAATTGAAGCGATTACATATTCATTTACATTATCATTGTTTGAGATGAAAATTCTTTCTAAGATATTATCATCAGGTAATTTTCTATACACTTCCTTAGCCTGTTTCTGCGGATATTCCACTTTGTCGCTTGCAATAGATGCAATTGCTATAACGTCCGCAGGCGGAGTGAATTCAAGAGATGCAGTATACTCTTTACCAGCCTGTATCTCCTGCGGAGCAGTAAGTTTTATATCCAAATCTCTGGCTGCACCATACAACAATGACGTTGTTTCATTAAGAACTTTGTCAGAAGTTACCTTCCAGTCTCCGTCTGTCTTTTTTAAATAGTACACGCTTTCAGATTCACTTTTCAAAACTCCGTCTAAATGAGCAGGAGCCGGTACTTCAGCAAAAGACGTTTCCGTAACTTCAACTTTTGCAACATTATCCTTCACTGAAATATCTTTAATTGTTATTCCATATTCTATATTATCATATGTTTGCCATATGTCTTTGACCAACTTTGAATATGTATCCAGATTAAAACCATCTGAATTTATATAACTCTTATCATAGGTTGCAATAAACTTCTCAAAGTTTGTTTTATTTGCATATCTAACCTGTGAGTTTAATAAAGACTTGATTTCTCTTGTATCATTGTTAAAGACATGAAGTTTAAAAAAATCAAACCCTTCACCTGCAAAACTAACAGGTGATAACATTAACATTAAAACTAAAATTGATAATATTCTCTTCATAATGAAATTATTATACTCTAAAATTTGACAAACTTGAATAATACAAACAAACGACTTACAATTTTACAAACAATATGATATAATTAACTAAATAATATAGGAGATTATATGCCAAATGTTGATTTAGATGATGAATTTTTGGAATTATTTTACAACATAACAAATTCTAAACCACCAAAGGATTTAAGTTTACTGGATTTAAAAAAGCAGCTTATAAATATTGTTGATACTTTAAAAGAACTGAATGAAAGTGTAAAAAAACCTATCTTTAGCAGAGCAATAACTCCTATTGCTCCTGAAGAAGATGATGATAAGAAGGGACCTGCTATTCTTATAGTTGATGACCTGGGTGTTATTACCTATCAACTGCGTGTACTTCTATCACAATTTGATTATGATATTGACTGCTCACAAGAAATATACGATGCAGTAAGCAAATATAAAAAACGCAAATATGAATATATAGTAATGGATTTATTTATACCAACTGAACGGGAAGGTTTTATTTTGCTTGCTGAATTAAGAAAAATGGCAGCTGCAGCAAATGCAAAAACTATAATAGGAGTAATTACAGCCTCTCCGAGAAAAGAAACAGAGGCACAATGTAAAGCAAGAGGCGCAGATTTCTTCCTTGAAAAAAACAGTGATTGGCAAAATACTCTTGTAGGAATTATGAAAAAATATATTGATGCAGAAAACGGCAATGACGAAGATGAGGATGATTACTAAATAAATGGAACAAAAATCACTATTTTCGGTAATATCACCCATTATGGTCGGACCTTCAAGCTCACATACAGCCGGTGCTGTCAGACTAGGGCTAATGGCTAAAAATATTTATAAAAATACTTTTTCAAAAGTAAAATTTGTTTTATATAATTCTTTTGCAACAACAGGTTTCGGACACGGTACTGACAAAGGACTTCTTGCCGGAGTATTGGGTTTTCATGTTGATGATCCGACAATAAAAGACATATTTAATAACATCAAAGGTATTGAATACTCTTACGAATACAGAGAAGATATATCCAGGCATCCTAATTCTGTAGATATTACATTTGATGAGAAAATGACAATTTCCGGAGATTCAGTAGGAGCCGGAGAAATAAGGATTAATTGTATTGATGGTTTCTCTGTTAATATAGACGGAACTTATGATACATTACTTTTAATGTATAAAGACAGACCCGGTATGATATCAACTGTCAGCGAAATTATACAAAAACAAAAAGTAAACATAGCATCTTTGCATTGCGACAGAGATTCTAAAGGAGGAATCGCTTCCATGTATGTTGCTCTGGATATACCAATCGGCGATGATGCGGTTGAAAAGGTAAGACAAACAAAAGATGTATTTTTTGTAACTAATATCAGGAAGCTTAAATAATGGCAATACTATCTTTTTTCGAACTTGAAAAAAAATGTTTGGATGCAAACAAAACTATATACGAAATTGCTCAAGAAGAGGAATCGCTATTATCATCAGATATTGTTGATGTAATAAGACTTAGGGTTCTTGAAGATTTACTTGCGATGAAAGATGCGATTAAAAATGGTTTAACTTCCCAAGAGAAATCAATAAGCGGATGGTGCGGCGATGATTGCTATAAATTAATAACCGGCTTTTCCTCAAGACCTTCTCTTTTCGGTAAAATATTTGAAAAGATAACAGCTTATGCTCTGGCTACAGCAGAAGAAAACCTTAGAATGGGAAGAATAGTTGCCTGCCCTACAGCCGGCTCTTGCGGTATTGTACCCTCTGTAATAGTTGCAGTTGCGGAAGAAAGAAAAATTCCTGAAGTACAACAGGTTAATGGACTTTTGACAGCAGGAATGATCGGACTTATTATATCAAATAAAGTTCAGCTTGCGGGAGCTGTTGCCGGATGTCAGGCAGAATGTGGCGTAGCATCAGCAATGGCAGCTGCAGCATTAGTTCAAATGTTGGGCGGAAATACCGGTGAGATCATAAATGCAGCAGCTCTTGCACTTAAAAATATTCTTGGCTTAACCTGTGACCCTGTGTGCGGGCTTGTTGAAGTTCCGTGTATTAAGAGAAATGCATTTTTAGGCGTACATGCTGTTACAGCAGCTGAACTTGCTATGTGCGGCGTAGAAAGTAAAATTCCGATTGATGAAATTGTTGACACATTGAAAATCACAGGTCAGTTAATGTCACCTTTACTAAAAGAAACTTCGCTCGGCGGTTTAGCTAAAACCGAAACTGCGCTTACTCTTGAAAAGAAATTGCACAAAACTAAATCCAATATTTAATTTTGTAAAAAGTAATTACAAATTATAAATAAGAGCTTTGAATATTATCATCCAAAGCTCTTATTTTAGTTATTTTGCTTTTTTCTCTCCATTTATTTGTCCGTTTTTCAATCCATTTTTAAGTCCATCTTTTAACCCGTATTTTAAACCCTCTTTTTGACCGTCCTTAGCGCCATATTTCATACCATCTTTAGCACCATTTTTTAGTCCGTTTTTTAAACTTTCTTGTCAGGATTTGATATTTTGTCTGCCATCTGAAGGAGCTTCAGCAAAAACCTGAATCATGCAAAATCCCATAGAAAACATTCCTAATGTAAGTAATACTAAAAATTTTTTCATGATTATGTCCTTTCATATTTCTTATTTTTCACGAATAATTCTAAATCCTACATTGTCATAAACCATGCCAGGATTACGACTTTCCGTCCTGTCCTCTGTTCTGCATGCCGTTCGTTGAGAATTCCAGGCTCCGCCTTTGACAGCCTTTCCAGAACCTCTTGAAGTAGATGTCCATTCCCAGGCATTTCCCCACATATCTATAGCACCCGATGCAGATATAGTTTTTGAAAATGTATTTACAGGTGTTAATCCACTATTTTCACCGGCATTGAAATCTGCATCCTTTGGCATATGCCCTGCTGCCTGTTCCCATTCTTTTTCTGTCGGGAGTCTGTATGATGCAGATTTAACCTTTTCAGAAAGCCAATTACAGTAGGCAATAGCGTCATTATATGAAACATTTACCACCGGATATTTAGCTAAACCTGCTGGCATAATACTACCTGTCCAATTCTTAGGAGCTTTTCTGCCTGTAGCCTGAATAAATTTTGCATATTCTTCATTTGTAACCGGTGTATAAGCTACAGAAACATTTTGAGCTGCACCTAATACAGGTAAAAACCGTCATTTGTATTTCTTATTCCCGGTTTTAAACGTGGATCTATAAATCTGCTTAAAGACTGATCTATTCTGCTTTCTCTGTCACGAATCATTTCGTCGACTATAAGCTGCATTTCATCAATTTTCGATTGATCTTTTGCAGTTCTTTTTAATTCTTCAAGTTTTGCTTTCTTTTTGGCAACAACTTTATCGTAATTTATTGCAATCTGTTTTCTCAGCGCCTGTTTATTAGAATCAGTAGGATTTTTTTGATAGGCAGATATAAGATTTTTGGTAACTTCATCCAACTGAGGACGTTCTTTCTCAATGGTAGTTGAATATTTAAATGACTTAGCCTATGGATTAACACGCAAATCTGCTGCTTTTGCGCAGCTCAATGTACAAAGGGATAACACAAGAACAGAAAAAAGAATTTTCTTTGACATAGAAACACCTTTCTTGTTAATGTATATTTTTGTCACGTGATATTCTTTAAACGAATTAATCTATTATTTGTTCATTTCTTTTAAAACTGTTCTAAAAATCGTTTGTCATTATTAAAGAATAATCTTATATCATCAATTGCGTATTTGAGCATTGCAAGTCTTTCAACTCCCATACCGAAGGCAAAACCTGAATATACTTCCGGGTCAATACCGACACCGTTTAGTACGTTAACGTCAACCATGCCGCAACCTAGAATTTCAAGCCAGCCTGTACCACCGCATATTTTGCAGCCCTCTCCGTGACACATAATGCATTGTACATCCAACTCTGCTGACGGTTCTGTAAACGGAAAGAAACTGCTTCTGAAGCGTGTCGGGCGTGATGCGCCGAAATAAAGGCGAATAAACTCATTCAATACACCTTTTAAATCCCCGAATGTTATACCTTTATCTATGTATAAACCTTCTATCTGATGGAAAAAGTTGTTTTTTCTTGCGTTAATATTTTCATTTCTGTAAACCCTGCCCGGAGAAATAACCTTGATAGGCGGTTTTTGATTCTCCATCGCATGAATTTGAGCACCGGAAGTCTGGCTTCTTAAAACGACTCCGTCCATTCCTTTTACATAAAAAGTATCCTGCACATCCCTTGCCGGATGGTCTTTTGGTACATTTAACATATCAAAATTGTAGTATTCCGTTTCTACTTCAGGAGACAATTCCGGAGCAACTACAGAGAATCCCAGGTTCTGGAATATAGATACAATCTCATTTGTGGTTAATGTAAGCGGATGAACTTTCCCTTGAGGCATATATTTCCCGCTTAATGTAATATCGATTCTGTCTTTTTGAAGCATTTCGTTTAGCTCTTTTTGGTAGAATAAATCATGCTTTTCTTTAAGCATTGACTCCAAATCCTGTGTAATCTTATTCGCAAAAGCTCCTACAACACGCTTGTCTTCGTCAGATAAATCCTTTAGACCTTTTTTTATAGCATTGAATTCACCCTTACGGCTTAAATACTTTAATCTTATTTCATCAATATCACTAATAGTTTTAGCATTTTCAATATCACTTTTTGCTGAATTGTAAATATTTTCCAACTGTTCTTTCATACTTTTCTCCCTTAAAAAAATGATACCGCAGGGCGAAGTAAATGTAAATAGCTGACAGAAGTTTAACTTAAAATAATTCATCTATATATATGATAACGATTTGTTAACAAAACGTTACAATATTAATGACGTGTTATTGGGAAAGAGGAATGGAACAAGACATTTCTTACAATAAAATAAAGAGAGCGACAAATGAAGAGTTGACAGAAATGTGGACTCAATATTTTGCTGATCATGATAATAAAGAACTCAGAGACGCTCTTATTCTGCAATATATTTATCTGACAAGATATGTTGTAGGTCGTGTTAAAGTAGCTCTTCCGCCGACATTCTCATATGAAGATATTGCAAGTTACGGTGTTGAAGGTTTGATTGATGCCGTTGAAAAATTTACCCCTAAGATGGGTGCAAGGTTTGAAACTTATGCACTTGTTAGAATAAGGGGAAATATCATTGATAAAATTCGTTCTCAAGATTTCCTCCCAAGAAGTGTTAGAAGAAAGATTAAAGATGTTAAAGAAGCACAGGAAGAATTAAAAAAACAATTTGGTCGTGCTGCAACCAACACAGAAGTAGCAAATTTTTTAGGTATAGAAAAGGAAAAAGTCGAACAGCTTTTATCCGATGATACAACTATTACATCAATATATGACAAGAAAGGTTCATCAGATGGAGATATTGAAATCATTGATACCATTCAGGATTCACATAATCTCAATCCTCACGAACAGTTAGAAGAAAAAGATGTAAAAAAAGAATTGGAGAATGCTTTGAAAAGACTGCCGGAAAGAGAAAGAACTATTATGGTTCTTTATTACCATGAAAACATGACCCTAAAGGAAATCGGAGAAGCTATTAATGTTTCCGAATCACGTATATCACAGCTTCATGCTCAGGCAATTATGAAACTTAAAAACCTATTGAGCGAAAACAGATCAGAAAGATTAAAAAGAAGCATTATTTAATTTTAAAGGATAAGAATGGTTTTAGAAAATAAGCTTGGTATTGAAGATTCGGCAGAACTTGCAAGAGAAGAAGAGAGAATCAGCAAGATAAAAGCTCTTGAATTATTTGAATCGGGGCTTCTTAATTCATATCAGGCTGGAACCTTTCAAACACTGGCACAAATTCACAAATATTTGTTTGATGAAATTTATTATTTTGCGGGAGAAATAAGAAAGGTAAATATTGCAAAAGGCAATTTTCGTTTTGCGCCGGTTATGTATCTTGAACAAGCGTTGGCGCATATTGATGCAATGCCGCAATCGACTTATGAAGAAATAATTGCAAAATATGTGGAGATGAATGTTGCACACCCTTTTAGAGAAGGAAACGGACGCAGTACACGTATCTGGCTGGATTTGATTCTGAAACAAGAATTATCTATGGTTGTTGCCTGGAGTAAAGTTGATAAAGAGGATTATTTGCTTGCCATGGAGCGGAGTCCGATTAAGGATGTCGAGATAAAGGAACTTTTAAGACCGGCTCTTACTTCCGAAATCAATGACAGAGAAGTGTACATGAAAGGTCTTGATGCAAGCTACAATTATGAAGGATATTTTACCTATAAAACAAAAGACTTAGGGGGTAAATAAAAAAAATAAAAGTTTTTTATTCAATGAAATCTGCTAAAATCATATTGCTTACCAATACTCCTTTAAGATTAAGTGCATAACCTGCGGGAGTTTTTTCGATAAAGTCGGAATATTTTTCAAGAATGGCTTTGTACTTGTTTTCAAAGTCAATTCCGAACTTTTCTTTAATCTTATTTACATTTACCCCTTCCCGCTTTCTAAATCCGAGAAAAATTTCTTCCTCCAGCTTTTCATCTTCTGTAAGAGTTTTTCCGTACTCGTGAGTGGAGGGAGCCGCCATATATTTTTCAAGCTCTGAATAATTATAGAATCGGACTCCGTCTACATATCCGTGAGCAGCAGCGCCAAATCCGTAATATTCATTGTTATTCCAGTAATTTAAATTGTGCTTAGATTCATACCATTTTTTAGCAAAATTACTAACTTCATACCTGTAGAACCCGTTCCGCTCCAGAATTTCATTTACCCCCTCGTACATATCAGCCTGCGTATCGTCATCGGGGGGTAAATATATTCGGTCAGAATTTGGAACTACAAGTCTATTATCAGCTTTGTTATAATATTTTCCCCAGTAAGAGTCCGCTTCAATTTTCAAACCATAAGTTGAAATATGCTGTATTTCAAGCGATAGAAATTTATCTAAATCCTGCCTTAATCCTTCTAACGTCTGGGTCGGAAGCCCGTAAATTAAATCTACGCTTATATTCTCAAACCCCGCATTTTTTGCAAATTCAACTGTTCTTATAATATCCGAAGAATTATGCCTTCTCCCGATTAGTTTAAGGATATTGTCATCAAAAGTTTGTGAACCGATACTCAAACGATTTACGCCCTGTTTTATGAGAGCTTGTAAATATTCCGGAGTGCAATCGTCCGGATTAACTTCTACTGTCAGTTCATATTCGTTTTGAAACTTGAATTTACTTATAACTTTTCCTAAAAGTTCCGCAGGAACAAGCGAAGGGGTACCGCCGCCAAAATAAAGAGTCTTTAATTCTTCGCCTCTGTAGTTATCGGAAATGTCTTTCAATAATGCATAGATATATCCCGTAATCATATCGGGCTTTGTATAAGAAATAAACGAACAGTATTTGCATTTTGATTTACAAAATGGAATGTGTATATAAGCGCTTTTTGTCATTCATAAATCTTAGCATAAATAAAACTTATTGATGTTACAATTATTTACAATAAGTCAAATTTTCTCACCTAAAATTCTTAATATATATATAAGGGAATTTAGGAAATTTATATGGGGAATATTAGTAAGATATTAAGTGACGGACGTAAAATTTTATTATCTACAAGAGGAAAGCAGACTTGTATGCAAATATTGGATGAGTCTGACAATCTGGTATTTGTAAGGTGTAAGGCTATAAAAACTTCAACTCAACCTGTCAGTACGGAAACTCCTGCCAGAATGAGTATTGGGTTTATTCCTCAAAAATTAAAAAGCCATGCAAATGACAGAACAATGAGACCTATCGGTTTTGTGACAGACGGGAAAAGAATAAAAACAGCAGCACCTGCTAAAAAGACAACCACCATAACAAAAACAGATTTTGACCTCTCTCAAAACGAGATACATACATTCAATGTTCAAAGAAAATATGACGGAAAAGGTTATTTTACTGGAGTTCGTGATGTTAAGGCCGGCAGAACAGATGATTTAAGTTCAAAACAGCAGGAGCTTATAGATACGGCAAAAAGAGAAAATAATATATTTTTAGCAGAACAAAATAACCTTATGAAAGATGTTCAGGGACAAATTGATGTACTAAAAACAAGTGTAGATAAAATGTCTGCATCAGAATCTGAAATCAAGAAAATGATAACCAAAGGTGATTTCCAAATAAACGATTGTATGATGCGTGGTATTTACTTGGATGAATATTCAAAGCATTGGAATAAAATATCTCCAAATATTGCAAAGGGGAAAGCTTCTGAATATGCAAAAGGTATTACTGATACCTTTCGGCTTGCTGAAGGAAAAGTAAGCACGGAACTTGAGAATTTATATCGTCAAAATGACAAATTAAAAAGTTTGCTGGCAATACAGCAGAATGAAATTGCAACAAATAAGGAACTTATAAATTTTGCGGAGAATAAAAAGGCTCAAATTAGCGAACTTATGCAGACTACTTGCTGGCAAAGTCTTAGCCAATCCGTGCAAAGAGAACTCTGCAAAATACAAAGACAGATTACGGAATTAGTTGAAAAAATTAACAGCTAAGGCAAAGCGTATGCAGCGTGATAACTTCGCAGACCATAATGAAAATTTCTAAGGAGATAATATGAAAATAGATACACTTATCAATGCTGTCAGAAAACTGGAAAACCGGGCTTTGAAACGGTCATTGTCTGCGAAAGAACAAAGACAGTTGGAATGCTTTGCTGATGCGGGGATTGAAAAACTGTCAAAGCCTGCTGATATAGAACTTTTTGGAACAAAAAGAATTGTCGGAAAACATAAAATACCAAGATTCATGTATCATTTAACAACAGAAAAAAATTACCAATCTATGCTTAAAGACGGATATATACGACCGCACGCTTGCATAGATTCACCTCCTTTTGTATTTTTGTTTGATATGAAAAATTTTACAAAATTTTGGAGAAAAACTTCGCAGATTCAGGAACAACCAAGAACAACTTTATTAACAAATATGATTTTTGATGAAAAGGAAAATATTGTATTATTAAAAATTCCAACCAAAGAACTGGATGCCAGAAAATTAAGATTAAGGCGTCAAAAAAAATGCCGTTCGGGACAAAGCGGTTTTGCTGAAGATTTAACAAATTTTACTAATAATCCTTATAAATTTACAACTTTGATGAAGATGCTAAAATATATTTTATCAGGTGAACCGGCAGTAAAATCATCATTATACAATCAGCTCAAAGAAGCGATAGAATTTATGACACCTGATGCAATTCCGATAGATAAAGTTAAGCTATTAGGTAAAACAACAATAAACAGAGAACTATTAGATAAGGCACATCGTCAAATGGTTGACATCCCTGAAGTATGGAAAGCGTTGACAGCAGGAACTCCTGAGCATAAAGCCTTTGAACAAATATTTTAAATATATGTCAGAACTGTAGAATTGTAGGTTGCGCTCACTAGCGCAACCTACTCTCTGACACACCCAAAAACACTTTAGTGTGCTTTGTAAACGATAAAGATTATCAATCTTTCCAATACACTTTAAAATCTTTAATTTCTTCTAATGTTTGGCTATAATTTCCTCTAAAACATATAGTCCTGTCGTCAATATATAAGTAAGAAGGTAGTTTTATATTTGTAACGTCTTTAAAATATTTATCCAAATCATTTTCTATCAGCCACTTGGATGCTAATAACAAATTCCTTGATGTAAACAAGTACAATTCGGCAATATCTGAAAGTTGGCTTACAAAAGAATATGCACCAAATTTCATTTTGGGGATATAACTTTCATCAAATTTTTCCCTTCCATATTCATTTAATACTCCATCTAAATCTATTAGTATTTTCTTCTTAATCATAAATCACCTATATATTTTGTCCGTGTCACGGTTTGTTAATATTGTCATTATAGCGGACAATTTGATTATGGACAAGGATCTGCTTGCAAAACTTGCTATACGTATTAAAGAGTTGAGAAAATTACATCATTATACTCAAGATGATTTATCACACCTTGCAAAGATTGGACGCTCAACACTGGGTAATATAGAAACAGCACAAAACGATATAACATTTTCAAAACTAAAAAGGATTGCAGACGCATTTAATTTATCCTTGTCAGAATTTCTCAATTTTTAACAGTGCCCAACAACACCACCAATTTTCTTTCTTCATTTTTCTTCTTAAAAAATAAAAGAACTGTAGGGTGCGCACACTTGCCCATCATACTTTGCTTTAGAAAAAAGTATGTATTATAAAAAAGTTTTTGTCAGGTGAAACTTGACCTACAAATTTTTAACAAGTTCTGCGCCGCAAGCGTGTTATGCGAAAGCATAACGATAGCGAGCATAAGAGTGCAGGCTCTGACTGCAACAGCCATTCAATCCCACGCTCGTAAGAGCGTAGAAAACAATTGCGTTGTTTCTCTTTCTTTTGGTACCTTTTCTTTCTCTTTATTTTCGCAACAAAAGAGAAAGAAAAGTACAACTAAATTATCTCTTCATTTTTTCTTCTTTAAAAAACAAAAGAAGAAAAAACGAAGCAAAAAAGAAGAAAATTTGTTGCTTACAATGCTCTTACGAGCATAAAATCAAATGGTTGTAGCGGGTAAACCCGCACATTGCCCCTCGCTAAGAAACGCTCGTGAGGGCTCCGCCGCTGCTACTATTAGAAAAATTTATGTTTATAAAAAAGTTTTTGTCAGGTAGAACCTGACCTACAGATTTTTAATAAGCCTTCGTGTCACGAGCGTGTTATGCATCAGAACTGTAAGGTGCGCTCACCAGCGCACCTATTCAATTATGCAAAAATTAGGTGTGCAAGTATGCGCACCCTACAATTCTACTCATCCAGCTTAATATAATTTGTATCCCATCTGAGGTCAATGTATTTAACTTTTTTATTAAGCATTTTAACCTGCGGAAGAAGCGACGGTATTCTGTGAATTTTATCAAAAGTCCCTGAATTAAAGCTTCCGAGTCTTATATTTACAGTAGGAATTTTTACGTAAACATCTTTCGGGTTTCTGTAATCAATATATTCGACTGTTTCGCCGGAATCCATTTCAACGGTTGCCGCAAGACGTTTGAAATTATTAACTTTCGTCTTATCCCAATTCCTGTAATCGTCTCCGCTTCCGTAGGTAATAACTTTAACGGTTTTAAAATCCGGACTCAAAGGCATGTAATCCCTTCCGATAAGTTTTCCGTCTGATGAGAAAAATGCAATCGGCTCAACGTCAATGTCTGGGGAAATTGTAATTGCAGGAGTCCTCTCTATTATTATAATTTGAAGCCTTGCAGGGAACCAGAAACGCCTGATATAAACATCTCTAACCGGTTCAAGCTGCATAATACTCTTTTTCAAATTATCTGTTTTTACAAGAAATATCGGTCTTGTATTGACCTGATTTCTCCTTAAAGCCGAAAGAATTTTTTGTGCAGGAACAATTCTGTTATTAACAATTTCAAGTGCAGGGCTGTTCAGGCTGTCAAAAGCGTTTTTGTGCAGTCTCCACTGGGGCATCTTTAGAATACCGACACCTAATGCGATTAAAAATATTATAATAAAGAGCTTCCAGAGTGAGCGCAGTTGATTAAGTCGCCTTTGCGACCTTCTTATTTGCCGCTGCATTCTTGCTTGCTGCAATCTGCGATTTTGATGATATCTCGGATGCTCCTCGTTTGACATTATTTATTCAAGCCTACACTGTTTAATATCATTAAAACTAAATTGTCATAATCAATTCCGCACGCTTTTGCCTGTGCCGGAAGATCGCTTACATCAGTCATTCCAGGATTAGTATTGATTTCTAAAAAGTAAGGTTTATCGTCTTTTATCATAAAATCGACTCTTGAAACCCCTGAACATCCCGCAAGTTCGTGCGCTTTTACCGCAATTTTTTTGGTTAATTCGGTTGCTTCTTTTGATAAACCTGTTGCAGGTACGATAAATTCAGACAGCCCTTTTGTATATTTTGCATCCAGATCATACCATTCTGTTTTAGTTCTGATTTCAAGAATCTCCGTTGCAAAAGCTTTTCCGTCTTTTTCAAGCACGCCTACTGTTACAAAGAATCCGTCAATATATTCTTCGATTAAAACTTCATCGTTATATTTACGTGCTTCTTTTACCGCATCATACAATTCGCCGTCGCAAATTACCTTGCTCATACCGTAGCTTGAGCCTTCAGAAACAGGCTTAACCATAAGAGGGTATTGAAGAGTATGCATAACCTTTTTGACAGGATCTTCTCCCGGAAGAAGGTATACAGAGTTAATCAAAGGCACTTCGGAATTTTTTAGAATACGTTTAGTGTATTCTTTATTCATACAAATTGCGCTTGCCATAACTCCGCAGCCTGTATAAGGAATTTTTAAGATTTCTAAAACTCCCTGAATGCACCCGTCCTCGCCGTACTTTCCGTGAAGAGTGTTATAAGCGTATTCAAAACCTTTTAAGTCCTCCATAATGTTCGGACTAACGTCCACAATTGCCGCATTTTTGTAACCCAGTCTGTGAAGAGCTTCAAGTATATTTTTACCTGAGCGCAGCGAAACTTCTCTTTCTGATGACATTCCGCCGCAAAGTACTGCTATTTTTGCGTTTTTGTCCTGTATAGTATATTGCATAATTCTTCCTCTTTTTTCGTTTTATCTCCGATAAATATTTGTTCCGGAGTTAATTCTATTGTATACATACTTTTTACCGCATTGTACATTTTGACCATAAGTTCAAGTACGTCTTCAGAAGTCGCATCTCCCTTATTTATAATAAAGTTTGCGTGTTTATCCCATACTTTTACCCTGTCTGCATCAAAAGTTTTAGCGCCGGCCTTATCCAGAAGTCTTCCAGCCGAATCGTTTTCAGGATTTTTAAAAACGCTTCCCGCATTAGGGTTGGCAAGCGATGGCTGGATTGTTTTTCTGAAATTAAGGTTTCTGTCCATAAGTTCTTTAATTTCTTCCGGTTGTGCTTTTTTAAGTTCAAATTCTGCTGAGAGAACAATAAACCTTCCGCTATCCAGAATGGAATGTCTATATGAAAATTCCATCTCCTGTTTTTGCTTAAATACGATTTCTTTTGTTTCCCTATCATACAGACAGCAGGATACCAGCACGTCTCCTATACACTGTCCGTGCGCACCTGCGTTCATATAAACAGCACCGCCGATTGTCCCCGGAAGTCCGATTAAGAATTCCAGACCGCTCAAAGAAACTTCGCTGACTTTTTGCGCAAGCAAAGGATCCTTTACTCCACAATCTGCGTATACTCTTGTACCTTTGATTTCAAAATTTTTCATTCCGGTTGTAATAATGACGTTTCCGCTGTAACCGTTAGAAGAAAAAATTACATTAGAACAGCTTCCGAGAACCATGTAATTGTCCAGCTCTCTTAAAAGTCCTGTAAATTCTTCCAGAGTTTCCGGTAAGTATAATTTACTTACTTTCCCGCCTATTTTGTATGTTGTAAGCGGTTTAATTTCAAAATCTTCTTTAACTTGCAACGCAGCCTGCTTTCTCTAAGTTTTTGCCGAGAGCGGTAATCGTACCAGCTCCGAGCCCTATAACAACATTGCCTTTTTTCAAAGAAGGCATTAATTTCTCAGCAACTACTTCCATATTGCCGGAAATATATTCACTTCCCTCCAAATCTTCAGCAAAATTCTTTCCGCTGATTCCGTCAATCGGATCTTCTGATGCTGCATAAACATCTGTTACAATAACACGACCTGCATTATTGAACGCTGACTTAAAATCATTCCACAAAGATTGCAGCCTTGTGTACCTGTGCGGCTGGAAAACCGCCACAATATTTTCTTTTCCGAATTTTGAGGCGGCAGCTTCAAGTGTTGCTTTGATTTCAGTCGGGTGATGAGCATAATCATCATAGACAGAAATTCCGTTTATATCACAAACCTTCTGGAAGCGCCTTCCCATGCCGGTGAAGGGGTAAATATATTGAGTAACTTGAGCTAGATTTACCTTTGTGTCACTTTCCGCAAGAGAAGTTTTCCCCATAGTATTTACCCCAATAGTATTTACCCCCGCTTCATTTAATGCAGCAACAACTGCAAGAATATTATAAACATTGTGAATACCTGCAAGCTGTGTCTTTAAAGTTACAAGGTGTGAGCCTTTGTGCAGAATTTCAATTGTTTCGGAATCAAGTTTTTTTGCGACATAATCTGCATCATTAAGCCCGAAGGTTATAAAATCTCCGCTTAATTGCATCGTGCCTTTGTTATCGTTATTGATTAAAACTTTTTTTGCCTGCGAAACTGCCTGATTGAAAGTTTTTATTAAATCTGACATTCCGTTTTTGTAAAAATCAACATGATCTTCTTCAAGATTATTAATTACAAGAATGTCAGGGTAATATTTAACAATAGTTCCGTCACTTTCGTCAAGCTCCGCTATAAAATATTTACCGCTTTTGTGCTGGGCATTTGTATTGATTTCGGGAATAATTCCCCCGTCAACAAAAGACGGTTTCAAACCTGCTTTTTCTAAGACATAAGAAGCCAGCCCGCTTGTTGTTGTTTTCCCGTGCGTTCCGGAAAATCCGATGAAGCATTTCCCTGCATCCTGCGCAGATTTCGCAATTTCTTCCAGCAAATCAGATCTGTGATAAACCGGTATTCCGAGTCTTTTAGCTTTTATTAATTCCGGATTATCATCCCTGATTGCGCTGCTTTTTATTACAATATCAGTGTCATCTGCTAAATTAGCCTCACAATGCCCTATATTTACTCCTGCGCCTAAATCCCTTAACTTTGCTATATATTTAGAATCGGCAATGTCTGATCCGGTAACCGTATGACCGTCCTCCAGCAAATATTTTGCCAGTCCGCTCATCCCTATTCCGCCGATTGCTATAAAATGATACTTACTCACTTTAAACCTCTCAAATTTCAGTAATTATTATATTATAAAGAGAGGTAAATATACAACATAAATAAGATAAAATTTTGCAATTTTTACGCATTATGCAAAACAAAATTTATCCATTGCTTTTACAAATCCATCATTAAAAACAGTATCCGTTGTATAATTAGCGATATTTTTTAGTTCTTCTGTTGCATTTCCCATAGCAACACGGATTCCGCCGGCTTTTAACAGCGCAATATCATTATTTTGATCACCAATAGTCAAAGTTTCTTCTTCTTTTATTCCCCAATAGTTTTGCAGAAATTGAACTGCGCAGTATTTTGAAGCTTCTTTGTTGGAAAATTCAAGAAAATACGGAGTTGATTTTACAATATATAGTTCCGGAAAAATCTTCGGCAGTTCTTTTTCAAACCCGTCAATCTTTTCAGGATTATTATAATCTATTGCAAGTAATTTATTAACCTTATCTTTTTTTATATCTTTAAAAGAACAAATTTTATAACGGGTATGCAAATTATTACAATAACGCTCTATTTCATAACACTCTTTTTCCGAATACAAAACGTCATCATTATAAAGATTAATATGAATACCTTCTACAGCTGCCCAGTCTAAAATTTTCTCCGTTTGCTCCGGAGTCAGACATCTTTCATAAAGTGTTTTGTCATGATACTTAATTAATCCGCCCTGATAAGACACAACAGGAGTATCGAGTCCCAGATCCTCCGCTATCAATGTTGCAGCAGCATTCATTCTGCCGGTTACAAGAACGACTTTAATACCTTTATTGCATAATTTTCGTACACAATGTTTTACCCCCTCGGTAAAATTTCCCTCCGGAATCAAAAGAGTTCCATCAATATCTGTTGCTACAAGTTTTATCATAATATTTTTATATTACCATAAAAAAAACGCCCGGAGGCGTATAAATTTGGTTAATTAATAAGGTATTTTAATAAGGTTATTTATGCTAAACTTTATTTTTCTTAAACCAGTTCACCGGATTAAGTTTTGAGAAAAAACTTGTCTTTTGGGTCTGTGGCTTTTTACCTCTTCTGAATATCAGCGCAAGAGAACCTATCATAAGAAGCCCGGCGGCAATACCTTTTACAGCTTTTGGTATTCTTTCAAAAAATGATGCAGTACCATCTAATTTCGAAGAAATATTTGCTCCGACATCATTAAAACCACCCCACGCATTCGCTTCACTTTGAGAATTTGCTCCAATTCCTCCAAGCCCGAAAGCATTCAACCCCGCATTTGATTCAGATCCTATTCCTTCCATACCCCATGCATTCATGCCGGCATTAGATTGAATCCCAATTTGCTGCTGCATGGCAGATGGTGAAGAATATGAAAAACTGTCTCCGTATTTACCGTGATTTTGATACAAAGAACCCTGCATAGCATTTGCCAGATAAGGATTTACCATGCCGTTCATTGCCGAAACATTAACTCCGCTGTTACATAAATCGTATGGAGCGTAATCAATGATTCCCTGAGCGTACAAATTATTTAAAGTATACGGGTTAACTGTCATACTAAAATACCTTTCCACACATCTATATAAAGTTATCTTTTGTTAAAAAATTGCTTTATTTGTAAAGCTTTGTTACGATTAGATTTATGGAGAGAGTTTTTATAAAAAAGCACTGGCAGATAATATTAATCAATTTTCTTATTATTCTGGCTTTTATACTCGGTTATGGAAGATTTGGAGACATTATATTTGACTCTTTTAGAGAAGCTTATATTCCTGCTCAAATTATTAAAGGTCAGGTATTGTATAAAAACATATTTAATATTTACGCCCCGTTTTCATATCTTTTTAATGCACTTCTTTTCAAAATATTTGGAGTTAGATTATCTGTTTTATACTTTGCAGGTCTTTTCACTACGATTAGCATTACTAATTTTATTTATATAATTTCTAACAAATTTTTTGATAAAAATTATTCCTTTGCATTCTCTCTGTTTTTTATCTGCGCAGCAGTACTCTCAGGTAATGTATTTAACTGCTTTTTCCCGTATTCCTACGGAATGCTTTATGGACTTTTATTTATCCTTGCGTCCTTATATTTCGCTTTAAATAAAAAATATACTCCCGCATTTCTTATGTATTCTTTTGCAATATGTTCCAAATATGAGTTTTTACTACTTCTTCCCCTATTGTTTTACGCTGCGGGTAAAAAGAATCTATGGAAAAATATTCTTGCATTAATCCTTCCTGTAATAATCACTTATTTTCCCCTTTTAATTCAAGGAGCAGGTCTAAAAAACCTTATTACTTCATACCAATTAACGATGGCAATGAGTGCCACAAAAACGCTTTACTGGTTCTATTCTGTAACAGGACTTGTTTTTAGACCGGAATTAATTCCTATTTATCTGGAAAACATTATCAAATTTGTAATACCAGCAGCTGCTGCTTATTATATTAAAAACTGGATTATTTATCCTTTCATTCTGGCATACTGCTACTTTATTTTTACTCCGGAAATTTTTATTTATATTTTTCCGCTTATTCTGATTTTGTTTATAGGTAGATTTACCGAGTTATCAAATAAAACGAGATTCTTTGTTGCAGCTTCATTATTGATATCCGCAAAAATCTTTTTTGCCCTGACCTTGCTGTCATATGGAATTTATTTTATTCCTTTTGCACTAATATCAATATTTATTCTGCTGCCTAAAAGGATACAAAATCCGGCTCTTGCAGTTCTTATTTTGTGCGGAATTTCTTTCGGAATAAAAAATATTCAGACTCTTTATTCCAAAAATGTTAAAATAACTTCAAAACAGGGGACAATATACACAATTCCTTATAACGGAAATTCTATAAAACAGCTTGTAGAATATATAAATACAAACACTAAACCGGAAGCTAAAGTACTCGTCTACCCGGAATGTCTTGGAATAAATATTCTAACGAACAGAGATTCCGATAATAAATTTTATTCTCTTATACCGTTATACGTAGAAACATTTGGAGAAGATGTAATTATAAAACGTCTTGAAATAAAACAGCCGGAATATATTGTTATAAGTAATTATGACACCTCTATTTATTATTACTCATATTTTGGCAAAGATTATGCCGCAAAAATAATGGATTTTATTCACCAGAATTATGATAAACAAACAGATATCGGAGAAGGATTAATTTTTACAGTTTACAAACTTAAATCTCATCATCCTTCTCAGCAGCACGCCTGAGAATATTTCTGTCTAATTTTTTCTTGCCGTATTTTTTATGCGACTCTTCCATAAGTCTTTCGCTCGGACGTTTTTTACTCATTGACTTACGTCCGGAAGGTTTTGATTCATCATCAGTATATTTACCCCCTGTATATTTACCCCCACCGCTTAATTCTTTGTACCACATTGACCATAAAATCGAACGCATCGGAAGTGTATACTGAATTAAAATTTGCGCTGCAAAAACCTTGATAGTAAAAATTGCAACATCATATTCAGTTGGAGATTTTATGCCGTATTGCGTCAAATCAGGCATCGGAAGCTGTGATATTACAGGAATTAATCCTTTCGCCAGAAAATCATTAACACCTGATAAATCAAAAATTTTTATGAACAACTGGGGTATAAAAATGTAAGTTAATGCTCCGGCTAACGCCATCAGCATAAAAGTTGAAGCAAAATGACCTTTTACAAGCATCAAACTTCTTTTTACGCATCCTGCAGGTGAAAGCGCTGGCTCAAATGTAAATACCTGAAAAACAAGTACAAAGTAAATTGCAAGTATACCGCAAATTATCCAGAACAGAGGACATAAAGAAAGAGCGGAAAAAATTCCGAATAGAAACCATAAGCCGATAAAAGGCATTGTTCTTCTCTTTATTAATTCCGTATGTGCTCCAAAATCGTATACCCTGCCTGATTTTTGCATATTTTCATACATAGAATTTACTGCACCATAGGCAACCAAATAATCCCAGAAAGCTTTTACAAAAATTGCAAGTCCCGGAAGAGTTATAAGAATAGATAATAATACCAACAGGTTAAAATTGTTTAAAGAGGAAAATTTGTCAATCAGCGGCGGTAAATTTTTTGTATACAAATATGTAATTAAAAATACCAGAAGCAAACCAGCAATCTGTCCGAGTACAGGGAAAGTCATGTACCGTACAAATTTTGTAAAGTTTGAAAAATACAAACCAATTGCTTCCATAAAAATACCTAACGGCGTATTATTTTTTTTAGACATTTATCTATTCTCCGCTTCTCTTTTCTTATTCATTGTAGTATAAAGATATTAGTATGAAAAATTTGACGAAAGAAGATTACCTGTCGGGCAAAGTCAATTTGCATATACATTCAAACTATTCCGACGGAAAAGCCGATTTTAAAGAGATAATAGACAGCGCAAAGAAAAACGGTTATAAGCTTATATCCATAACCGATCATAACACTGTCGAAGGACATAAAAAGTATAAAGACGAAATTCTGATTACCGGAGCTGAATTTGACTGCTGGTTCGGATACGTTTTTATACACCTTCTTGCCTACGGAATAGATGTTGAGAATCCAGCTCTTGCCCCATTTTTAGCAAAAACAAAAGCTGAAACGGAGGGAGATATTATACGTCTTTTTGCAAGAAGGAATGTTCCGAAACTAATCAAGGCAATCCACGAAGCCGGCGGAATCGCAGTCCTTGCACATCCGGCATGTTACTGGGCTATCAGTCTGGAGGGTCTCGTAAAAAGACTTATAAAATACGGTTTGGACGGTATAGAAGTATACTATCCTTACCCGAGATTTAGAAAAATCGTTAAATTTCATTCTTCAAAAGATGTAAAAAAAATTGCTGATAAATACCCCCAGCTAATCCAAACAGGCGGATCTGATTTCCATGGAGAGAATTTTAATTAGCCAACCGGCGGAATAATTTACCCCCCGGTATGATAATTCTTTTTTTATCTTGATTGAAATAACATGGCTTAGTCGAGACTAAAAGGAGGATTTATGGATAATAATATTCAAACAACAACCATCAAAGATATTGACGATTCGGCACGAAATTCTTCCGCATCTGCCCGAATATTTACCGCCGCACCTGTTTATAAACTGAAAAATTTTCACAACCTTTTTATAGAACTTACAGCTAAAAATTGTAATCAAAGATGCTCCTGCTGTTACATTGATTTCGGAAAAACCATTGGTTTAATAAAACAGGTCAAAGATTTTATATCCATAGATAAAATAAAAGAAGCTCTGGAAGATACAAAACAGGAAACTCTATACTGCATTTATCTGACAGGTGCAGAACCTATGACTCATCCGGATTTTAATACGATTTTAAGACTTTGCCTAAAACGTTGTAATGTATGTCTTTGCACAAATGCAAGTTTTTTAAATGAGAAAAAAATAAGATTTCTAAAAAAAGTTGAGGAAGAAGGAACTAATCAGATATTTTTTAAACTTTCACTCACGCACTATGCAGAATTAGACAATGATAAAGCTAAATACAGAGGAAATTTCAGACAAACCATCTACTCTCTTAAAACATTAAGCAGGTACAATTTTAATTCTGTTCTTACTGTTCAAAATTTTTATAACCTGAAAGAAGCAAATATTCGGGAAAATTTTATGCGTATATTTAAAGAACAAGAAATCATAAATACTGATATTCAAATTACAGTTTCTTTTCCGTCATTTAAAGAAGAAAATTTTTCAAAACCATCTCCTGAAACAGATTGCATGTATGGACGTATTTTATGCCAAAATGGCGTTTATGCCTGTCCATTTTTAGCAAATGATTACCGTGGTCGTTCAGGAAGTTCTCTCAAAGATTTCTCAAAAAGTATTACCGCAGAAACAGAATTTTGTGCAACTTGTTCTAAGAATAATAATCTGATGTTTGCTATCGGCTAATCTCTTATATAATCCATATATAACAGCATTTTAGAGGTATTAGCAGCCCAAAGTTAGTTAACATTTGTAACATTATTCCGTTGAATTAATACTAAAGAGTTAATTTTTTGGTAAGATTATGTTATAAATAATAATGTAAAAATATATATTCAAACACGAGAAATGAACGGAGGCAAAAATGTCAGTAGGACAATTCGTATTTATGTTACACAGCCACCTGCCATATTACAGAAAAGCAGGTATGTGGCCATTCGGTGAAGAAAATCTTTACGAATGTATGGCAGAAACTTATGTACCTCTGCTTAATGCAATCGCAGAATTATATGATGAAGGTATAAAAGCGAAATTAACAGTCGGTATAACTCCGATTCTTGCTGAACAGTTAAATGACGAGCATCTGCAAAATGGTTTCGTTGAATACATTGATTCCAGAATCAATGCTGTTGCAAAAGATCTGGACAGATATCCAGACCCTAAAGTTGCTCATTCACAGCACTTAAAATATCTTGCAAAATATTATTATGACTTATGGAATAAATTAAGAGATGATTTTGTTAATAAATACGAAAAAAACTTGATAAAATATTTCAAAAAATATCAAGACCTCGGCTGCATTGAAATTACAACCTCCGGTGCAACTCACGGCTTTTCTCCGCTACTTGCAACTGACAGCAATCTGAATGCCCAATTCAAAGTAGGTCAGGATACAACAAAGAGATTATTCGGGAAAAAAGCAATGGGAGCATGGCTTCCTGAGTGTGCTTACCGTCAAGGCTATGAATATGTTGGAAAAGACGGTAAAAAACACTGGAGACCTGCTATTGAAGTTACACTGCAAAACAATGATATCCACTACTTCTTTACGGAATCTCACGTAATTGAAGGCGGAAATTCTATCGGTAACAGACGTGTAATCGGTATGTACGGAAATATTGAATATATTCCGCTTCCTGAAAGACCGGCTACCGGTTATGATACATATTCAGCATACTGGCTGCCGGACGCTCAAGTTGCGGTGATGGGACGTAATGACAGAGCCGGATATCAGGTTTGGTCTGCTGCTGACGGTTATCCAGGCGACGGCTGCTTCAGAGAATTCCACAAAAAAGATGATAAATCAGGCATGCACTACTGGAGAATTACATCTCCAACTACTGATTTAGGAGATAAAATGCTCTATGATCCGGTGCTTGCAATGAATAAGGTTAATGAAAACTCTGACCACTACACAACTTTAATTTATCACTTATTGAATGATTACAAACTTGCAAAAGGTCACGAAGGACTTGTAATGGTATCATTTGACACAGAATTATTTGGTCACTGGTGGTTTGAAGGTGTTGAGTTCATCAAACAGGTTATCAAGAAATTCCACGATTACTTACCGGAAGTCGAAAGACTTACCGCAGGAGAATACATTACCAAGTATCCGCCTAAGGAAGCTATCCAGATTCCTGAAAGTTCTTGGGGGCAGGGCGGTCACTTCTATGTATGGATGAACCACTTAACAGAATGGATGTGGCCAATTATCCACTCTTGCGAAAAACGAATCAATGCAATTGTTGATCAGTATCCTGAAATACCAGAGGACAAACTTCTTCACAGAGCTTTGAATCAGCTTGCAAGAGAGAATCTGCTACTTCAAAGTTCAGACTGGCCGTTCTTAATTACTACATGGCAGGCTAAAGATTATGCAACGGACAGATTCAATGAACACGTAGACAGATTCAGCAAAATTGCTGATATGATTGAATCAGGAAATATTGATGAAGGCGTATTAACTGATATCGAAGCGATTGACAACTGTTTCCCTGTAATCGATTACAGAGTTTACCAGTCAATTACCGAAGGTACAATTCCTCAGCAGGAAAAGAAACTTGCACCATTGTATCAATAAATTTGGTTTAAATAACAGAGAGGGCGGGGTTGATTTTATCAACCCCGCCCTTCTTTTTACAAAATAAAAATCAGAGGGGCGCTCAAATAGCGCCTCTCTGATTTAACTTGATTATTTTAAATATTCTTTAAAAAATGCTTCTATCTTATCAAACGGAATCTTTTCAAGATTATCGTATAAATCGACGTGATTTGCGTCATCTATAATTAAAAGTTCTTTGTTATCGCCTTTGAGTTTTTTAAAGGCATCTTCGCTAAAGTATCTGCTATGCGCCTTTTCTCCGTGCATAACCAGAACAGCGCTTTTTATTTCGTCACTATATGACAATATCGGCATATTAATCAAAGAGAGGGTTGATGTCATGTTCCAATTTCCGTTTGAATTTATTGAACGTTTATGGAACCCTCTCGGAGTTTTATAGTAGCCGTAGTAATCTTTCACAAACTGCGGTTCTTCACCCGTTAATTTTTCAGGCAGCCCCGGAGCCTTTGCATAAGTTCCGTTTTTAAAATCTTCCGTTCTCTGCTTATTCAAATTTTGTTTAAGTTCATAACGGGCTTTTTCGTCCATGGAATCAAAATAACCGTTTGCGCTTACTCTTGTCATATCGTACATTGTAGAAGTTACAGTTGCTTTTATTCTTGTATCGATTGCGGCAGCATTCAGACCGAATCCGCCGAACCCGCAAATACCAATAATACCAATTCTTTCTGAATCAACATCTTTTCTGTTGCTTAAATAGTCAACAGCAGCACTGAAATCTTCCGTATTAATATCCGGGGAAGCAACATTTCTCGGCTCGCCGCCGCTTTCTCCAGTATAAGACGGGTCAAAAGCAAGAGTTACAAAGCCTCTCTCTGCAAGAGTCTGAGCATACAAACCGGAAGCCTGTTCTTTTACTGCGCCAAAAGGTCCGCTAACAGCTATTGCTGCCATTTTTTTATCTTTTTTTTCTTTTGGTGTATACAAATCTCCGACAAGCGTTATACCATATCTGTTTTTAAAACTTACTTTTTCAACATTTACTTTGTCGCTTTTCGGGAATATTTTATCCCAATCATTAGTTTTTGCAATACTCATAGATGTACCTCCAATCAATAATAAAAATGTCATAAAACCTATTAATAGTGCTCTCATAATATCTCCTGTTTGATAATACTACATTTACCATTATTAACTATTTTATAAAAATAGCAAATACTTATAATAAATAATGAAAAATACCTCATAAGCATTTTTACATAAAAAGCTTATTTACTTGTAATTAAGGCATATCCGTGCTAGAATCAATATTGCCGTACTCCACGGGGACTTAGCGGATCTCTCGACTCGAACGCTTTATGCGAGGTGCAGAGCCTGCTGTGAGGGTTACAGGTAAATTGCCTATGTTTATAGGATTGTTGATAGTTTAAAATATGATGGCGCAAGATATCGAACCGTGTCAGGATGGAAACATAGCAGCACTAAGGTAAGCCTTGCGGGTGTTATAATTTTAAGAAGTAGGTTTTATAAGCAAAATCAGTTTGGCTGTAGTTCGATAGGCAGTGGTACGGTTTTTTTATTTTTTACTTTTCTATCAAATAATAACACTTATTTTCTAAACTAAAGTTGTAGAAATTTCTAACTTATTGAGAATTTCATTTTTCAGGATCTCCGTTTAATATGATAATGTGAAGGACTAAAAGTCCTCGGAACAGCTATCACAATTGGTATAGCCATTAGTTTGGCATATCTGTTGTTGTGTTCATGGAAGAAGTAAATAAGAAAAGGAGATCAAGAGAATGGCTTCAATCACTATTAACACAAACCTTGCCTCTCTGACAGCCCAACGAAACCTGTCAGCGGCAACAAGCGGCATGAATACCGCAATGGAAAGATTATCAACCGGCTTTAGAATCAATTCCGGTGCAGATGATGCAGCAGGTTCAGCAGTATCAACATTAATGGAAGCTCAAATTTCAGGTTATGATGTAGCAGAATCAAATACTACAATGGGCTTGTCATTATTAGACACCGCAGAAGGTGTTCTTGATATTGTTGGAGATTACCTACAGCGTATAAGAGACTTGACCGAACAGGCAGCAAACGGGACTTATGGTACATCTTCAATGCAAGCTATAAGAACAGAAGTTCAACAAAGAATGTTAGAAATTAATCGTTTGTGTCAGGTTATTGATTTTAACGGTATAAAATTATTAGATGGAACATCTTCTGCGTATATAAACGGTACTGGTGTTAATTTGCAAGTTAGTAACAATTCAGGTATCGAAAACATTATTAATTTAGATAGTTCACTATTTGCTTCTGCGACATGTACAGCACTGTTTGTCACAAACGAAACAGGCAGAACCGCAGATAACTGGTATTTGAGAGGACAAAGTGATCCGACGAACGGTGGTACACAGAATGCAGAAGGTGTTGATATAAATTATGAAACACCGGCACTTTTAGCGAGAATTACAGGAAAATCCATAGAGCTTAGTAACGGAACAAAATATGATTATTCTAAATTAGGTTATACTGCAATTCTTGAAACTCAATATGATCCTGAAAATGACGGTAGCGTAACTGACGGTATTTGCTCGAATATAACGGCATTATGTGATGCTGTATATACCGATGATTCTACTGCCCGTGAATTTTTACAATTCATCGATGAAGCAATTGAAAACGTTTCAGACAGAAGAACATTAATCGGTGCATATATGAACAGGGTTGAGTCAGCTGTTGATGCAATAAGTGTACAGAAGGAGAATATCGTATCAGCAAATTCTGCAATCAAAGATGCAGATATAGCAGAAGAATCTTCAAATTACATAAAATATCAGATTCTCCAGCAATCAACCGCAACACTGCTTTCAACAGCAAACCAAACTCCGAGTATTGCGTTGAACTTAATATAATGAATTTCTTAAATAGTGATGAAGCCCCCGCAACAGCGGGGGCTTTTCATTTCTTATTATAAAACTTTTATATGGGTAAAAGGCCAAAACAAAAATACCGCACGTCCGATGAAGCGTTCTTTCGGCAATGTTCCCCAGAACCTGCTGTCCATAGAGTTTCCCCTGTTATCACCCATCATGAAATACTGACCCTCAGGAATAATAAGCGGACCGCAATACATATCCTCTTTACATTTATGGAAATCATACTCACTCATTATGTATTCTTCTTCAAGAGGTTTGTCATTAATAAATACTTTATAAGCACCGTTCGGCATTTGCTTAATTTCAAGTTTTTCACCCGGAAGCCCTATTACACGTTTAATATATGCAACATCTTTGCAGAAAAATCCCGTCAAGCGGCTAAATACTGCCCACGGAGTCGTTTTTAATTTTACAAACGGGGGGTAAAAGATCATAATATCACCGCGTTTAGGAGTATTTTCAAAGTTATGAGTTTTTATAAGATTAGGAAATTTTGTCAGCTTTTCAACAACAATCCTGTCACCTTCAACAAGAGTAGGTTTCATTGAACCTGATGGTATCCATCTTAATTCAGCAATAAAAAAGCGGATTAAAATTACTGCAATTACAACAAAAACTATTGTATCTACAGTTTCCTTAAAATTAGCTTTCAGCTTCTGCCTGTCAATCATAAACTTTTTAATAATTCCTCTAATCCCTTCTTATAAATATTATCGGGTAATTCTCCGATATCTCCTCTTAACCTGACAAAATAATTATCCATTAAATCCATAGTTTTTTCAATACCCAAAATATCCTTGAGAGTATAAATTTTATTTTGCCTGTCAAGTTTTTCGGAATTTCCCGCCAAATCGTTTTTTAATTGAAATAAAATTCCGAATTTACTTGCAAATTCTCTTGCTTTGTTTATATTAACTTTTTCTAATAATGCGCAGCTTTCCATAACAGCTTCAAACAGCTTTGCCGTCTTACCTTCGCAGATATTTATATATTCTTCAAAAGAAGGAAGAGCTCCTCTTAAAAAGAACTGGTCAATTTCTGCCCTGCACATTTCTTTTGTACATTTTAGAAAAATTTTTAAGATCTCCGTATTATTAACTTTAAGCAGCTGCTCCGTTGCTATTGAGAGCAGGTAATCGCCGGACAAAATCGAAACTTGCGGGGTATAAATCTCACAAAACGCAGGCTGCTCCCGCCTTATTTTTGCTCCGTCCAAGACGTCGTCATGAAGAAGAGAAGCATTGTGTATTACCTCTCCCGCAGTTACAACATTAATACTATCTTCCGACAGATTCCCACATCCGTTTGCTTTCAGATATAACGCCGTCAGAATAGTCCGTATACGTTTTGAACCGGAGGTTAAAAAACAGGACATAGCTTCTTTTATCTGTTCAGATTCAAATCTGATATCAGAGATTTTTTTATTTACCCTGTCTAACTCTTCTTTAACCGAAAATACTGTTCCGTCCATAGTTTGAATGATATCACAAACGGTATGTGCCGTAAATTAGTTTCTACGGCAATTTATATCGCAGTTTACACTAAAAAGCTGAAATTGTCACCCTGAATTTGTTTCAGGGTCTTATCACCGGAAAGATTCCGAAACAAGTTCGGAATGACATTATAGCTATATTTCAAGCATATTTTGTGTAAAGTTGTATATGATTTAATAAGGTCAACCGGCTAAAAGTAAAAAGGGAAAACCGGAGTTTTCCCTTCCTTAATACAATCCCTAATCAACACACTAGCAAGATAAATTTTCGTCAACCATATACACCTCTCTATCTGCACTATCAAGAATAATAACGAATCATTCAAGATTAGAACTATATAAGGTTCAATGCGATACTTGGTGTCTGGTTAGCGGTTGAAAGAAGTGTTGCGGAAGCCTGCTGGAGAATTTGCGCCTGAATATAGCTTGAAGATTCTTCAGCAACATCAGCATCCTTGAGGGTTGATAATGATGAAGTCAGATTTTGAGACTGAACATCAAGAGCGGACATTGCTGACTCAATTCTGTTTTGTGCAGCACCGATTCTTGTTACTCTGTCTGATATGATGTCAATTGCATTGTCAATAAAACCTAACATTGCAGATGCACCATAGTCCAAGCCTTCGTCAGACAACATGTGATATACATCATCTCCTTCATAGTATAAACCTGCGCAAGCCGCAGCAAATTGTCTCAATTGATCCTCTGTCTTCAAATTTGTAATTGTCTCTGCACCTGCACCATCTAAAATATCCTGCAAGCTAAAAATATCTTCTTTAGGATCTCCCCTGCCATCTCGATTTATTACAGTGGTTTCTGAAGTCAAAGAAAACAACCCGCTTATAGTTGCGCTTCTGAATAAATCTACAGACAGATTGATTACACTGTTTGCATCAGAATATAAACCTACCTGCAAATTTATACCGTTACTTGTCATACCTGTCCCTGCCGGATTACCGTTTTCAATGTAAGACATCAATTTGATACCGTTGAATTCAGAGTTTGCAGCTACACGGTTAATTTCATCTAATCTGGCATAAATTTCTGCCTGAATTGCTTTGAGTGAAGCAGAAGCATAAGTTCCGTTCGCTGCCTGCTCGGTCAAATCCCTGATTCGCTGCAAGTGGTCAGATAACAAGCTGTAACTCTGCTCTGCCGTTGTTAATAAATCAGAACCGATAGCAGCGTTATCTGCCGCAACATCTAGTGAACTTATTTGAGTCGTCCACTGTTCTGCAATTGAATACCCTGCAGCATCATCCTTAGAACTGTTAATTTTGTAACCCGTTGACATTCTCTCTAATGCCTGATTGAGTTGGTTTGTTGCACTGGTTAAGCTCCTTTGTGCAATGAGTGACGAAATGTTTGTGTTGATTGTGAGTGCCATAGTTGGGATCTCCTTTCTCTTTTCTCTTCGATACGTACTTCTGTGGAACAAACAGGCTAAAAAGCGCAGTTTGCCACGAACTGCACAATCCATGTGCAGCACTCTATGTTACTCTTTTTTTTGCTGAAATTATTTCCCTTCTCCTTTGCGGAAAAGGCAATACTATTCTCACCCCGCACCTGCAATTTAAGGAGCGGGCGGGTTATAACCGCACCTAAAAAAGCACAGTTTTCCCCGTGACTGCTTCTAAGTATAGAAACAGCCTGACTAAGCCTTTTTTCTAAGGCTATTTTTTTAGAAATTTACTCTCTTTCTTTTTTATTGATATGTACCCTTGTGAATGTATACACCATCTAAAAAATTCAATTACCCTGTTAAAATAATTAAAACGATTACTACACATTTTTCATAAGCTTACCGACATCCATTGTCTGCTCCACTTATTCAAAACGTACATTCCATGTACTCCGAATATTTGCCGCAAAACGAACTCTGAAACAAATATTCATTCTTTAGATTTGTGATATATACTTCTTACTCTAACATTATTGCAACACTATATAAAAAAAGTAAACTCTTTCTTGTCTTTTTTTTACAAATCTTAAATAAAGTTAAAATTTGTTAACAAAAAAGGCAATTTTTGGAAGCAAATACACTTTATATAATTAAGGAGTATAAACACGTGGGCACAACAGTATCAAACAACACACAACCAAAAGTATGGATTAACGGACAATACATGCCGGCAAACAAAGGAGTTGACGGCAACTGGTATGTTGAAGTTGACGGCAAACGTGTTAAAGTTGACCCAAATGACTTATTCGGAATGAATCAGCACTGGGAAGAACTTGATAAAAGTTTTGAAGAAAGAAAAGAATTCCATGCAGGCTGGAAAGACCACTGGATGGCTTTGCAAGGAAAAGCAAGCGAGGCTTACAACGCAGCTATTGGAGCATATAAAGAAGCTTCCAAAAAATATAACGAAGTTACTCAGGGCTTAAACTTCTCTGAACTGGAAGGAAGCCAAAGAAAAGAAGCAAAGCAATACCGCTATGAAATGGCTGATGCAGGAGCACAAAAAAGAAGAGCTGTCTCTGACAGTATTTTCTATGGCAGACTCGCTGCAGATGAAGCTTATAATATGCAGGATTACTCAAACTTGCAGGCACTTGCATACAAAATTTCTCAAGCTTAGTCTGAAAAATTACCCGTGTGAAGAATACCTTTTTCATCAATAGGCTCCATACTTATGACTAAAAGGAGACTATTTGCGATGAAGATGATTATGTTTGACTTCCGGGATTCAGAAAAAGAGTTTTTCGAAAAAAATGACTTAAAAGATTTTGACATAAAATTTGTCACCGAACCCTTGAATGAAAAAACGGAATTAACCGATGAAGAATTTGAAGGTACTGATATAATAAGCGTCTTTACAACTTCCGAGGTTTCAGAAAAAGTTTTGAAAAAGTTTAAGAATCTGCGAATCGTAACCACCCGCTCAAATGCGCATGACCATATTGACATTGATTACTGCACCGAACAAAAAATTGCCGTTTTTAATATAGAACAATACGGGCGCACTTCTGTTGCAGAATACTCTACAGCCTTAATACTTGCGCTGATAAGAAATTTACTGCCCGCATACTATGACATGAAAAATCATTCTATCAATCACAAAATATATGAAGGCAGAATTTTAAGTTCTTATACTATAGGAATCATCGGCTGCGGTGCAATCGGGTCTGCAGTTGCAAAAATTGCCAGATTTTTCGGGATGAAAGTTCTCATTCATTCTTACATGAAAAATCCCGAACTTAACGGAAGCTGCGAATTTGTTTCTCTTGATGAACTCCTTGCAAGCTCAGACATAATAAGTCTCCATCTTCCCTATAACGGAGACAATTACCACATGCTATCTACAGAAGAATTCGATAAAATGAAAGACGGGGTTTATATAGTAAACACCGCAAGAGGCGAACTTTTAGACATAAAAGCCCTCTATGATAACCTTGTGAAAGGTAAAGTCCTCGGTGCTGCGCTTGACGTACTTGAATGTGAATTTATAAGCACATACAAAGGCGAAATGGCCGCCATTATGGAAGAAACGGAGCAGCACTGCGTTGAAACGGCACTCATTACACAGAAGCTTTTTAACATGAAAAATGTAATAATAACACCCCACATTGCATACAACACAAAAGAATCAGTCGATTACATACTCACAGAAACTTTTAATCTAATAAGAGATTACCTGAAAGGCGTAAACACAAACCGCATCTGCTAGGGGGGGTAAATGTATTGAGTTGAGAAGTGAAACTACAAGTCTGGCGTTATAGTGGGGGGGGGAAATGTATTGGGTTGAGAAGTGAAACTACAAGTCTGGCGTTATAGTGGGGGGGGTAAATGTATTGGGTTGAGAAGTGAAACTACAAGTCTGGCGTTATAGTGGGGGGGGTAAATGTATTGGGTTGTTGATGGGACTACAGATTCGACGTTATTCAGCGGGGGGAAATGTATTGGGCTAGTGACTAGTGAATAGTGAGTAGCGAATAGTGGTTAAAATAGTAAAAAAAATGTAGGTCAGGTTTTACCTGACAAAAACTTTTGTATAATACATAAATTTTACTAAAGTGACAGCGGCGAAGCCCGCCCGAACGTTTCTTAGCGAGGGTTAGAGTGCGGGTTTACCCGAAACATCAATTTTGTTTTATGCTCGTAAGAGTATTGAAAACAACAAAGTTTCTTCTTTTTTGCTTCGTTTTTTCTTCTTTCTTTTTTAAAGAAGAAAAATGAAGAAATTATAATTATAAAAAAGCACCCATCCTAACCCGCTTGTTTGCCGGCGTTAAACGAGTCTTTGAATTTTCTTTTTTTTAACACCACTTTGTGCTAGAATTTATTTATGGCAATTATATCAGACGACAGCGGGTTGGAAAGAAGGGTTAAAAAAAATCCTGTAATTAAGCCTGAAACAATCGAATACGATAATACATTTGAGAGCACCATAAGACCTAAGGATTTTGATAATTACATAGGACAGAGTGCTCTGAAAGAGACTTTAAAAATCATACTTGAAGCAGCAAAAAGACGTAACAAGCCCCTAGATCACATGCTTTTCTACGGACCGCCCGGACTTGGAAAAACCACGATTGCAGGTGTTATTGCCGCTCAAATGGGAGTCGAAATAAAAATTACCTCTGCCCCCGCACTGGAGCGTCCGAGAGATATTATCGGAATTTTAATGTCACTTAAAGGCGGAGAAATTTTATTTATAGATGAAATTCACAGATTAAATAAAGTAGCAGAGGAAATCCTCTATCCAGCAATGGAAGATTTTACCCTCGATATGACAACAGGAAAAACACAAACCGCTAAAACTCTAAGGATTCCTTTGCCTAAATTCACACTAATAGGTGCAACAACAAAAGCCGGAGAACTTTCAAGCCCGCTGAGAGACCGTTTCGGAATGATTCACAGGCTTGAATTTTATACAATAGAAGAGCTTGCAAAAGTCGTACAAAGAACTGCAAAAATTCTGGAAATTGAAATTACTCCGGACGGAGCAAAAGCAATAGGTATGCGCTCACGCGGAACGCCAAGAATTGCAAACAGGCTGGTTAAAAGGGTTTCTGATTTTGCAATTGTTAAGTATGACGGAAAAATTGATGAAAAAGTTGCAAATGAATCGCTGGATATTCTTAAAATAGATGAGTTCGGACTCGATAATACCGACAGAGCATTGTTAAATCTGATTATAGAAAAGTATGACGGCGGTCCTGTAGGAGTGGAAACTATTGCAGCGGCTTTAAGCGAGGATGTCAGAACTATTGAAGATGTCTGCGAGCCGTATCTTCTACAGGCAGGTTTGCTGCAAAGGACTCCGAGAGGCAGAAAAGTTTCCCCCGAAGGCTACAGGCATCTGGGTAAAAAAATGCCTTCTATGCAGACAAGGCTGTTTGAAGACGGAGAATAAAATGTATTTTAAAAACAAATCAAAGAACTGTCAGACGGATATTTGTTTCGAAACAATAGCGGAAGTCGAAGGCGGGAGCGTGTTTGAGAAACAAATATCTGACGGAGTGTAAAAGGGTTATTTATGAAAAAAATACTGACACTGACTTTTATAATTATTTCTTTGCTTATAACACCTGCATTTGCAGATGAAAGTGATGAAAGCAAAATTTTACCATCAGAAATCGGCGTTGTCGAAAACGTAGAATATGTTGATCTGAATGACAGCGTTACACAGACAAAACAATCTATTCAGGTTAAAATCATAACCGGTCAATTTAAAGGAGAAACTGTAACTCTTGATAATATGCTGACCGGAAACCCTTATTATGATATCAAGCTTAAAAAGAATACAAAAGTAATTCTGCACGCAGAAGATAACGGAAACGGGGTTGAATTTTCCATTGAAGACATTAAAAGAGCCGGAACTCTGGGCTGGTTATCCTTTATTTTTTGTGCTCTTTTATTGTATATTGGCAGAAAAAAAGGGCTTTTCAGTCTATTTTCAATAGGTCTGACCATCATTTTAATCACGCACGTCCTGTCCCCTCTGATTCTTATGGGAGTAAACCCGGTTCTTGCAACACTTTTAATATGCTTAGCCTCAACTGCCGCCACAATGTATCTGGTCGGCGGGTTTAATGCTAAAAGTTCTTCCGCAGTAATCGGAGCTATTTTAAGCCTTTTATTTGCTGGAGCTTTATCCTATATAACAATGCTTACTGCTCACTTAACAGGATTTGCGGAAGAAAACTCAATGTTTCTATATACGGCTCATCCTGAATTAGATTTTATCAGCATAACAATTTCTACAATGATTGTAGCAACACTGGGAGCGGTTATGGATGTTGCAATGTCTATTGCAAGCACAATTAATGAAATATTTCTTATTGATACGAAAAAGACCGTAAAAGATTTGTTCCTCTCCGGAATGAACGTAGGACGTGATATTATCGGAACAATGGCAAATACTCTTATTCTGGTCTACCTTGGCGGCTCTTTGCCTTTAATCTTGCTTGCTGAAAATATCGACTTGCAAAAATTTATTAACCTGAATCAGGTTGTAACAGAAACAGCTTCCGCTCTAATAGGAAGCATTGCCATTGTAATTTGCGTACCTTTTACTGCAATAGCAGCATCACAGATGATAAAACATTTTGCTAAAAAAGAAGAGGAAGATTTCACTATCAATTGCAATTAGCCTTGAAATGTGTTACAATCGACCTGAATCGGAGGAGAGGATAATGAGAAAATTAATAATATTAATGCTTGCTTTATGCATGACAACATTTAATGCGTATGCAGGGACTTTTAAGGCTGATGCCAGAACAAAAAGAATACCAGCAGGGACTGTTTTTCAGCTTGAATTTTTACAGCCGGTAAGTACATTCTCTGGTTGTGAAGGAGATTCTTTTGTTGCAATTTTAAAAAATGAGCTTTCTACAGATGCCAATGTAATTTTGCCGGTCGGATCTGTTGTAAGAGGAAGCGTAAGCAAAGTTAATACAGCAAAAAGATTCTCAAGAGGTGCAAAATTATATCTGGATTTTGATCACGTCGTTACTCCTAACGGTCGCCAGATTCCGCTTGATATGGCTGTTTGCCAATTTGATAACATTTACTATGACGGAAGTTTATATAAAAATTTAGGTTATGGCGAAGCATTACAAAAAAATTATGAAAGAGGTGTTGAAATAACCAAAAATGCAACAAATTACGGATTAAGTGCAGGTGATTCCGCTCCGGGAATCCAGTATTTAACAACACCTATCTGTGCTGTTGGAGGCTTTATTGGCGGTGTCGGTTACTGGATTGGTGACAGTGTTGCTGACATGTTTAGAAAAGGACAGGACGTATATATTAACAAAGGTGATGTTATTAGTGTAAAACTTCTAAATCCTATTGATATTCCAGTGTATTAATATCTCTAATACATTTTCCAAGCATTTCTCGGACATACGGCTGCGCAAATCCCGCAGCCGATGCATTTTTCAGGCTCTGAAACATACTTGGTAAAATCTTTATTTATTGCATTTTGCGGACAATTTTTCAGACATAAATCACAGGAAACACATAAATCTTTATCCCATTCTGGTTTTCTTAGTCTAGCCCTCCCCGTTTCAGCAAGTCCGAAAACTTCTCCGTTATCTTCTACCAGATCTCCGAATAAACCATCTTTGAACCATTCATTTTTTATAAACTCTTTTACCGGCTGTTTTTTTTCTTTTAATTCTTTTGGAAGCGGAATTATTTTTGTCCAGCCGGAAAAATCGAGTAACTCTTCTTCCAATTCCGGTCTTTCAATTTCTTTTAAAAATTCCGGCATTCCGGATTTTAAGAAATCTTTATCCAATTTATCTAAAGATACCTGCTCAACGCATTCTGCAAGTCCTTCAACTTTTCCTCTCACATAAACTACTCCGCCTACCATACCAACGCAGGAACGATTTCCGAGTACAGAAGACAAATTATCGCAATCATACCCGCAAATAACGGCAATTCCACCACCCATAAATTCAAAACTAAATGAACCGGTATTTTTAAGCACCCAAAATTGTGGCGGCTCAAAGCGTGGATCGTGTTTCATAAGCGCACCGGAGCGGGTTCCGACTCTTCCTCCTACATATATTTTCCCGCCTGCAGCGCAGTGAGCGGCTGTATCGCCGCCATCACCTTTTATAACAATTTCCGCACCGGAATTTAGCCAGCCAATATCTGCCGGAGCAGAACCTTCAACAACAATCTTTACCCCATCCATCGCCATTGCACCGACCCTCTGTCCCGGATTTGTTATATGGAAATATAACTGCCCATCTTCATCCCTGTTTATGCCTGCACCAGAGGAAGAATCACCATTAACTTCCTTACATTCACCCCTGCTCCAAACAGCACCGCCAATATCATGCTGTCCGCAGGCTTCAATTTCAAACTCTGTATGCCCTTCTTCAATCTTCTTATAAATCGTCTGAAGCAGCTCCTGAGTCGACATTCTGTTATTATTTTTTATGGTTTTAATTTTGCAAATTGTCATTTTAAATCCTTTGTTTGTATGTTATAAGCATGGCTAAAATATATTGCCCAAATATTTTTGTTTAATTAATTTTGTATAAATCTTTTTCAATAATTTTTAAAAACTTATCACTCAATGTTTTTATATCCACAATGTCAACTTTATAAGGAAAAGTCGAATCATGAAAAACTGCTTTTAGCCGTATTATTTTTTCTATAGGAATCACATACGCCCATTTTAATGCAATATCTACATCAGAATACTTTTGAGCCTTTCCTTGAACCCTTGAACCGTATATATATATATCAACATTCCCTAAAATATTTTCTATGGTCGTTTTTATGAAATCTTTATACCTATCTTCTAAATCAAGAGTTTTCATTACTTTATAATTTCCTTTAGTCTATTAAGCAGAAATATCATTTCTGTATAAAATTCCGGAATAATACCAACAACCCTTCTGGCAATATTTTCATCATAAGTATGAGAAGTCATATTTCTCATCTTTCGGAAATCCGTCCATTTTTCTAAATCAGATTCCAGCAAATTCTGTTGATTTGCGACTCTAATCATATCATTGAAAGACATTTGATTAATATCTTCCGTTATAAAAGCCCGTTCGGAAAAAAACTTTTTTAAGGTTGTAAGAGCCAAAGAATAAGTAAATTCAAATCTCTGAATTACAGCATCTCTTATCGCTTCATCATCTTTATTCTGATTATATCTTTCAAGAATTTCACCCAGTTTATTAACCGCTCTTTCAAATATTGATATATCCAATGTTCCATTAATCATATTTAATGTACCCTTCACTCTTCACTAACAAGCATACTGAATATCCAACCTGTTAGAAATATGTTTATCTACCGTAATTAAAGCATCTGAGCGTCCGACCGGAAGTGTTGAGCATCCTATCGGCGCCATAAGTTTTTTGAGCTCTATATCCGTTGCAAGAATGTAATTTACAAGATTCTGTGCAACCTTATCAACATCAAGTCTTTTTACCAGACAATCCTGCTGAGCTGCAATTCCTGCAGGGCAAAGCCCTGTATTGCAAGCATTACATCTTCCTGTATCGCTTCCCACACATCCTGCAATTTCCATAAGCATTCTTCCTGTAAACACCCCGTTCGCACCGAGACAAATAAGTTTAAAAGCATCCGCAGCAAAACTTCCTGTCTGCCCCAGACCACCACCGGCAAATAGCGGAATTTCTCCCTGGCGTCCCTGATGTACTGCAGCAAGATAACAGTCCCTGAGTTTCGAAGTTATCGGGTGTCCTGTATGATTCAAAGATATTTCGTGCGCTGCACCAGTACCGGCAGCAAGCCCGTCTAAGAAAAAGCCCCCGACAATATTATAAGGATCTCTTAAAAGATTATTATAAACAGAAACGCTCGTAGTCGATGCTGCAACTTTTATTGCAACAGGAACTTTAAATTTGAAAGCAGCATTCATTGATAAAAACATCTTCTGAACACTTTCTTCTATAGAATACAAGCCCTGATGTGTCGGCGGGGAAAGTAAATCTGCCTTTGGAACTCCCCTTATTTCCTGAACGTATTTTGCAACTTTACTTGCAAGCAAAAGCCCGCCGTCCCCGGGCTTCGCACCCTGTCCGATTTTAATCAGAATACCTGCAGGATCTTCCGTCATATCAGGCATAGCTTTTATAATTCTATTCCAGCCAAAATGCCCTGAAGCTATTTGGAGAATCATGTATTTAACATATCTGGATTTCAAAAGCTTGGTAGGGATTCCGCCTTCTCCCGTGCACATACGGATAGGAATTCCCATAACTTCATTCAAATAAGCGGTAGCAATCGCCATCGCTTCCCACATTCTCCAGGAAACTGCACCGATTGACATATCACCAAATATAATCGGATAAATCCATCTGTTCGGCGGAAGCTGGGTGGTTTCAACAATTTTTCCGTCTTTAACCTCAAAATTTAATTTATCAGCCTTTAAAACTCTTCCGAAAGGAGTTCTAAGCTCAAACGTATGTCGCTGCGCATCAAGGGATGGATCTGTCATCTGGGAAATTCTTCCGATTTTTATTTTATCGAGAGTTCTTCCTTCTGTATTCAAATTGGATCGTCCGCCTTTTTTAAAAGAATCAGCTTTTATTGCTCTATAAGCTACAGAATATTTATCGTCCTTATTCCTGATAAGTCTTATTGCACCATTTGGACAAACATTGGCGCACATTCCGCACCCACGGCAATAGTTTTCTAATGAAACATTTTGTTTTATTACAAGAACCTTTTCGGTTTTATTTTTTTCTGTAATAGAATTTGATTTTTTTCTTAATTCCACTGCCGGTTTAATTGCATTAAAAGAACACACAGCAGTACATTTGCCGCATTGAATACATTTGGATTCATCATACACAAGAATCCAGGGCAAATCATTTTTATGAAGTTCATTTATTCCTACTGCTGCCATCTTTCCACCGTCAAATCATCTTTTACAATAATCGTTTCATGCTCATTGGGATAGATATCATCTTCCCTATTTCTATCCGGCATCAAGTCATTTATCCCGACAACTTCAGAAGTCATTATGACTGTATCCTCTGTTTTTCCTATAACTACCGGGCGAAGTTTCTTTGAATCGCAAACACAAATAAGTTCTTTTGCCGGAGTCACACCTAAAAATGTATTCGGACCATTTACTTCAAGATTAGCAAGTGAAGATTTTATCCTCAATAACACCTCACAATCCTCACGTTTAATAATCTCATCGTAACTTAATGGTGTTATTGTGTGCTTAAAATATCGCAGAGGCCATTTTAAAATTTTGTTTATATAGTGAAGTGTATACAAAAGGCACTGTGAATCCGACTCAAATCCCATATAACCTTTATACAGGCTCTCTTGATATGATTTATTTTTCTCATAAAAAGTGTTTTCACCGTTTACCAGCCCTGTATATCCCTCCAGGAAAAACGGATGGGCAGCATATCTTACGATATCATAATTTGTATTCTGCCTGCATTGGGCAGTTATTATACTTGAAGTCAAGTCCTTATTTTCTTCCCACAGATTGAAATATATTCCTATATCTTTAGGGCTTCCTATTTCTTTCAGAGTCAAAGTATCAGGCCAGAAAGAGTAAATATATCCAGAATTATTCTCCTCAAGAACCTTTCTTAGCCTTATAGAAGTATCAATCAAAAGTTCTTCTTTTTCTTCTCTTGTAGCATGCTTATAGCTTTTTGGATATTGCAAAACTTCAAAAATATAGATAGGAAGAGCCTCTATTTTAAGCCCTCTTTTATTTTTTATATCCGGAGACCATTGCATTACACGGGTAAAACCAATATCCCGCAGGATATCTTCCGCAAGCCTTGCCCCCTCAATAGTTCCAGCCATTGATAATAGCGGAAGTTCTTTATAATTTTCAAACAAACCTCCCATATCCTGCATTACAAAAGCAAACCCGGAATCATCATGTCCCTCTTGTTGACTCCGCATTAATTCTAATGCTATTGACGGATGTAACTTCCGCTTCGATTTTATTGCCCCAATTCTGCACATATCTATTTGATTGTACTTGTTTTCAAATCTATCGTCAAGTTTAAATTTATAAGTTGTTATATTTTAATTATATGTTATCATATAATAGGAGAGTTATGAATATGCAACAAAATATATTAAGAGAATCTAATATAACAAAAATATTTTTAATCTACATGAATAATGGTTCCAGAAAACGTGAAGATGTTACATTGCGTTTTATGGACAATAAAGAATGCTATTTTTCTTCAAAAACTTCTTTTCAAGCTTTTAATAAGCCTAAAAAGAAAACACCGGCAGAAATTAATGTCTTTACTCCGGATGGTGTATACAAAACTACTGTTACAATAGTAGACACATATGTTTCTCTGACCGAAATTTTATACCAGGTAAGCATTCCAAAAACCTGGGATTTTATTCAAATGAGAGCAAGTACAAGAAAGAGAATAGAACTTCCTATTGAAATAAAGTTCAACGACGGATTCTATATTGAGGCAGTTTCTTACGACCTTTCACTGGGCGGGGTTTCATTCTATTGTAAAGAACCTGTATCAAGTATTTATAAAAAGATTACAGGAATCTTGACCTTAAAACTTCCTCAAAATACAATAATTGATTTTCCAGAAGGAGCAATGACTGTAGAAACAAAATTCGTACGGGAAAAACCTGGAGCTGAAGGACATTATGGTCAGCAGCTGCTTATTTTCAAATTTTTAAATATACCGGCTGAAGAACAAATCGTATTAAAAAATTTCCTAATAAAAATCGACTAGCAAAATTTGACTTTGTTAAAATTTGAACTAATAATATACAATAGGTGAAGGCAATTAGATGAAATTAATAAACAGACTCAAAATTTTTGAACAGAAATACGTTTTTTTAAGGTGGGCTACAGGTGCCGAATACGGTAAAATAACATATGTCGGCGAGGATTATGTTGAATTCAACATAATTGATGTTGACACAATGGAATACAGAGAGACAGTTATTATTAATTCAGCATTAATACTGGAAGCTATTTTCGGCGGTCCTGATATTGCAAGAATTGTTGCAGAAATCTCATCAATGCTGTCTGATTCTTAATACTTTATTTATCAAAATATATTATTTTCACATTTTGTAATATAATACTTATATGGTAACAAAAGCTATTACGGCAACTACAATAGGGATAAATTCCTGCAAAATAGAAGTGGAAGTTGATGTCGCAAATTCTTTACCAGGCATGAGTATTGTCGGACTTCCGGACAGTGCTGTCAGTGAAGCCAGAGAAAGAGTGCATTCGGCTATCAAAAATTCAGGTTTTTCTTTTCCTTTAGGCAAAGTTATTGTTAATCTTGCGCCTGCAGATATAAGAAAAGAAGGAACAAATTTTGATTTACCTATAGCAGTCGGAATACTAAAAGAACAAGGTATAGATATTCCGGATGACAATTCTACAGCTTTTTTAGGAGAATTGTCACTGGATGGTTCTGTCAGAAAAGTTAACGGAATTTTACCTCTCGTAAGCGGTCTCAAGGATTCCGGGATTACAACAGTTTTTGTTCCAGCGGAAAATGCGAAAGAAGCTGCTCTTGTACAGAATATAAAAGTTTACGGAGTAAAACACTTAGTTGATGTAGTCAGCCATTTTTCTGAAACTCCGATACAACAGACAATAATTGATATAAACAAATATCTAAAAGAAAATTCAGAAACAGACTATATTTATGATTTTAAAGATGTCAAAGGTCAGCAGAAAGCAAAAAAAGCTTTAGAAATAGCAGCTGCTGGCGGTCATAATGTACTTATGTCAGGCTCACCGGGTTCAGGTAAAACAATGATGGCAAAATGTCTTGCTTCAATTTTACCGCCGCTTCAGCTGAAAGAAGCATTTGAACTTACTAAAATATACAGTATTTGCGGACTTTTACCGCAAGATAAACCGCTTATGACGCAAAGACCATTCAGAGCAATTCATCATACAGCTTCACCAAACGGGATAATAGGCGGGGGTTCAAACCCGAAACCGGGAGAGATTACACTTGCTCATAGAGGAGTATTGTTTTTAGACGAAATGATAGAATTTCCACGTCAGGTATTGGAAGTTTTAAGGCAGCCGCTGGAGGATGGAGAAGTAGTAATTTCCAGAGCTAAAACCTCTATCAAATATCCTGCCCAATTTATTCTTGTAGGGGCAATGAATCCGTGCCCTTGCGGATATTTAGGAGATAAAGAAAAACAGTGTACATGTGCTGAATATCAAATTCAGAGATATCGCTCAAAACTTTCAGGTCCGCTTCTTGATAGAATCGATTTGATAATTAATGTACCAAGACTTACTACGGATGAACTTATTAACACAAAAACAGAAGCAGAGCCTTCTGCAAAAATTCGAGAACGAGTCATCAGAGCAAGAGAAATTCAAGCCGACAGATATGCAAAAGAAGGGATTTATACTAATGCCGAATTAAATGCAAAACAGATTAAAGTTTTTTGCAAAACTGATGAAAAAACTTCTGATTTTCTAAAACTTGCTGCGCAAAAATTCCAACTTTCAGGAAGAAAATATTCAAGAATATTAAAATTAGCAAGAACAATTGCAGATTTAAACAGCAAAGAAAATATAACCCTTGAGCATGTAACTCAAGCATTACAATATAGAGAAGGTTAATCAAATTGTAAACTTTGATTAAAATTTTTGTGTAAAGGTGTTCACAAATTCGTCCAAAATGTGTATTATAGATAATATGTTTATAAACTTAGAGGATTTATATTCGGAAGTACCGCCGACAAAGTTAAGGAACATTGATGAAAAGTTTCGCCCGGCGCAGACTTCACCATTTTGGTTGTGGGTAGCTGACAGATTTTTCTATGGGATGCTGGAAAACAGATTTTACGCATTTCGCTACAAAGGTGCTGAAAATTTTTATTTGAGAGATACAAATGTTCCAATAATTCTCTTTGCTCCGCATAGCAACTGGTGGGACGGTATTGTTGGATATAATATCTGTAACAGAATCTTTAAAAAAGAGATTCGTCTGATGGTAGAAGAGCTTAACCGTTTTCCTCTTCTTAGAAGAGGCGGAGCTTTTAATGTTAATAAAAAGTCTCCTCAGGCATCAATGGAAGCTATAAAATATTCTGTTAATGTACTGGGCGATTTAAATAACATTCTCTATTTATTTCCGCAGGGAATTATAAAACCGCCTAACTACCGACCTATTGAACTTCAATCAGGTTTAACCTATATTGCGGAAAAAGCCGCTAAGAAATATGGTAAAGTTCATCTCATGCCGGTTGCTGTTAATTACATGTTCCTTCGGGACAACAGGCCGGAGGTTTTGGTTGAGATGGGTAGAGTTATTGAACTTACAAGCGATAAGCCTGACAGAAAAGAATACACACATTTCCTCGGAAAGACTCTGGAAGAGCTTTGTGATAAACAATTTAATGATATTAGCCATGGGCATTTTAGAGGGTATGAAACACTGTTCCAAAGAAAATTAAAATGGTACAGAAGAATTGAGCAAAGACTAAAAAAAATTGAAGTTAAAGGCTCGGGTGTTTAAATTTTATAATCTATACCGTGTATTCTAAACAGATCATTAAATCTGTCTTTGTCATACACAATATCATCTTTGTTAAGCTTCATATCAAAACCAATTTTGAAGGGGAATAATTTTTGCTCCTCTGATTTCAGTACTTTAATTTTTTGTAAATATTCATCAGCTAATTTGGAAGTCAAACGGCATAAATTACGAAGCTCTGCACTCGTCTCTGCTAGCTTAACTCTACCTATTAAAAACTTTGCTTTTTGAGCAAGCTCCTCATATCTTGTATCTTGTGATATTGTATCAAGAGTCAAATCCATATGCATGAATTTTTTAATATCAGGTCGGAAGCCATATTTTGCGTGAAAATTTATTGCAGTTTCACGAGAATATAAGCCCATAGAATCCAAATGATTCTCAAACATTTCCATGATGCTCACAAGCCTCATAAGTTCACCAATACGAAATTTCCCTCGAAACGGGAAATTCGTTGTAATATCAAAATCAAACATTCTCTTCTCTTCCGGATACATCCCGAAACTGTCCGTACCTAAAATTGCACCACTTTTTGCTGATAATGTTGTCAGATAATAATCATCTTTCTGATGCGAAACTTTTGCGCAAATTTCACCCAATTCTTTTTTGTTTATGGACAAAGAACAAAGTTTCAAATTAGAAAAATTTTTCCATACAGGTTTTGATAAGAAATTTACGTTTGCCATACGAAATAAAAACCGGTAAAAATTATTTTTGTTATATTACAATTCTCTTAATCTGGCAGATACAGAACTTATCTCTTTTTCCCAGGAAATACAATCCTCTTGCTTAAATATTTCCACACTTTTGTACCACGGGGTTTCTTTTGTATCCCTAAACCATCTCCAATCACTTGCATAAGGAAGCATTAGAAAAGTCCTTACACCAAGAGCTCCCGCAAGATGCGCAACAGAAGTATCAACTGTCACTACAACATCCATAGCCTTTAGAGCGGAAGCTGTGTCAGAGAAGCTCTTAAAATCTTTTGCAAGATTAATCATCTGTGAATATCTTTCATTACCGTTCAGAGTATCATCTACCTGAAAAGAATATATTTGAATATTATCCAGATTAAGCATTTCTTCAAAAAATCTTATATTAATCGTCCTGTTAATCATGGTTCTTATACCGGCACTTCCTGCTTCCCAGCAAAAACCAACCTTCGGCTTTGAACTTTCGATTTTTGCTGTTTCTACTTTTAGATAACCTTCCGCAAACGGAATGTTATCAAAATCCATATTCAGAACGTATGCCAAATCAGTTATAAAAACTGTTTGTTTTTCAGGATTTAACTCTTCATGAGGAATAAAATCAACCCCTGCATAATTTTTTGAAAAAAGTTCTCTCAAGCTCTCACGACAGCCGACAGTAATTTTTTTATCTTTCAGAAACGGTATGTATCTTACAAACATAATGTGGTCTCCATAACCTTGATCGCAGATTATGTTTATTTCATTTTCTAATTCATCTCCAGCCTTCCAAAAATTGTTTGATAAATCTTTAAACTTGGATTTATCCCGCCTGAAAAATAAATCGTATCCTTCCTTGAATTTCTTTTGTGTCAGATAGCACATACCTAGAGAAGTTATGGTATTGATATCATTTGGGAATCTCTCAAGCATTATTTTATAATGTTTTTCTGCCTCATCAAATTCCCCGAGTTTCTGACAGCTTACCGCAATATTATAATCAGCCTCTTTGTTCCCGAGCTCCGCAGCAATTTGGTAACACTCTTTTGCCTGTTTATCATTACAATAAATAAGTTCTTTCAAAAAGCCCAGATGAAACCAAAGAGACGCTGCCTCCTGATTCTTCTTCAAAGCATCTACACAAAGCTTTTCAGCCTCAATCAGTTTTCCGGAATGCGTAAGTGATTTTACCTTATTTGCAATAGCTCTAACATCTTCCGGATAAAGCTCATACATTTTATCCGAATACTCTACAGCTTTTTTATAACTGTGAATTTCAAACAAACTCATAATAAGTTTATTATAAATATCTGGATTTTCTCCCATAGTTACAGCTTTTTCAAGAGCATTTGCCGATTCCAGATAATCCCCTCTTTCAAACTCTGCAAACCCGAGAGCCGAAGCCGTACCGAAGGTCTCATTATTTTCGCATGCTCTTTTTAAAACCTCACACGCTTTATCATAATCTCCGATATTTACATAAAAAAGCCCAAAAACGGATAGTAAATTCCCATCATCAGGATTTTTTTTAAGTAAATTTTCGTAAATTTCTTTTGCTTCCTCTATCTTCCCGCTCTGAGTCAATGCTATAGCTTTTTGTACAAGCTCAATATCTATCATAAGCCAAGTCCCTGCAAAAATCCACAAACAACACCCTGAAGAACCATTAGCAAAATAATAGCAAGAATCGGAGAAATATCAAGCATTCCGATTGGAGGAATCACATTTCTGAATATATTCAAAAACGGATCCGTAATTGAGCGCAAGCCGTAGAATGGCTGCTGCTGCCAGTCTATACTCGGAATCCAGGTTAAAAAGATTCTTATAATTAATAACAAATAGTAAAAATAAAATAATTTAGCTACTATAAATGATATCATTTTATCTCCTTGTCAAAGTTGAAGAGTTGATAAGTTGAGCAGTTGAATAGTTGTTATACTAATTTCTGTGAGTATAAGCAGATCTATTGAACTTTTCGGCTTTCCCTACAACTGTGAATTTTTTCTTGTCTGAGCACATTCACAATTATTATTTTCAGCAGGAATCTTTTCTATCATAGTAAATAAAAGCTTTTTCAAATTATCCAGATTATTATTAAATACCTGTATAACTTCGTGGTGAGAAACTGGCGGAACATCACCGACAAGACCTGCATCATAATCTGTTATTAAAGAAATATTCAACGGACACATATCCATTTCCTTAACGAGATAAGCTTCCGGGAATGCTGTCATATTAATAACTTCCCAACCCTGAGAGGTGAAAAATTTTGATTCAGCCTTTGTTGAGAATCTCGGACCGTTAATAACAACAACCGTTCCCGTTTCATGAACCTTTATACCGAGCTCTTTTGCAGTATCAATTGCTAATTTTCTGAGTTCAGGGCAATATGTTTCAGCCGCAGACGGGTGAGTTACAATAGGACCTTCAAAGAAAGTAGTCTTTCTGCCGTCTGTCCAGTCTACAAACTGATCGCAAACAACAAAATGTCCCGGTTCAACATGCTTTTGGAGACTTCCCGCAGCACATGGAGAAATAACTCTTTTGCAGCCTACCTCTTTCATAGCCCAAACATTCGCTCTGTAGTTAATTAAATGAGGAAGTATGGTATGGCTTCTACCATGACGCGGCATAAATGCTACATTATGAGAGCCGATTTTTCCTATAAACAAACTGTCGGACGGCATACCGTAAGGTGTTTCTACTTTTACTTCTTTTATATCATCTAAAAACTTATAAAAACCTGAACCGCCAAATACGCCAATATCTGCTAATTTTTCCATCATTTAATCCCTTTCATTATTATTTTTTCTATAGAAAAATTGTAACATAAATGGTTCGTTTATAAAATAAGCAGAGTACAAATTTCTGTAAAATTGGCGATACTAAGAACAAAATCTATAGCAGCAAATAGTTATTTTGAGTATTTGTAATATATGTTTTTTTATAACTTTTAGGCACCTCTATGCAAATATACTCTGTCTTTTTTTTCAAACCACAGAGCCCGATTACAGAGTCATGTTTAAAAAAATTCTTGATAAATTCCATATTTAAATCCTTTCTTAGTTGTGGTATAATGACACTACTTGTTTAATAAGGTTTTTGAATATGTCAAGATAAGGAGTTAATTAAGTAAAATTGTTAGTGTTTGTCCTATAATATAGACTTAAACATTTAGTTTTTTGACAAATACGGGTAGAAAATAAATTTGAAAGAAAGGTTAAAAATATGGCAAAAGTAACAAAAGAAATGGGAATTATGGATATCGTTCAACAACATCCGGAAGCAATTGCAGTTTTCCAAAAGTATGGAATGGGATGCATAGGGTGTGCCGCAGCACATTTTGAAAACTTAGAAGCAGGGGCTAAAGTTCACGGCTTCAATCCTGATGAAATGGTTGCAGAAATCAACTCAATTATTGGTGAAGAATAAATTTTTGAATATAGGAGGGTTGCAGTATGTTAGTCTGGCAGTTTTTGTGCATAGTAGGTGTAGCATTTGTTATACTGGAAATATTTACACCAAGCATGTTCTTTCTGAATTTTGCACTTGCTGCATTTCTGACTGCTGCATTTTCTCTTATTATTTTGAATAAGTTTTATTTGGTTTTAATATTTTTTGTACTTTCATTTTTGTCGTTTGTATTTCTACGCCCGATACTGCTCAGAAAAAATTCCAAAGAAACAGAAACAGGCGTTGAAGGTAAATACATCGGAAAAATTGCCAAAACTGCATCTAACATAACTTCTTCGGAAGGTGTAATTAACATTTACGGAGAACGCTGGGATGCAAGATGTGCAGAAGGACTTACAATACCTGAAGGGACAGAAGTCAGAATAATAAAAAATGATGGTTTAATAATGTTTGTAGAGAATTTATAATTATAGGAGAGTTTTATGTTTTTATTATCAGTAATTTTAATTGTATTAGCTCTAATTTTTGTCGTAAAAGGCGTTATTATTGTGCAACAAGCAGAAGTCGTAATTGTAGAACGTCTGGGTAAATTTGACAGAGTATTACAATCCGGGTTTAATTTTATTATTCCTATAATAGAAGCTCCCCGTGCAATTGATTGGAAAGTTACTCAAAGAGGTTTTGACGGAAATACGTATTCAATTATTCAAAAGAGAACAAAAATCGATTTGAGAGAAGCTGTTTATGATTTTCCAAGACAAAATGTAATTACTAAAGATAATGTTTCTATCAGCATAAATGCTCTTTTATATTTCCAGATTATTGATCCGAAATCAGCAGTTTATGAGATTCAAAACCTTCCTGATGCAATAGAGAAATTAACTCAAACAAACTTGAGAAACCTCGTAGGTCAGCTTGATTTAGATGAGAGTTTGGTATCCCGTGATAAAATAAACCACGAACTTAGAGCAATTCTGGATGATGCTACTAACAAGTGGGGTGTAAAAGTTAACAGAGTTGAATTACAGGATATTATTCCGCCTGCCGATATTCAATCTGCAATGGAAAAACAAATGAAGGCAGAAAGAGACAGACGTGCTGCAATTCTTGAAGCAGAAGGGTTGAAAAAGTCAGCTGTATTAAAAGCAGAAGGGGAAAAAGAAGCTGCAATTAACAGAGCAGAGGGTGAAAAACAGGCAAATATATTAAGAGCAGAAGGTGTCGCACAGGCAAGAATTCTTGAAGCAGATGGTGAAAAAGAAGCTATTCAAAGAATTATAGCAGCGCTTGCAGACAAAGGACAGCCGGATAAATACCTTATTGCTATGAAATATCTGGAAACAATGAAAAGCATAACAAGCGGTCAAGACAACAAGATTGTTTATATGCCATATGAAGCAACCGGCATACTAAGCTCTGTTGACGGTATCAAGCAAATGTTCGGAGATAAAAAATAATATTTTCCGGTTTTATGGTAATATATAAATAACAAAGAAAGGATATAGAATATGAAAAAAGGTTTATTGTTGTTATTACTTGCAGCTATAGCAATTCCTGCATTTGCTTACAACTATGATACAAAAGTTCCGGTTCCTGGAAAAACTCTTGCAGACGGCAAACTTCAAACAGAAATGCTATTTCCTGTTTATGCTTACGGTTTAAGAATAGCAGCTCCTGACTGTCAGGATTTTGCAATAACAAATACAGAAATCACAAAACCTAAAAATAATGGCGTTTGGGAAGAAATTTGGACATTAAAAGCTTGCACAAGAACAGCAAGAATTCCTATTAAATTTTCTACAACCGAAGAAGGAACAGATTTTGCTATTGATCCTATGGGCGTAAAGGTTGCAAAATAGTAGATTATGATTAAACCTGTAAATCCAAAAGTAAATCAGCTGACACAACTTCGCAATAATGTTTTTTATTCTGTAATTGAAGGTAATTACAAGAAATATAAAACTGCGGCAAAAGAATGTGCAAAGTATACTTTTGAAAATTATGAACTTGCTAAAGAGACAAAAGCTCCGCAAATAAAAGCACCTTTGTTTTCTAAAATCGGGTTGAACATGATGAAAATTTGGTTTTTAAACCTTTTCAGAAAAAAGACACCTGAAGAGAAAGCGCTTAGAAAAATGCACAAAGAAGAATCTTTACGGGCTTATGCAGATAAATTTATAGGGAAATAGAGTGATAGAAAGATGCAGAGATTTGCATCTTTCTTGTAAGGCGGTTATTTTGAATATTACATTTGGTACTGACGGCTGGAGAGCAATACTTAATCAAGATTTTACAGAAAAAAATGTTGAGAGAGTAACGACTGCTATAGGCAAATATATAGCAGATAATTTCGGATTCGATAAGCCTGTTCTTATTGGGTATGATCCAAGAAACAAGGCAGAGGAGTTATCATTATTTTGTGCTGAAATATTAAAAAACAAAGGGTTTAACGTTTTTTATTCTTCAAGAATAATTCCGACTCCGGTGTTAGCGTACAGTGCTTTGGTTAGAAATGCCTGTGCAATTATGTTTACAGCATCACACAATCCGCCTGAGTATCTTGGTATGAAATTTATACCGGATTATGCCGGTCCTGCAACCGCTGAAATAACTGACGAGATTGTAGGTAATATTGACAAACCTTTTGACGGAAGTGGAAACTGTGGAAGTCTGCACAAGATAGATTTTGCACCTAGGTATTACGAGCATATAGAAAAGCTTATAGATTTTGATAAAGTTAGAAACGTTAAAGAAAATATAATTTTTGACGGGCTTTATTCTGCATCAATCGGTTATTTTGACAGGATATTGAGCGATAATAAAATTAAATTTGATTCGCTTCACATGTTCCATGATTCCGGATTCGGAGGCGGTATGCCTGATCCTAAGCCGAGGTTTTTGAAGGATTTAATCTTAAAGGTTAAAGCTGACAATTGTGCTATTGGACTAGCGAATGACGGCGATGCCGACAGATTCGGTGTAATAAATGAAGATGGAGAGTATGTTTCACCGAACGAAATTATTGCGATTTTGCTTAAATATTTGCTTAAAAAAGGATATGAAGGAAGTGTCGTAAAAACTGTAGGCTCAAGCCTTTTAATCGATAATGTCGCAAAAAAACTCGGGGTTAATGTCGTTGAAACTGCTGTAGGCTTTAAGCATGTAGGCGAAGCTATGCGTAAAAATAAAGTTATAATAGGCGGTGAAGAATCCGGCGGCTTGAGCATACAAGGACATATTCCGGAAAAGGACGGTTTACTTGCCAATTTGCTTATATTAGAAGCAATGGGAGCTTACGGAAAATCACTAAAAGAACTGCAAGAAGATATTTACACACTTGCCGGCTGCAGGTTCTATACAGATAGAATAGATTTGAAACTTGACAGTAAAGAAGAAATTAAACAAATTTTAGAGAATGTAAAAAACTTAAAAAAAATAGCGTCTTATAAAGTAACTGCCGTTGATACAAAAGACGGAGTTAAGCTGATGCTTGGCGAAAATACAAAAATTTTAGTCCGTCCGAGCGGAACAGAACCGCTTTTAAGAATTTATTTTGAAACTAACTGCCAAGAAAAACTCGAGGAGTTAAAGAGATTTTCCATTGTGTAATACAAAAAGGCGGGCTTGTTATTTGAAAACCGTTTTGTAGTTTTCACGAAACAAACCGCCTTATGTCTACTATTATAAAACTTTATATAAGTGCGATTTTGTTACCTGCTAGGCTCGCAGGTGGGTGAGTGCCTAAATTAATCCGTTTCCTGCTGGCGATTTTGTATCGGCGGGTATACTTCAGTAATTATAGAGCTTACTCTCCCTATTTATAAAAATGTAGGAACAAAATAAACACCTATATAAAGTAATATCATTATGTCATATTTCTTTTTATATTTCAAGAGTTTTAAAGCTCACAAAAATAGCCAGCTTACCGATAGACATGATTTGTTTTTTCATAAAAAATTGGTTATTAATGAAAGAGGTTTATTATGAAAAATTTTACAAAAATTGAATTAGAGATACTTAATCTTATTGCAAAAGGATTAATATTAGACGACATTATTTCAGAGCTGGAAATTTCAAGACACACTGCTAAATCTAATATTGAATCAATTTATAAAAAATTGAATGTAAAAAATCGTGTTCAAGCAGTGGTTAAGGCAATTTCTCAAGATATAATAGAAGTTTAAATTGCATTAAAATTGTGTTAAACTCTTTGTATGCAAAATTTTACATTGAGAGAAGTTAAATATGAGCAGATAAAAGAAGAGCTTTGTACTATAGGATTTGACTCTTCATATCTGAATAAAGCTGCGAATAAGTTCCGGTATAAAAATATTAAAATATATAACTTAAAACCGGCACAGGCAAATATATTGAAACAAACCGCTTTAATATTTGGAGCGGATTGTGCCGTCAATAGAAACGTAATAACGGGAAGTATCGAAAAATCGGATGCAATACTTTGCGGCAGCTTCTCTCAACTAGAGAAAATTGCAGCTAAACTAAAAGGGCAGCCGTTTAAGCTCGGAATTTTGGCTGATGAAATAACAGAATTTTTAAAACAAAATAAGCACTGCACAAAACTTGCAGGAATATTAAATGTTACACCGGATTCATTTTCTGATGGAGGTTTGTATTTTGATTCGGATGCTGCCATTAAGAAACTTGAAGAACTAATAATTGATGGCGCAGACATGGTTGATATTGGTGCAGAAAGCACCCGTCCGGGAGCAGAAGAGACTAGTCCTCAAGAACAAATAAAAAGGCTGGATAAAGTTTTTAAATTTATCAGCAAATCAAATCTGAAAGTATTAATAAGCGTTGATACCAGAAGTTCGGAAGTCGCAGACTTTGTCCTTAGCAATGGCGCAAATATAATCAACGATGTTTCAGGTTTCGAATATGATTCAAAAATGCCTGAAGTTATAGCAAAATATAATGCAGGGGTAATTATTCAGCATTCCAAAGCATCTCCTGCTGAAACTCCAAATTATGAGAATATTATCGATGAAATTTTTCTGGCACTTAAACAAAAAATTGAAACAGCACAAAATACCGGGATCAAAGACATTATCATAGATCCTGGAATAGGCTTCGGGAAATCAAGAGAAAATAATCTAAAATTACTTGATAGTATACAAGCTTTTTATTCTCTAAACTGTCCAGTTATGGTTGGATTATCAAGGAAAAGGATTCTGGGAATAAATGAAGATGATAATAATTTAAAAGACATTTTTACTCTTGCATATTCTTACCCTCTAATTAAAGCGGGAGTTGATTTTTTAAGGGTACACAATGTAAAGCTGCATAAAGATTTTTTAAATTCTTTACCCACGTAGGCAATTTATATTCAAAATAAAATAATGTAATATTTTATATACAGACTAGATGAGAATATAAATTATGAGTATTATAAAAGATTTAATAAACATAAGTCTTATGATTATGTTACTATTTGTGTTGTACAAGACAAATAACGGCTCTGTCGCAATTGTTTGTGCCACCTTAGTTATGCTTTTATATTGCTTGAAATATATAAGATTGAACAATATGATTCAGCAGGCAATAGATAAAGAAGCACTAAAGCAACAGCAATTTTTTACAGAAGTACTTGCACACGATCTAAAGACCCCGACTCTAGCACAACTACGGGGCTTAGAACTTATACAAAATGAAATTGTAGGAACTATAAGCAAAGAGCAGCAGGAACTCGTTGAACAAATAAAAGAGTCCTGTAAATATGTGCTTGATATGATTTCACAAATTATAAGAATTTATAATATAGAACACGGCTTACAAAAAATTGTATATGAAAAAGTTAATATGGAAGAAATTCTTTTAAAAAGTTTTGAAAATGTAGATTCAGCAGCAAAAGAAAAAGGTGTAGAATTTGTCTACTTAGCCTCCGGTATTGATACCGTATTAGAAGCCGTTCAAAAAGATATTAAAATTGTTATTACTAATATGCTGATGAATGCAATAGTTTATTCCAATGCAGGAGAGAAAATCTTTATAAAATTTGAAAAGATATCTAATTCTCTAAAATTTGAAATCATAACCAAAGGACTTATACTTTCTGAAACAGAATGCAAAAACATGTTTAACTCTATCTACTCGAATATGCCCAAATATGCGATAATCGGTCACGGCATTAATCTTTATTTATGCAAAATTATAGCAGACTGCTACAAGGGTAAAATTTATGCCGAAACAGACGGAGAAATATACAACAAATTCACTCTGGAACTTCCTTCAACACAATATAGCGGAATTTATACTTCAACTTCTCTGCTTGCATCTTATTAACAATTGTAAATATAATTTCATTTTAGACTGGAAAAAGTTAGAAAAAATGTTAAGATATGAATTGAAGGGATAATGTTCTTGTAAAGAAATTTTAATAAAAAGGCAATTTTTATTATTTAAGCGTTTTAGTAAGTTTACATAGTTTTAGGTGGAAGTGTGAATAAAGAAAAAAATACAGTAGATAAAATCACAAGTCTTTCAGAGAAAGCCCCGGTATCGTCACCATTTTTGCAAGAAAATCTGGTATCGAAAGTCAACGCACTTACGCTTAATCCACGTTTGAATTCTTTAAGCAACCCGCAAAACAAGAATTTTAATAATGAAAAAGGACTTACGCTTAACTACAAGCCTGTCGTAGATGAGCTTATAAAACTTGCCGGAATATCTTCTCTAAACGAGCTTTATACAAAAATTTATGCAATTATCTGCCAAAATATCGAATCAGCTTTCATTGCATTTGGTTTTTTCAAGGAGAAGTCTAACTGCATAAATCTAAAATTAAAAGACAAACACGGAAACTTTTATTCAACAAAAATATTTTTAAAAGATACAGATAATCCGATTATACAGGCTTTTCATAACAAAATCACTGTATTTAAGGATGACGTAAACTTTTTAAACCTCGCATACTTCAGAAACAATGCTGTTGTAATTTTACCGCTTATTTCTGCGAATAACAGATGCATTGGTGTGTTAATTATCGAAGATAAATGCGCCAGACAAAATATTACTATTTATAATTTAATAGCAAACATAGCAGCACTTTATACAGATAACATTGATTTGCAGGAAAAAAGCGAAGGTTTTGTTAATACGGATAATCTTACGCTTTTATACAACCACAGAGGTTTTCAGGAAATTTTATCCAATGAAATTTCAAGAGCAGAAACCAACAAGCAAAAACTATCTATAGTAATGATGGACGTATGCAATATTACAAAAATCAACAGAGAACTCGGGCATGCAAAAGGAGACGAAGTCATTAAACTTGTTGCGGAAAAAGTGCGTCAAAATATGCGGGAAGGCGACATTGCCGGACGATATGGCGGAGATGAAATCGCCATTATACTGCCAAATACACCTATAGCACAGGCAAAGTATGTCGCAGAATATCTTACCTACTCACTATCCTGCTGTTTTATTGACGATGTAGGACCGGTAAAAGTTTCTGTAGGTATCGCAACTTATCCTGACTGTTCAGAAGATAAGGAAAAACTTTTAATCCTTGCAGAACAAGCTATGTATATTTCTCAAGCAAAAGGATATAAAGATGGCATGTCCGCAATTATAAGCTCGGATGACTTTAATTTCTGGGATGATGCGGCATTAAAGTCTTATGCGGAAGTTATAGGAAAACGCCATGCACAACTAGGAATAAACTTTGAAGAAGAATTAATTTCAAAATTTAACGCAGATCATGCTTTATCAGGCACAAGGATCTCAGAAATTGCGACCTCGCTTGCCGGCGCAATTGACGCAAAAGACCCTTATACCAAAGGTCATTCAACTTCCGTATCAAAATTCTCCGAAGCACTAGCAAGGGCGATTAATCTTCCGGAAGAAGAAGTCGAGCGCATAAAACTCGGTGCACTCCTTCACGATGTCGGAAAAATAGGCATTCCGGAAAATGTTCTCAAAAAAGAAGGGCCACTCTCTGATGAAGAATGGGCAATAATGAAGCAGCACCCTACAATAGGAACAGAAAAAGTTCTTATGCCGAACCCTTCATTGAGAGATTTGATTCCGATTGTAAAATATCACCACGAACGAATTGACGGTAAAGGCTATCCGGAAGGTTTAGCAAACGGAGATATTCCTCTTGCAGCTAAAATCGTAGCAATAGCCGATACCTACCACGCTTTAATCAGCGACAGACCTTATAGAAAAGGTATGAATATAGAAAAAGCTATTTCTATCCTTGAAGAAGGTGCAGGAACTCAATGGGATGAAGATCTGGTAAGAACGTTTATTCAAATAGCGCCGTCTCTTGGAGTGTAAATTGACTAGCTCTTCTTTGCATATTTAAGGAATATCTGCTCTTTTGTCTGCATTAATTCTTCTACAATAAGCCACTTACCTGAAGGTTGTTTTTCAAGAACCATATAAGTCTTTAATTTATAAGACTCACCTGAAGGCTGTCTTAAAGAAGACACCTTGTATTTATTATCAGAAATTTTTGAAGCATCTATGTTCGTATAACTATTAGTATAATGCCTTAATTTCGCACCTGCCTGACCAAGTTTCATCTGTGTAATATAGGTTGAGGTATTAGTTTCCACATCTACTGTAGTTCCGTCTGGCTTTACAACCTGTCTTATAATCCTTGCTTTTGGCGAATACATATCAGCTATTGTCGGGCTGTAACTATTTGCAGCTTTTACATAATTGTTAAAAAACTGCACAGCCTCTTCTTTATTATCCGCAAAAACAGACAGCGATACCCCTGCAAATACTATTATTAATGATAATATTTTCTTCATTTTTACCTCTTCTAGTGTAACGAATTTTATCTAAAATTTGTTCTAATTAATCCAGATCTGGAAGATCACCTTTGACTTCAGCAACTTCATCACAATCTAGATGGAAAGCTTTATGCAAGCCTTCTACAGCAGCCTTTGCCTGATCTTCTGCAACAATACAACTAATTTTTATTTCACTGGTTGAAATCATCTTTATATTTATACCCGAATCTGCCAAAGTTTTGAACATCTTGGCAGCTATACCCGGTCTGTCAATCATGCCGGCGCCAACAATTGAAATTTTTGCTATCTTATCATCTACAAAGATATTGCTAAATTCCAATTCTTCCTTTACTCTGTCCATAATTTCAAGAGTTTTTTCTTTATCCCCTTTATCTATTGTAAAAGCTATATCGTTTGTATTTAAAGCCTTTCTGGCATATGACTGAATAATCATATCAACTGAAATATTTTCTTTTGCAAGTCCATTGAATAGAACTGCAGCCGTTCCCGGATTGTCTTTTACGTCACAGACAACAACTCTTAATTGTGATAAATCCGATGCAACACCGGTTACAGGTCTATGTAATTCCATTTCGTCTACTCCTACTATTAAAGTTCCTAAATTATCCAGCTTAAAAGTACTTCTAACTCTTAGCGGAACACTGTATTGTTTCGCCGTTTCAACAGCCCTCGGATGAAGCACATTTGCTCCGACTCTTGCAAGTTCCAGCATTTCTTCATAAGAAATTACATCCAATCTTGAAGCGTGCGGTACAATTCTTGGATCTGTAGTATAAACTCCTTCAACATCCGTATAAATATCACACCTTTCGGCATCAAGAGCTCCCGCAAGAGCTACTGCAGAAGTATCAGATCCGCCTCTTCCGAGTGTTGTAATTTCCAAATCATCAGTAACACCCTGAAAACCGGCAACAACTACTACTTCACCTTTTGCAAGGTGGCTTTTTATTTTATCTGTTTTTATATTAATAATTCTCGCTTTTGAATGCACCTTTTCTGTCATAATACCAACCTGAATTGCATTCATACTGACTGCAGGACAGCCCTGTGCCTGAAGAGCCATTGCAAGCAGAGCAATAGAGACTCCTTCACCGGTAGAAAGAAGCATGTCCATCTCTCTTGAAGACGGAGTTTCAGAAATTTCTTTAGCCATTTTTACAAGATAATCAGTTGTATGCCCCATGGCAGAAACAACTACCACCACATCATGTCCAAGATTACGCTCTCTTATTACGGCTTTTGCAACATTTTTGATTTTATCCGTGTCAGCAACGGAAGTTCCTCCGAATTTCTGAACAATTAAATTTCTCATTATTTTCTACCTGCTATATTCATCTTCATTATATAAACAAATAAATAGTTTGACAACAATGGAATTTTGTTATTTATTAAGTTTTGTAAAAAATATATAATATTTTAGCAAAAATAGTTTTTAGCAGTTTTTGAGCTAGTACACAACTATCAAAAATAATGGTGAAAAGGAGCATAGATTTTATGAACATCAACTCAAATGAACTTTTGTTACTCAACAAAAAAATCAAATTTGCAGGTGAAGCAGGCAAACCTGCAGCAGACGTAACAGTACCTGCGCCGGAAACTAATACCCCGCAAACAGGCTTAAACGCTCTTATGTTTCAGGGATTAAACAACGTAGTTAGCGACCCTCAACTCGCAGGCGAGTTAAAAATTATGAGCGAAGCTAACACTGAAAAAACTGAAGATAAGGCTGCAAATGAATATATTGCTCCTTACAAATCAAATTTAGCTTTTCAGGGAAAAGCTTCAAAATTTAAAAGTATTGCACTTGCTGCCTTAATGGGATTGGCAACTCTCGGTGCAACATCAACATTAACTTCTTGTGATGACAAGGAATACATAGGAATTCCAGGTTCAAACACAAACAACGTAACCATAAATATTGACTTTGATAAAATTACAGCAATGTTTCAGCAAATGCAGGAAATGTGGCAGCAAATGCTTGAACAACAACAAATTACAAATGAACAGCTTCAACAAAATAATGAATTCATGAAGCAGCTTCTTCAAATGTACCAGGAAGGTATGGCTGATGCTAATGAATTTTATGAACAAATGTACAATTTCATTATGTCATCTACCGCAAACCAGGAAATTATTATAGGTTTGCTTGAACAAAATGGTATGAGCCAGGAAGAAGCTAATAATTTATTAAGAGAACTAATCGCAGAAGTACAAGCAGGAAACCTCTCTGCTGCAGAAGCTATGGATAAGATAATGGATCTGCTTGGAGATATTAAAGGTCTATTATCACAGGCAATTTCCGACTTTAACAAGTTCTATGAAGAAATGCTTGCAAAACAGGATGAATTAATTGAAACAAATAAACAAGGTTTTGATGAACTTATTAATCAAGGTAATATAACAAATGCAACTCTTGAAGATATGAAGGCACAGAATGACAGCTTGATAGTATTAAGCAATAAACAAATAGAAGCCCAAAATAAAATTAAGGATGCAATTGTACAAGCAAATCTTGACAGTAATGCAAACTTTGATAAAGTTGTTGAAACATTGAACGTTAATAAAAATGAATTAATAGAAGCTTTGGAAAAATTAGGTTATAGTCAGGAAGAAATTATCAAAATGACAGCTTCTCAAATTATTAATGCTATTGATAATAACACAGCTGTTACAGAAGGTACAAATAATTTATTAACTATAATTACAGAACAGTTAACAGATATTTTACCTAAACTGCTTGAACAGGGGAAAATAACAAATGAGCAGTTAAATGATTTGAAACAACAAATGCAGGATTTGATGAATGAAGTTCAAAACGGAAATATCTCTGCTGATGAATTCTACAATAAAGCATTTGAATATATGGCTGGTTCAGCAGCAAATCAGCAGGTGATCATTGCGCAGCTTGTTGAAAACGGTAAGACACAACAGGAAGCAAATAATCTTATTAAGCAGTTAATCAGTGATGTTCAATCCGGCAATAAGACTGCAGAAGCTGCATTTAATGAAATAAAAGAACTTCTTGGTAATATTGATGAAACATTAGGCGAAATTAGTCAGGTTCTCAAAGACTTGCTAAGTGACTTTGATTCATTCTACAACGATTATAAAAACGACAAAGACAAAGAATTTCATTTATTGGATCAATTGATTCAAAATGGTAAACTCCAAACATCCATTTTGCAATCTATGAACAATACAATCAATAGTATGTCTGAAAATATAACCGGTATCAAAACCAATACAGATAAATTATTAGAAATTGCTCAAGATGATACTAAGTTCAATGAATTGATAGAAGCTATTAAAAACATTCAAGCCGGCGGAAGCGCTGATATTGATTATCAGAGATTGGAAGATATGTTTAAGATGATGGGATTGACGATTACAGATGCTATTAACATGTCATCTTCTCAATTAGAACAAGCAATCAAAGATTTCCAGAATACATATGTAAATGTTGAACAAAAACAAATTGAAGAACTTCAGACTATTCAAAGTAAAATAGATGATTTGCAAATGTTCTTATCTAATAATGATAATAATCAGGAAATTATTGATGCAATTAACAATATAACAGTTGCAATCGGTAATGGAAATGAAGATGTTACTAATGAATTGAAGAATTTAACCGAACAGTTGAATAAATTACAGCAGGCAATAGATGCAATCTATAAGGCTATCGGAGATCAGGCCGCTATCACTAATACTTATTTTGCAAAATGGGATGGCAAGTTTGACAGTATGCTCGGTTCTCTTGTAAATCTTGAAGGTGCAGCTAATGATATCAAGTCTCAACTAAGTACAATCATTGCTAACCAAAAAACTACACAGGTATATCTTGATAATCTTCTTGAAGCTATCGCAGAATTAAAAGAAGAAATCATCAAGCTACAGGATTCTACTGACGGTGAGGGTTCTTCAATTACTCTTGAACAATTAGAAGAATTGTGGAAACAACATGACGAAGCTAACTTCAACAAATACAAAGAATTGATTGAAAACTTAGACCTGAATGTTGATATTGATACTTCTACAATTGAAGATCTATTAACTTCAATCGATAATAAGATGGAATATATCAATGACAATTCTGAAATTTTGACTCAAATCCTTAACAAATTAAACAGCATTGACTGGTCAAATCCAGACTACACTGACAAATTAGACAAAATTATTGAAATTCTAGAGAACTTCAAATGCAACTGTGATTGCGGTGGCAATAATGAAGGTATCCTAGGTGATTTGGATGATGTATTAGGATAATGAATCAATACAAATAAAAAGAAAGGGACGGATTAAAATCCGTCCCTTTTTATATTTTAAACAACCATGGGCTTCTTATTCTTCTTTCCATTTTTCAACTTTAGCATTCGGATACTTAGCTTTGAAATCTGCAACAGCCTGATCTCTTGCCTGCATTGAATCATATTCCTGAACGGCACCGCCATCAAATCTTGCATAATATCTTGCAGGCTGACCATCTCTTACTTTGATTTTATCAGCTGCGTGACCTGTCGGATCAACTACTTCTCCGTCATTTGAACTTGCTTCTGCCTTTAAAGATTTTGAAGCATCTCTTGTGCATTCAGCTAACTCAACCGGAACTTTTACACCTGTTCCAGGAATATTATTTCCTTCATTATCCTTCTTAAGCGCCGGAAGGTATGTAGCCTGAAGAGCACTCTTATATGCTTCATAATCAAGTCCTTCGACATTTTTCATATGGCTTAGACCCTTTTTAGATAATGCAAGTAATTTTTCCAGATTTTCTTTGCTGTAATCTCCATTGTTGATGCCTTGAGCAATTTTTATCATTCTTATTGCATCATTGAGACCATATCTTTCTATTAAACAGTCATACTGACCTGCAATCTTTGTCCAGGATGTTGTACGACCATCAATTACCGGAACATCTTTATATTCTGCTGCTATTGCATTTTTATCTTTGGTTGAATAATTATGCTCATCTTCAACAGGGGTGTCGCCATCGTCACCATCATCACCATCATCATCGCCATGAACTTCGTCATCACGTTTCAAGCCTTCAAGAAGTCCTATCAACTCTTCTCTGTTTAATACACTGCCGCTGCCTGCTCCATAAATACCTTTTTCCGGATAACCATGGTCAAGGTAATTTTTATAAGCTTCACAATCCCAGCTTCCGTCTTTTTCATTAACGAATGTTGATGCAATTAACAACAATGCTTTTTTGTATTGAGGTTTTATTGCTTTTTGTTCAGCTTCGCTGTCTAGGAATTTTGCATATTCTTCAAGTGTTACGCATTTGAACTGAGTAGAAGTAATTGGTTTTTCCGGTTCATCTTTCAGACCTGCAATAAGTCCTGCCGCTGCCGTTATTGCAGCTGATTTTAATGCTGTCTTCAATATTTGTTTTGAACCTTTCCAGAATAACGGTACAAGATTTTCTTGATCAATAATGATCTGAATACCGCCTTCAATTAAGTTCAAAATTGCACCTTCGACCTGCCCTAATTGTGATATCAAATCATCTAACTGAGAACCTGTAGCCATAATATTTAATTCTACGTGGTTTGTATTGCTTAAATTTGTATCATAGTAGTATCGTGTATTTGTTGCTGCTGCACTTGCGCCTGAAAGACCACCGACCAGAGCACCAACCGTTGCACCTAAGATTGCTTTGCCCCAGTCCTTGCCTTCAACATCATAACCGCACATTTTTACAAGCATCTGAGCTTCTTTTTCACTAAGCTTTTTCAATTCAGTTGCTGCAGCCAATGCACTGGTTGTTTTTGTCTTTTCTGCAAGTGGTTTATAATCTTTTGAAGTTCTATCAAGTTTGTAGTTAGAACCTACGTAAATTCCGATTAGTTCTGAAAGCGGAGAAACATCATACTTACCGTTTCCAAGGTCAACAATTAATCCGCTGCTTACAAGTGCTTCAAATAACTGGGTTTTCTTTTTGAAGAATAAGAAAGTTTTCTTCTTATCCACTGCATCGTGAACTTCTTCACTGGTCAAACCCTCTTCTCTGATATCATATACAAGATTTTTTCTTGCCTGATTTTTTCTTGCAATTTTCATATCCGAATCTTGACCGGAAATCCATTCTTTGAAGTTATTTTCACCACCAAGAGCTTTTTTGGTATATTTGTTATAATCATTATTATCTTCTAATGTAGCTTTTGCATCCTGTTTTACACCTTTAGAAGATGTTGAATCTGATTCATAAACAGCTTCTCTTACGGTTCGTCTTGCATCCGGCATAATATGAGAAGTTTCAAAATCACTCATCTTGCTCTTAAAGTGAGTTATCTTATAGAAGAATGAACCTCTTTTCTTCAAATAATCGTGATAATAAGAACCTTTATCTTTATATTCAGCTTTAAGCTGATCGAAAGCTGCTTCTTCGTCCATACCAGCATTAACAAGAGTTTCGTATGCTTGTTTCAGTTCGTTTAATTCTTTTGTTGCTTGATTGTATTCAGCATTCTTAACAAGAGCTTTTAATACATCTTTTGCATAATCATCTTTTCTGCCAATATATAATTTTTCTTTTACTTTATCATATAATTTTTCGACATCATCTTTGGAATTGTAACCGACTTCATTAATAGCATTTAAAATATACTTAACTTGACCTTGCAGATCTTGATACATTGGATCATTCACATTTACACCAAGTCTTTCAGCAAGCTTTTTAACTAACTTTTCAGGAGTTGTTGCAAATTCTTCTTCTAGAATGGTTGTTACATATTTTTCCATTCTTTTTACCTGATCTTTTGTATAAGCTTTGGTCTGCGGATTTGTAACAGTCTTTTTATTACCAGTCTTAATTTCTGAACCAAAGATTTCTTTGTAATCAGCTTCTGTAACCTGTCCACTCTGAACTGCAGCTTTTGCATAGTTTTCAAAAACTGTTTTTTCAGAAGCGCTGTCGATAACATTATTATTGTTACCACTCTCATCTGCAATTTCTGCTAAGGTTTTTAAAGTCCCGGTTAAATTAGCAATTTCAATTCCCATAATATGCTCCTTTTTCCTCGTATTTCTTTCTTTAAATATATAAAGTATTTTTCCTTACAAGAATTGCGCAAAAAATCTAAATTGCTTAATATTTCTTAACAAAATCTTCTAACATTTCAATAGAGCGTTTTGCAAGAAGTTCCGCCTTGAGCTTTTTATTTTTTCTCTCGTGTTTGGGTAATTCTATTGGTGTAACGATTGCCCAGTTTGAATTTGTCGGCTGGAGGGGTAAATATCTGATTGAATTATCACGTGAAGAAACATGTTTAAGATGAGCAATATCAGTAATATAAAACGACAACGCACCAAGCATTGTTTCCCGTGGTAAAGTAATCAGGTCTTGCTCCGAATCTCCTCTCCGGGGAGCGGAGCGGAAGGCGAAGAGGGCAGAATTTCTTTGTGAGCTCTGCGAACTTAGAAATTCGGGAGAGGTCTGAATTCTCCTTGCCATATTTATACCTGCAAGCATACCTGTTGCAATCGATTCTGTGTATCCTTCAGTACCTGTTATTTGCCCTGCAAAGAACAAACCTTTTCGCCTTTTTGTCTCAAGCGTAGGGTTGAGTATCTGCGGACTGTTTATGAATGTATTTCTGTGCATAACGCCGTATCTTATGATATTTGCGTATTCAAGCCCAGGAATCGAATGTATTAATTCTTTTTGCGCTCCCCATTTTAAGTTTGTTTGAAACCCTACAAGGTTAAACAGAGTCTTTGCTGAGTTATCTTGACGAAGCTGAACCACTGCATAGTTTTCAATTCCGGTTCGTTTATCTATAAGCCCTACCGGCTTCATCGGACCAAACCTTAAAGTATCAATTCCTCTTGATGCAAGGACTTCTACCGGCAGGCAGGATTCGAAGTATTTTGAATTTTTATCTACCTGGTGCTGCTCAATTCTTGGCGCATTAATTAATATATTATAGAACTTTTCGTATTCTTCCTTATTCATAGGACAATTTATGTATGAGGCTTCTCCTTTATCATACCTTGAAGCCCAGAAAGCTTTGTCAAAGTTAATTGAATCAACTTCTACAATAGGTGCAATTGCGTCAAAGAAATGAAGATGTTCAGTTTGCGTAAATTCTTTTATTGCTTCAGCAAATTTATCACTTGTAAGAGGACCTGAGGCGATAATTACATTACCATCCGGAATTTCTGTTATCTCTTCACGGATTAATTCAATATTTGGATCTTCTTCAATTCTTTTTGTAACAGCTTTGGAAAAGTCTTCTCTTGCAATAGCAAGAGCATTTCCTGCAGGAACAGCATTTTCATAAGCAATTTTGATTAGCTCACCACCTAGGATTTCCATCTCTTTTTTAAGAAGTCCACTGGCATTCGTTATATCGAAAGAGCCGAGGCTGTTTGAGCAGACAAATTCCGCACAATCAGAAGTAACATGAGCGCCCGTAGTTTTATCAGGCCGCATTTCATATAACTTTACTCTTATACCTCTTTTTGCTAGCTGCAAAGCTGCTTCTGAACCGGCTAAGCCGGCACCGATTACTTTTACTTCCTGCATTGAATTCCCTTTTTACGATATTTATCTAAATTTATATAAAGATATTATATAGAGAATAAAATAATATGTGAAGAGTAAATAGAGTTAATGTCGGCTTTACTAAGCCGACATTAACTTTCAATATCTTCCAACTTGATTTCTGCCATGTTCCTTTGCATAATACAGCCCCTTATCCGCCCATTCAATTAAATCCTGCGGGGTTTGTGCATTATCCGGAAATGTTGCAACACCAAGACTTATCGTTACATTTACTTTGTCAACAGGAGTCAAATGAAATGGAGTATCCGCAACAGCCTTACATATTCTGTTAGCATTGAATAAAGCATCTTCTGCAGAAGTGTTTGGCAATATAATCGTCATCTCTTCACCGCCGTATCTGCAAACATAATCCGTAGCACGGGAGTTATTTTTAAGAATTTTTGCAACCTGTCTTAATACTGCATCTCCTGCCTGATGACCGTATGTGTCATTAAATTTTTTGAAGAAATCAATATCTATTATAATTAATGAAAATGCCTGATTGTATCTTCTTGCAATATCTATTTGTTTTCTTAAAGTATCCTGAAAATATCTGTGATTATAAAGTTCTGTCAAACCATCAATTGTAGCAAGCTTGTATTGGTATTCAAAATCACGTGCCTTCATCAGATATTTTGCAAGAAAAGAAAGTGCAAAAGCCGCCATTATTGATATAATCGGCAGCACTACAGGAATCCAGAGATTATATAATTCCATTGCATAATATGAAATAAACAAGTACGCAATTCCAAAAAGCGTTGTTGACAAGAATGCAAATAAAGTTGAAGTTGAAAGCATAACAATTCCGCCTACTATCGCAACAACACAAGCCAGAATAATAATATCAGTTACAATTCCTGTTTTATGAATAAAATTATTATCCAACATATTATTAAAGAAAGTTGCATGCACTTCTACACCCGGATAAACACCTTCCTGTACAGGGACACTTTTTGTATCGTGCAAACTCATTGCTGTAGTACCTACGATAATAATTTTATCTTTAAAGTCAAAATTGGTTATACCTTTTGAATTAGGGTTTTCCATATCACGTATTACTTTGTACATAGGAATAATTGTATGCGTTCCGCTCGGTCCATACCAGTTTAATATAGCATCCCCGTCCTTTGTAAGCGGAATTTTGGTATCAAATGCCTGTAAATTAGAATTTGAATCTATAGTAAAATTCTTTTCGTTGTTTTGAGCCAGATAGTCAGCACCTGCTTTGAATGTAAGATAAGGATAGTATTTACCTTTGTATAACATAAGCGGTGCAATATACCTTATAATACCATCATTATTTCTCATAACATTTGTCATACCGATTTTCACTTTTCCATCAATTAACCCTTCTAAAATCGGACGGCAGTTTATAAATTCATATTTTGATTTAATATTTACATCAGAATTATTATTTATATTAAGAGCAAGCCTGTCCGGCAAATCAATAGGAATTCTCACATCGCTTGGCTGATTATCTAAATTCATTGCAGTATAAACATTTGAATATTTATTCATAGTATCAATAAGATATTTATCTGCTAGCTCTGTTTCACGTAATGATTTAATAAACATTAAATCAAATATAATTGACTGCGGTCTTTTCTGTTCTAAATAATTAATCAAATCGCCATATATTTTTCTTGGAATAGGCCATTCACCATATCTTTCCCAGAGAGTTTCTAAACTTGCATCATCTACAGCTACTATTACAATATCCTTATTTGGAAGCGGGCGTTTGTGTATCACCTGCAAAGACTGCCTGTAATCAAAAGTTCTGTTTTCAGCCACTTCAAAAAAAGATACAATAACATTTTTTAAAGTTTTATTGTTTTGTAAAAGAACAAAACCAATAAGTAAAGCAGCTAAGACAAGCAGTAAATATGTACCGTAGATGAACCATTTTGTTTTTATTAAATTTTTCATTTCTCTCTCCCGAAAATAAATTATATTCTAGTATAATTAATATTTCTTTTCTTTGCAAGAAATTTTTCTGCTGACAGATTCTTTTCTATCAAGCTATTATTGGCTTTTAAGGCTTCCGTAGATTGTCCTAAAGCCAGAGGATTAAGCAAATATTTTAGCAAGCATTCTTCATGTAAATTCATAATTTTTTCCTTTTTGATAATAACTGTTCTCCTCTCCGCACATCTACAGCGAAATTAGAAGAGAGGAAGGATTTCTTCGTGAATTTTTACAAACTTAGAAATCCGGGTAAACATATAGACATCCCCAAAGGGATTATGTACTTTTATTAATAAATAACGGTATTTATTGACATTTCTTTAATAATTATTAAAACGATAGTACAAATGGAGTATTTTAGAATAATTTTTTAAATTATTTATCAAAATATCCGATAACAATAATAAAGAGGTGAAGAATATGTTTAACGGTTTTTATCCGAGATACGAATTAGAAGCAAGAATACAGCATACAAAGCTTGATAGCTGGGGCAATATACCTTCTGCAAGAATGAATCGTGTAGAAGAGCCTGCAACTGCTGATTTTAAGAGCGTAATGTCCGGTCTTGTAGAAAATTTAAACACCTCTATGGAAGCCCCGGACAATTTACTTAAAGATGCAATGATGGGTTCGGAAAACGTTGATATCCATGACGTTATGGTCGCTATGTCTAAGGCTGAAATTGCTGTTACAGTTGCAACAACAGCAACAGGCAAGGTCATACAGGCGTATGATAAAATAATGCAAATACAAATTTAGGCTTCTCATATTTTATAGATATGTGTATAATATTTATTATAGGGCAGGAATATGGATTTTAAAAAGTTACTGGAGAATAAAATTCTTTTAGCATCAATAGCAGGAGGTATCGTCCTGCTTCTGGTAGTGTTTATTATATGCGGAACAATTGCTGCTTCTAAAAAATCCGGCGAACCTGTTGATGTTAGCAAAGAACCTTTAAAAGAAGACGTCGACTTATTAACGACTGACAATTTAGGTAAAGCTCTTGAGATTCAAGCGCTTCTTGCCAGAAATAATATTGTTGCCGCACGTGCGGTTGATGGTACAAAATCTGTATTGCGCCTTAAAAAAGGTGATTGTACTCCGGGAATGAGAAAATGTACAACCGAGCAGAGAGACAGGGCTATTATGGTAATTGTAGAGAGCGGTCTGTACGACCAGAATGTCGGCTTGGAGATTTTTGATAAAGGAGATTTTACTTCTACAAAAGAAGATAAACGAATAAGACTCGTAAGAGCCATGAATGGAGAATTAGCCCGCTTAATAAGAAGAATTGACGGAGTTGAAAATGCTTCAGTATTTATTTCAATTCCGGAACAAACAATGTTTTCTTCTATGCAAAAACCGGTAACAGCAACTGTTCAATTACAAGTGGCAGTTGGTGAAACTTTAAGCATGAGTACAATTAAAGCTGTTTCAAATCTGCTCTTGGGAAGTGTATCCGGCTTAACCTCTGAAAACATTTCAATTACAGATACAAATGGTCATGTATATAACAGCCTTATTGATGCGCAATCTGAAATGCTTGCAAGATTGCAGGAAAATGATAAATACATGCAGGAAAAAGTTCAGGCGCAATTAAACAGACTTATCGGACAGGGTAAGTATGTTGCAACAGTGAGCACTTTCTTAAAACAGGCTCCTGTCGAGAAATTCACAATAGAATATGATCCAAACAAAAAAGCGTCTGTAACAGAACAAACTTTCTCAGAAGGTTTGGGCGATCAGACAATGGATACAAATAAAAATACTAATGCTGTAAGCGTTTACCTTCCAAATGGGCTGCCGGCTGGAAGTTCTGACTCTTCTCAAAACAGAAGTTATTCAAGAACAGCACGAGAAACACAATACGGTGTAACAAAAGTTCAGACAAATGAATACATGTCACCGGGAACACTGGAAGAAATTTCTATTGCGGTAACTCTTGAAAAAGATGCACTACCTGTAGAATTAACTCTTGAAGAGTTGAAAGAACTGGTTGCACATGCTGCAAGCCCTAAGGCTGATCCGGAAAACGTAACAATTGCATTTGCAGATTCTCTGGATCCGTTTATGGCAGGAGATAAGAATGTTAAAGCTCCGATTAAGGCAGAACACGGCAACCCTTGGTGGCTCGCAATAGCACTTCTTGCCTTCGGATTGTTCTTTGGTCATAAAGCTCTTACCCAGAAAATTAATGCTGCTAAAGCTGCACAGGAAGAAGAGCTTATGCGCCTTAGAGAAATGAACGAAGCACAGGAAAAACAAATCAAAGATTTAAGCGTTAATGCTGCAGATTTAATTCAGAAACAGTCACAATTACAGCAAGGTTTACTTGAACAGCAGAACAGACCTGTATCAATTCCTACATCCGGTGCTGAAATTCGTGAAGCATTAAGAGAATTGAAACGTGAATTTGACGGTGTCGACGATGCAGAAGCAGGAGAAAAGATCCGCAGCTGGATTGAACAAGGCTAGGTACTTGTATAAGACATACTTAAATATTGGTTCACTCGTTTTTTAAACAAAGGTTTTTTAGTTCCATTATTCACTATTTACACACATATAACCGCTGATTTTTGACATGTATACTCCTCTAACCTGAATTAAGCCCATTTAATAATTAACATGCTTACCAATTTATGCTATCATAATAATGAAAAGAAAGTCGGAGTTAACCATGTCAAGATTATCCGAAAGAATTGAGAATTTTAACAGAGCATTTGAAATATATAAAGATGCTGTAGAAGAATTTGATATAAACAAAATTTTAACTCATATGGCACTTGTGCAAACATTTGAGGTTTGTTTTGAGCTTGCCTGGAAGTGTTTAAAAGATTATATGGCTGAAAATGGAATAGTTGTAAATTACCCCAAAGAAGTTATAAAAGAAGCTTTTAATAAAGAGACTATAAAAAATGGTCAATTATGGATTGATATGCTTAAAGTAAGAAATTCGACATCGTATGAATACAATATGGATAAGGTTAACAAATACTTATCTGATATGCGCACCGTCTTTTATGACGAGCTTACAAGATTTCATTCCTGGTTAGGAGAGATTAATGAGTAATGAATTTGGACTTCCGGAACGAACAATGAACGAGCTTTTGGATTATTTTAAGTCCAAACCAGAAATTGAAAAAGTTGTTATATACGGTTCTCGAGCTAAAGGTACATACAAAACCGGCTCCGATATTGATTTTGCAATCTGGTCTGATAAAGAAACTTTATCGGGTATTGCATTGGATCTTGACGAGCTACCAACACCTTACATGTTCGATGTTACAAATTACAAAACTCTTACACATGAAGGAATGAAAAACAGCATTGATAGGGACGGAAAAATATTTTATTTGAGAAATAATCTCTCTTAAAATTTTATTTGTGTTTCTGATATAATAGAGACATCGGGTATATTAAAGGAGAAATTATGCTGGAATTATTAAAGAAAAGTGCTATGGAACAATCAAGGGCACTTAAAGATAAAGAGGTTTCTGCTGTTGAGTTAACTAAAGCATCTCTGGAGAGAATTAAATCTATAGATGAAAAAATCGGCGCATTTAATTCTTTAACAGAAGATATTGCTATCAAAACAGCAAAAGAAGTTGATGATAAAATTGCAAAAGGTGAAGAATTACCGCTCTTAGCAGGTGTTCCGCTTGCTCTCAAAGATAATATGAATCTTATCGGTTCAAAAACAACGGCTTCAAGTAAGATTCTTGAAAACTTTGTTTCACCATATAATGCAACAGCGACACAAAAACTTTTGGATAATTTGATTCCGATTGTTGGAAAAGCAAATTTGGATGAATTCGCAATGGGATCTTCTAATGAGAATTCGGCATTCAAAAAAGTTCACAACCCTTGGAATTTAAAAAAAGTTCCGGGCGGTTCATCAGGCGGATCTGCTGCATCTGTAGCATCTTGCGAGGCAACAATTGCTCTCGGCTCCGATACTGGCGGAAGTATTCGTTTGCCGGCAAGCTTTTGCGGTATTGTTGGTATGAAACCGACTTACGGAAAAGTTTCAAGATATGGTTTAATTGCGTTTGCATCATCTCTTGACCAGATTGGACCTTTTGCCAGAACTGTTGAAGATGCAGCGGCACTTTTGGAAGTTATTTCAGGATATGACAAGCACGATTCTACTTCGCTTAAACTTCCTGTAGAAAACTACAGAAGCAGCCTTAATAATGACATTAAGGGTATGAAAATCGGTGTTGTAAAAGAACTCACTTCAGAAGGGCTTGCAGAAGATGTTCAAAAAGCTATCCAGAATGCTATTGAGACATATAAATCTTTAGGAGCTGAAGTTGTTGAAGTTTCACTTCCAAATCTTAAACACTCAATCGGTATTTATTATATTTTAGCAACAGCAGAATGCAGCTCAAACCTTGCCCGCTTTGATGGCGTTAAGTATGGTCATAGAACTACAGATGCGAAGAATCTTCTGGAGATGTATTGCAAAACACGTGCTGAAGGTTTCGGTCCTGAAGTTAAACGCCGTATAATGCTTGGAACTTACGCTCTTTCTTCAGGATATTATGATGCATATTATAAAAAAGCTCTCCAGATGAGAAGAGTTGTTACGGAAGATTTTATAAAAGCTTTTGAAAAAGTTGATGCTTTAATTGCTCCTACTTGTCCTAACACTGCATTTGATCTTGGGGCAAAAACTGAAGATCCGCTAGCAATGTATTTGACAGATATTGCAACAATCTCCGCAAACTTAGCAGGGCTTCCGGCTATCTCTATACCGGCTGGCTTTGACAGAGATGGTATGCCAATTGGGCTTCAAATTATGACGCCGCAGCTTACTGAAGCTAAATTGTTTAATCTTTCATATAAGTTTGAACAGGCACATGATTATTATAAACAACTTGCAAATATATAAGTAATGAAGTAAAAACAAATGCGGCGGGTTTTCAACCCGCCGCATTTGTTTTTAACTTTGATTAAACTAATTAGTCTTTCCTGCTCTGTAGCCGCAATAAGCATAAATAAAGGGTAATGCTCTTTCCAGATGCAATTTTCCTACAAACGGGAATTTTGCAAGAACAAGTACACCAAGAGCATCGTCTATGTTTACGAGACAGTCAAGCAATGTAAGTTTTCTATCCGGCACTTTATCAAGCGGGTCGCATATTACATTTGAAATAGAAGCGGCACCATACATTCCGACTAAAAGTCCGCCTAGCATAGCAAGAATTTTACCTGGAATGTTGTTATAATTTTTGCTGCTTTCACAAAGTTTTAAGCCCCCCCCAACAACCCAGGCAGGAACAGATGCATTCATAAACTGGAAAACACCTTCTTTTACTTTGTTCTTGTTGGTATCTTTATCTTCGCCTAACATACCGGCTGCAACTCCTCCTGCAACGGAAGTTGCAGACATAACAACCATTTCTGATAATCCATAGTGGATTTTAAAAGGGTTTTTAACCTTTTGCTTTTTCATCATGTATGCCATCGGTAAAATGCAGCCAGCAATAGCTCCAATACCGGCTTTTATTCTGTCTTGCGTTGTGACACTTCTAACGTGCGTTTTATTCCTTTTAGAAATAAAAGCATCGACAACAGAACTGCTTTTTGCAACATATCGTTCACTAAATTCGGGATAAGTATCTATCTTTTCCAGCGTAGGGTATTTATAGTTTATGCTATTTATCATATATACACATTCCTGAGCTGATTATATCGTAAGAATATCAATTTCGCAAGGTTAAGATTTGTAAATTTATTTTTTTAATAAAGCAATCTGCAATATTTACCGGTTTTACATTAAGAAAGGAGTACGGTGTATGAGTATTGATGTAAAGGTTTTAAACAAATTCGATAATAATGTTCTTGTAGAAATTAATTCTGAAAAAAATAGTAAGCCAAAATTCTACAAAGTTCCGGAGCAAAACCTGGATAATTTTATTAACGGATATAAAAAGAACGATAAAAAAACATCAATTGTAGCTAATACTGCTTTTGTAACTTCCGTTTTTGCCGGTGTAATAGCCGCCAGTCTTGCTACAAAAAAGTTAAAAAGTAAAGTTGCAAAATGGCTCATTGGCTCTGCCGGAGGTGTTGCCGGTGCTGTACTTTCTATTTTAGGAACAAGTGAGTATATTGATAAAAGCAAAAATAAATTACTTAAAGCACATAATGTGCAGGAAATAAATTACCATGCTTAAATGTATTAATTAAGTGTCGGAGTTATAATACTAATACAAAAATACTAATATTTACCCCTTTACCCCTGAACACCCTGAGCGCCGGATACAATTTCTACAAGTTCTTGGGTAATTGCAGCCTGACGGGCTTTGTTATAATCAATAGTTAATGTATTAATCATTTCTTCTGCGTTATTAGAAGCTGCAGACATTGCTGTCATTCTGGCGGCAAGTTCGCTTGCATTGGCTTCTAGAAGCGCTTGATATATAGAATTTGAAATATACATCGGAACTAATTGCTGTAATACTGCATGAATAGAAGGTTCAAATTCCATTACGGCATCAAGTTCATGTGATTCAGCTTTTTCGACTTTTACAGGTAAGATTTCCCAAGACTGAACACTATATGACATCATATTATTAAAACGTGTGGTAATAATGTCTATTCTGTCAATTGTTCCTGATACAAAATCCTCAGCAATATCTTCCGCTATAATATTTGCACCGGTAGCTGTAGGATTATTTGCAATACTTATATAGCTTTGTTTTAATTCAAAATTTCCGCTCTTGTGCTTAAATGCAGAAACAGCTTTCTGACCTACCGGATAAATAACTGTATGTATTCCATTATCATTATTTTCTTTAATCCTTTTTAAGGCAGCTTTAATTATGTTAGCATTATACGCTCCGGCCAAGCCTTTATTTGAAGTTATAACAAGCAAACCTTCCGATTTTACTTCTCTTTCTCTCAATAGTTCAGGGTAGTTATCCAACGCTCTCGGAACTTTTAAACCAACAACAGTATATTCACCCGCAGCAGTAAGCATTTTTCTGAACATTTGCATTAATTCCTCTGCAAACGGTCGTGCAGCTTTTACGGTAGATTCAGCCTTTTTTACTTTTGCTGCTGCAACCATCTTCATTGCTTTGGTTATTTTTTTTGTATTTTGAACACTCGAAATTCTGCTTTTTATATCTTTTAAATTTGGCATTACATCACCTTTATCTTAACTTCAAATCAAGCCCTTTCTTGATTAAAAGCAATGCTAATAATACTATTAAAATTGACTCAAGGAACGGACAAGGTATCATAAAGAACATAAATGATTTAACCATTATGTACAGCATAAGAAGCGCACCGAGCAGTAAAAATGCTAACCTGTTAAACTTCCAAGCTCCTTCAGAATTATCCTTAAAATAAGTTACATAATCTACATCAGCAACATGTTTACAACTCTCTGAACCTTTGCAAATGAAAGCCTTTTTGTATTCTTCTGCACATTCCAAGCACAGTGCTTTTCCGCAAGATTTACATACTGCAAATGCATCTCTGTCATGGTGGTTAAAACATTTCATTAGTTCGATATCTCCTTATAAATTCTTTCCATAAGCTTCCAAATTTTGTTTTAGTGAAGCAATATCTTCATCAGATAACTTATCTCCGCCATTTAGCTTTGCGCTTAACTCCGGCATATTAGCTTCAAAGTACTCAAACCAGCCGCTCTTGTAATCATTGATTTTTGCATTATCAATTTCATCAAGATACCCTTCATTAGCTGCAAACAGAATTGTAACCTGCTGCGCAACAGTAAGTGGGTTATATTGAGGCTGTTTTAATACTTCTGTTAACTTTTGTCCCCTAAGAAGCTGTTTCTTTGTTGCCGCATCCAAATCGGAAGCAAATTGTGCAAAGGCTTCCAACTCTCGGAACTGTGCTAAATCCAAACGCAGCTTACCAGCAACTTGCTTAATACCCTTTGTTTGAGCAGCACCACCTACACGGGATACTGAAATACCTGCGTTAATTGCAGGTCTTACACCTGAGTTAAACAATGCTGATTCTAAGAAAATCTGACCGTCTGTAATAGAAATTACGTTTGTCGGAATATAAGCTGAAACGTCACCGGCTTGGGTTTCAATAATAGGAAGTGCTGTAATACTTCCGCCGCCAAGCTCATCATTAAGTTTAACAGCTCTTTCCAACAATCTTGAGTGAAGATAGAATACATCACCAGGATAAGCTTCACGTCCCGGCGGTCTTTTAAGAAGCAAACTCATTGCACGATAAGCCTGAGCGTGTTTTGTTAAATCATCATATACAATCAGAACGTGTTTTCCTTGTTCCATAAATTCTTCTGCAATAGCAACGCCAGCAAATGGTGCAATATACTGCAGAGGAGCTGGTTCGTTAGCAGTTGCGGAAACAATGATTGAATAATCCATTGCACCATGCTTTTCAAGAGTTTTAGCAAGTTGTGCAACAGTAGATGCCTTTTGACCTACTGCTACATATATGCAAATTACATCCCCGCCTTTCTGGTTTATGATTGTATCAATCGCAATAGCAGTTTTACCTGTTTGTCTATCACCAATAATTAATTCTCTTTGCCCTCTTCCAATTGGTGTTAAAGCATCAATTGCAGTTAAACCTGTTTGAAGCGGCTGATGTACTGATTTTCTGGCAACAATACCAGGAGCAACTCTTTCAATCGGACGGGTTTTATTTGTAACAATTTCACCCTTTCCGTCAATAGGGCGTCCTGTTGGATTTACTATCCTCCCGATAAGAGCATCACCTACAGGTACTGATGCAATTCTTCCGGTTGTTTTTACTGTCATACCCTCTTTAATATGAGTATATTCGCCAAGAATTACAACACCCACATTATCCTCTTCAAGGTTTAATGTAATACCTAGTGTGCCTTTACCGTCTTCAAATTCTACAAGCTCGTTTGACATTACGTTACGTAAGCCGTATATTCTCGCAATACCGTCACCAACTTCTAGAACGCTGCCAATATTAGAAATCTCAGCTTTTGCTTCATAATTACGTATGTTCTCTTTTAATATTGAACTTATTTCATCAGGATTAATTACTGCCATATTTTACCCTTTCTGTTATTTAAGCTTGTAGTTTATCTACTTTGCTGATTTTATCCCTTTATTATATGTTTACCTATATTTTCTAGTCTGTGTTTAATACTGTTATCTACAATCGTTTCGTTAATGTTAAACACCAATCCGCCAATTATGTCAGAATCTATATACCAGCTTGGAAGTATATCTTTATGAAGTTTTTCTGCCAGTCTGTTGCGGATATAATCTTTCTTTTCATCACTTAATTCTATTGCTGAAGTTATGCTAACTCTCAAGATATTTTTTAAACCTTCCAGTTCTTTTTGGAATTCCTTTGTAATAGCTTCAAGATAGCCCAATCTGCCTTTTGCATTCAAGACTGTCAAAAAATTAAATACAATTGGCATTACCCTTGTCTGAAATATTTTTGTTAATACAACTTGCTTTTCTTCGTGAGAAACAACTGGATTAACAAGCATTTCTGCCAGCTCTTTTGAGGCTGAAATATTTTCATTTATTTCTTTAAGGTTAGAAAGGATTTCTTCTTTAGAAATACCGCTGTCTTCTTCGGCTAAATCCATAAGAGCTTTAGCCCACCTTTTTGCTATAATTTCTGAATCTTTTAATTGTACACTGGCAACCATTATACCGCCACTCCATTTATAGCTTCTACACTTTCATCAATAAGTTTGTTATGTAAATCATAATTGTTTCTTAACTCATTGATAATATGATCTTTTGCGACTTCAATAGATGCAATTGATGCCCTTTTTAATATGTCATTTTTCAAAAGTCCGACCTTTGCCTCTACTGCTTTTTCAGAATTTTCTTTTATATTACCTGCCGCAGTCTCTGCATCTGCAAGAATTTTTTCGCCTACCATCTTAGCATTAGCTTCTGCTTTTTTTATGATTAGGTCAATTTCATCTTCAATATGAGCGACAGATTCTTCTATTTTTTTCAACTCTTCTTCTGAATCTGCTTTTGCAGTTTTTGAATTTTCAATATTATCCACAACAGACACTCTTGCAGTTTCCAATTTTCCTGCAACATTAATCTTGTTGCAAACCCAGATGATTATTGCAAGAAAAATTGCAAAGTTAAAAAGATTTGTCCGTCCTATATAATTAAAAATTTCACCTATACTGCACATATTTATAACCTTCTATTGATAGAGAATTTTATTTACTTCATCATTATTAAAGCCTTGAACTTCACTTCTATATCCAATAACTTTTTCAACAATATCATTAGCCAAATCTGTCATTCTGCTCTTCAAGCCTTCCTTAGTTTCGTTAGAAAGATTAATAAGCCCTTCATATGCTCTGTTAAACTCTCCTTCTGCACTTGCTTGAGCTTGTTTTACAATATCATCCTTTTGTGACTTGTATGCGTCAACAGATTTTGAATATTTGCTCTTCGCATCATTTCTGGCTCCTTTTAATTTTTCTTCCTTTTGAGCAGAAATCGCATCAACTTTTTTATGATTTTCATCTGCAGCTTGTAGATTCTCATCAACAAAAGCCCGCCTTTGAGCAACGATTCTCAACATTGGTTCATAGAGAATTTTATTCATCAAAAAGACAAATATTATAAATGATATTATTGTTACTAAAAAAGTTGCGTTAAATTCCATTTTTTTTAACCTTTGTGCGGGTGACATCCCGCTGAACTACTAACCTGTTTTGTACCAACCGGTCACCCTTTTGATCAAACTACTGACTTATTTGCACCTGTTAATTTAACCTTTGTACGGGTGACATCCCGCTGCACTACTAACCTCTTTTGTATCTACCGGTCTCCCTTTTGATCAAACTACTGACTTATTTGCACCTGTTAATTTAACCTTTGTACGGGTGACATCCCGCTGCACTACTAACCTCTTTTGTATCTACCGGTCTCCCTTTTGATCAAACTACTGACTTATTTGCACCTGTTAATTTAACCTTTGTACGGGTGACATCCCGCTGTACTACTAACCTGTTTTGTACCTGCCGGTCACCCTTTTGATCAAACTACTGACATACTTGTACAGGTTCTTTTACCTTTTGGGAGGGAGATATCAGGCTTATAGCTTACCAATCTCCCACTTGAAACTTTCAAGATTTACCCCTGAAAATTTACCCCGAGGATTTACCCCTGAAAATTTACCCCGAGGATTTACCCCTGAGGATTTACCCCCTAGCCCATCATACCTGATAATTTCATACCGATAACTAAAGCGTAAATTGCACAAGCTTCCGCAAGAGCTGCACCAACAAGGAAGAAACCTACTGCTTTACCTGCGATTTCTGGCTGTCTTGAAATCGCATCCATCAAACCTTTTGTTGCAACACCAATACCAAGACCGGCACCGATTGCACCAAAACCCATGGCAATACCTGCACCTAATTGTGCTAAATCAGAAATTGTTTTTACGTCTTCCATCTTATTTCTCCTTCTTTTAATTACCAAACTTTTTGTTTCTATTTTTCTATGCACCTATTGAACAAAATACCAACAGGTTCATCTTCTATGTTTATCAATGCTCTTCATTTACTGCTGTTGCAATATAAACTGTTGTTAGCATTGTGAATACCAGTGCCTGTACGCAGGCTACTAAAATTTCAAAAAACATTATCGGAAGAGGTAGACCCCAAGCGCATAATCCTAGCAATGCTGTAATAAGGATTTCTCCAGCCAGAATATTTCCAAAAAGTCGTAATGCAAGCGTTAATGGTCTTGTGAATAACTCCAATATTTCAACAAGCATTGAAATTATTCCGACAAATGAAAATTCATGTAATAAAAATTTTCCTTTTTTCTTAATTAATCCTGCTGTTACGTAGTATACAAGTACTATTATTGCAAGCCCTGCAGTTAAATTTATGTCATTTGTAGGAGAAGCAAGTTCTCCATGTTTAAGTTGTAACATCTTGAATGGTAATTGACCCATAAGATTTGCAGTTACTATAAACAAAAATAATGATGCAATAAGCGGAAAATGCTTTTTCCCCTCTTTTGGCATCATACCTGTAACCAAATCTGAAAAATATCCTAAAATATTTTCAAACACTAACTGAAGTTTGGTTGGAAATATTGTAAGTTTACGGGTTGCAATAAAAGAAACAATTAACAGGAAAAGCATTGCAGCCCACATTGTAATCAAAGTATCCATATTGAATGCCATAGAATGCCCGGCTATTACTTTATTTACAATCCAATGTCCTTCACTCATTGAATAACCTCTCTTCTGTTAAATAGAAACCCCATTTCCCTTTTTGTGAATGAATACTTTCTTTCACCTCTTTATGCATTGAATGTTAGCACAAAAAAAAATGTTATGCAACGAATTTTTTAATCCAATCTTATTTCTGCATTTTCACAATTGATAATTTGTGTTTCTGTTTCGTAGTATTCATCTTTTAATTCTGTTTTGGAAATTTTTACCTCGGTAAGTTTTTGCAACAGCTTGATATAATCAAGGCATTCCTTGCCTTTTACTCCTACTGTTTCCATTTCTATTTCACCGTTTGGACGCAGTCTTATTTTTAACTTTTTTGTCATTTTTTACTCCAAATTAATTGTTAACACGATCGTATTATCATCGCAAACTTCTTCATTTTCTATTTGCAAGTTATTTTCTTTGAGTCTTGCTACTATGTTATTATAACTTTCTTCCTGAACATTTACCGAATATTCATTATTTAATGCATTTAAAGTTGGTCCAATATCGTCTGAATCAAGGGCTTTAATTATAACATAATAAGGTTTATTAGCATTTGTGCGTTCAAAATTTAATTCGTAATGACCGGAATAGCATTTAATTTGTCCGTACTCATTTTCACTAAGCCCTCTTACTCCATGCTCGGTTAAAGTTTTTATCAATAAATATTTATCCATAAATGGTGTTTCAAGGGTTTTTTCTATGAAATGCTTTTCAGATATTATCTGAATATTATCGCAAGCAATTTCCGGTTTTTCTTTAATTTCATTCTCTACAGACATCTCGTTTGCAGCAGCAATACCAACCTTTACAATATTCCCTGCTACCCATGCCAGTGCAATTGGAAGTGCTAGTACTGTACAAGACATAATTTTTTCTCCTTATTAAAAATCTAACGTTCTTCCGCCTCTTGAAGCAGCAATATTTTCTTCGTTATCTTCACGTTTATAGTGCTTCATATCAGAAATTTTTGTTGCTGAAACCGCTCTAACATTTGCCCATGCTCTAAGAGCAAGAATTTGTTCTCTCTGCGTCATTGAAAGCGGAACCGTATTTGCGATATTTTTTTCAAGATCTTCAAATCTTAACGGTCTGTTTTCAAAAAACGCATCACAAAGAGATGATACAACAACCTGTTCTATTTCTGACCCGATAAAACCTTCTGTCATTTTAGCAAGCAAGGTGCAAATATTCTTTACTCCGGCAATTTCACTTGCGACTTCTTTGTCCTTGAGGCGTTTTTCCAGATGCAGTTTGAAAATTTCTTTTCTTTCAGCAAGTGTTGGAAGATCTACAAAAAATATTTCATCAAAACGTCCTTTTCTCAAAAGTTCAGGCGGAAGATTATTTATATTATTTGCTGTAGCGATAACAAAAACAGGTGCTTCTTTTTCCTGCATCCACGTTAAAAACTGACCGAATATTCTTGAAGAAACTCCGCTGTCACCATTAGATCCGACTCCGCTTAAACCTTTTTCGATTTCATCTATCCAGAGAATTGAAGGAGCAACAGCTTCAGCTGTCGCAAGTGCTCTTCGCATATTTTCTTCCGAGCTTCCGACAAGACCGGAGAAAACTTTTCCGAAGTCCAGTTTCAAAAGCGGAAGCTGCCAGATTTTACTCATTGCTTTTGCTGTTAAACTCTTACCGCAGCCCGGAACTCCGGTTACTAAAACACCTTTTGGTGCCGGAATGCAATATTTCTTTGCACTCTCCGACCAGGAATTATTTCTCTTTAAAAGCCAGTTTTTTAAATTATCCAAACCGCCTATATCTTTAAGAGAATAATCTGATTGGATAAATTCCAGAATACCGGATTTTTTTATTACCTGAACTTTTTCTTGCAAAATAACCGGCAAATCCTTTATATCAATTTTACCGTCATTAACCATAGCAAGAGCAAATGCACTTTCTGCTTCCTGTAAAGTAAGTCCTAAAGCTCCCTTGCACAATTTATCTTTGTCTTCGTCAGACAGATTGGCTTCTATTCCGGAATTCTGTTTTAACATGTTATCAAACTTCGCCCTTATTTCTTTCAAGTTAGGGAGCGGAAAATCAAAAATTGTAATCTCTTTTTGCAGAGCTTCCGGTATAAGAAGTTCTGGTGAAATAAAAAATATAGTTTTTCTAAAAGTTCCAAGTTTTAAATCAGGAATAATATCTCTGATTTTCCTTATTACATTATAGTCAGGAGCTCTGTTTTTAGGTCCGAAATTTACGTAAAAATCATATAAAATAAATACTGCATCTTTGTCGTATCTTCTAATATATTCTAACATTTTACAAGGACAGGTTGTGTCAGCAATGGTTTTATTTGTTGTGTCATTGTGAAGTCCGTTTGTCTGAGTCCAGCTGAAAACCTCTCTCTCATATTTTACTTGCTTTACATCAGTTACAACAGACTTAATGTACTTTGTGACTCTGTCTTCTTCAAAAGTTGAAATATAAATAAGAGGAAATCTTGCTCTTATTAAGTTTGATAATTTGTATGCACACATAGAATAATCCTTTTTTTTATTATTTATATCATTTATTAAGAGTTGCTAAATCAATCTTTTGCAGTATCTCATCAAAATTTCCCATTCCGTTCATAAAAATAACACCGTTTTTTGAGATATTTACTTCCACTTTATTTTTATATTTCTCAAAAATTTCTTCATTATACCTGTTTGTCAAAAAATGGTACCTTTGATTGGAAGAGCCGCACCAGGGACGGGAGTAATCAACAAGTTCAAGCTTAAATTCCCCATCGATTAATAGATCAATATTATCGAGAAGAAGCCGATTTTTCTCTTCTTGTCTAAGTTCTTCCAATAAAAATCCACTAAAACATAAAACGCTCAACCCAAGCTTTTGAACCTCTTTCGCAATGAACCCAAGAGCTTCTGCCTGCTCAAAGGGCTCGCCGCCCAAGAATGTCACACCCTCAATATTTTTTTGTGACTTAATATCCTCAATAATATCTTCTACATCAATTAAAATTCCACCGGTATGTGACCAGGTGTGGACTGCCTGACAGCCTTTGCAATGTCTCGAACACCCTTGAGTCCAAATACAATAACGAACTCCGGGCCCCTCAACTTTTGTTGTCTTTAAAATATTAAATACCCTTAATTTCAATACAAACCCTACTTTTTTAAACCCGAAAAGAAATTTTCTTTTATAAACTTATACAAATAAAATAATGATGCAAAAATTATTATACTCCAGAATAAACAAATTGAAATATTATTATCCAAATACCTGAAAGGCGAAAACATGTTATTTCCTCATAAAAAATCTTATAATTTTTCTAATTGCATACTCCTCCGGGCAAGAAGCATCAGTCACATCTTTATCTTCATCATTAAACCTTGAATTTATCCAGGAAAAAAACATCCACCACCCAAAAACTCCTACTATTATTGTTGCAATAAGCTCAAAAAAAGAAAAATCCATTTAAAAATCTATTCTCCTTTCTGTAGAATGTTTTTCAGCTTCCTGTTCAGGTTTTTGTCCTGTATAAATAATTTTTCTTAACTGTTGCTGCATATGCGTTTGAATATTTAAGTCTGCAAAAAATTCTTCCACACTATTAAATCCGCCAACTTCATTACGCCTTTTTATCGCCTTTTTCGCCATTATAATGCTAACACCGGGAAGGGCTGTTAAATCTTCCTCTGTACAGTTATTAACATCTACACGATTCAGGTGAGCAGCAGGTGCAGTTGGTATTCTTTCTTCTACAGGTTTTTCAAATAATTTTTCTTCTATAATCAAGCTAAAACGCCTGCAATCCTCAAGAAGACCATCATATGATTTATTATAATTAAAGGCTTTGCAAAACATATTCCAAACTTCTTCCCAATCGTGAACATTGGATTTTAAAACTTTAAAACATCTAAAAGCTCCGCCTTTTGTTTTTTCAAACCCCTCTATAGTCATTCCGTCCATACCAAGGGTTAAATAGCAATAAGAATTAGAAAGTTTTAAATCACGCCAAATGTCTTTATAAGGAGCAAGAAAAACTTTTGCCTTCTTTAGTGCAGTTTCTCTCCTGGAAGTTCGTCCATTCTCGACAGTTTTATGCGGAAGATAAAACTTGAAAAACAAAAATGCCGCAAATAGCATAAGCATTGTTATTGCGGTTGGAATAGGGGCTATGCTTAAAAGCATAAAGCAGCATGCAAATAATAAACCTATTATACGATATTGAATCAATACAGACTCTCCTTTAACATATTGTAAATACTTTTCTGTAGTACAAACCGGCTCCTGCTATAGATAATATTATATCCGGCATGAAAGCTGCTAGTACAGGAGGTAAAGAACCTGCTTCTCCAAAAGAAATAGAGAGAGCCCTTACAAGATAATACGCAAAGATTATTAAAATGCTAAACAGGAAACCTCTGTTATATCTTACTCTCGGCGGAGTAATCGCAAGTGGTACACCTATTAAAACCAGTACAACCGTTGTTATAGGTAATGCAATTTTATCAAATAAGCTGATTTCCAATTCCTGTCTATCTTCTATATCAGGTTTTGAAAGTACTTTACACAACTGTATAAAGTTATGCTGGTTTGCAAGATTTTTATCTAATTCTTTTGATAAATCCATGCCAAATTTTACATCTGTATTTTCAAAGAGAGTTGTGTCGAGAGTTTTACCACTGTCGGTTACCGTATAAATTGCGCCCTTTTGAAAGCTCCAGCCCCCGGGAGTTGTAGCACCTTCTCTTGCTTGAAGAATTTGAATAGTTCCATCTTTGGAAGCATCTAAAACGGTTATATTGTGTAAAACTCCGTCTGTAGAATCTCCGACATAAAACAGTCTTTTTAAAAGACCATTTTCTTTGGTTTCTTTAAATGTAAAGTTTTGCTTTCCTTCTGGTACATTTTTCTGGCTGAAAGCAACTCCGGCAAGTTTTGTAGACAGTCTAGTAGAAAAAGGAACAACCGTTTCATTGATAACAAAGCTTACGCAGGACATAACAATCGCAAAAATAAAAATAGGTTTTGCAATACGGTTAAGCCCGATGCCGCAGGCACGCATTACCGTGATTTCAGAATTCAAACTCAAGCCGTTAAGCGTCATAACCGTTGCAAGCAATACACCCATCGGAATTGTCATTACAAAAACCTCCGGCAAGTGAAGAATAATCATCAATATTGCATACTTAAACGGGATTCCGTACATTGAAATCTGTTTGATTAAAGTGATAAAAGTATCTGACGCAAATATGATAGAAGTAAATACAAGCACACCCATTAAAAACATCTCAATTACCTGCTTGAGGATGTATTTATCCAGATGTGTCATATTTTGTAATTTATAAATTAGATTCTTAATTAACTTTTTCATAAGCTCTTTTAATATATTATATCAAAAAGGTTTTACAGGGCAAAGGGGGGGGTAAATGTATTGAGTTGATAAGTGGAGCTACAAGTTTAGCGTTCTTGTATGCGGGGTAAATGTATTGAGTTGGTAAGTGGAGCTACAAGTTTAGCATCTTTAGTGCGGGGGCATTAAAAATATTGTGCGTTAATCTGAGTCCGACAACAATATAGGGGCGAAGAATCTCTATAACTTTTCCAAAACGAGATTCTTCGGACTCACGTCCTCAGAATGACAGCACGTTTAGAAGTCTTGCTAACCCTCACCCCTTGAGGGAGAGGGTAGAATTTCTTAGCGAACTGTGTGAGCTTAGAAATTCGGGTGTGGGGTTTAATCTTAGAAAGAGTTATTGTCAGGTAAAACCTGACCTACATATTCTTTTTATTGTTGGGCATACTTGTCCAAGACTAAACCAACTAGATATTTAACTTTCCCAGCGGATATTCCGTTTTATTACCTTTGCAGGAGTCCCTGCTATAATGGTATTTTGCTCTTCAAATTTATGTGTTACAAATGAATTTGCTCCAACGACACAGCCATCAGGAATAACAGCCCCTTTGTGTACAGAAGCATTTCTTCCTATCCAGACATGCTTGCCAAGTTTTAGAATACATAAAAATTTCTATAACTTAGAAATTCTCTCGCCCCTTTGGGGAGAGAGTTAGAGAGAGGGGCTGATTTTTATTATTTCTTATTCTTTCTCTGTCTCTTTCAAGTACCTTACAAAATAAGATGAAACAGCAGGAATTATGCTTAGAACAACTAGTACATTTATAATACCAAATTTCTGTGCAATGCCGCCTAAAACGGACATACAAAGAGCAATCACCCCGACACAAAAACCATTAATAAATCCTGCCACAATACTTTTATACTCAGGTAAAATCTTTTGTGCCCAGACCATGGTCACAGGCTGTGCAAGCATTGTAGTAAATCCGATTATGAAAAATACTCCAAGCGCAGCAATAGGATATGTTTTGTGAATTAGCCCAAACAGTATCATCATTGGGAATGTTGCCCACATTGAAAAATAAATTACAGGCTTAGAGCCGAAAATCCGCTCTGCGTGAGGGCTCAAAAATGACCCGAGTGCGCCTGCAAATACAAACAAGAATAGTGCAAAACCTATATAAAACGGAGAACAGCCCATAGACTTCCACAAAAACGGAAGCAAAATGCATGAACTGTTTGTAATAAGAGATTTCATCATTGCGACAAGCATCAGATAATTCATCTGCCTGTTGCCCAGAATTTCTCTAAATGATTTTATAAAATCCTTATGTCTCGGCTTTTTTTCAATCTTAGATAATTTAGGTACAAAAAAGAACATTAAAGCAGCAAGAGTTAATCCGAAAATTGAAGTATAAGAAATCATATCAAGCCCGAGTACCTGGGTAATTAAAGCTGCAAGCAGAGGTCCGAAGGCAAACCCCAGAGAGCCCATACTCATAAAAACGCCCATTGTTGTCGGACATTCTTTCCCCGCAAAATAGTTTACAAACCCCATCGCCTGCGGGTGGAAAAAGCTTCCGCCGATACTTCCGAGTATCATAAACAGTAATAAAACAGGTATACTAGGAGCTGCCGGAGTTAGCGGAATAAATAATGATGCCAGTATCAGTCCCCAGAAAATAAAAAATCTTTTCAGGATATTGTCAGCAAAGAATCCAAAAATAGGCTGCATCATAGAAGAACAAATATGAGAAATACTTATGACAATAGTTGCTATTGCCATTGAAAATCCGAGTTTTGCGGCAATAAACGGCATAATCGGGTTCAAAAAACCGCTGTAGACATCCGCAAATAAATGCGCAAGCGATAACCATAAAATTGCACTCTTTGTATTTTTCATTTTTATCCTTCCCAGTCTGTAACAACATACATTATATCCACACGGGTAAAAAATTAGCAAATCTGGGGGGTAAATGTATTTGAGTTGATAAGTGGAGCTACAAGTTTGGCGTTCTTGTATGGGGGGGAAATGTATTGAGTTGGTAAGTGGAGCTATAAGTTTGGTGTGAGGAGTAGGGGAAATGTATTGAGTTAGTGAATAGTGAATAGAGTTGTTAACAAGAATGTAAATCAGGCAAAACCCGACCTACATTCTTTAATCTTCGCCTCACTCCTCACCCTTCACCCTTCACATACTATAATACCCAATACATTTACCCCGTGATGGCACTAAACCTGCAACATTCTATTCACTATTCACTATTCCCTGCTCACTATTCACTAATATTTATTTACCCCCTCCCCGCCAAATTGATAAATGATTAACATAGTGTTATAATGGGTGCATGAGTTCGGAAGCTGAAGATAAAAACTTAAAGATGGTAGGGCTGGAACTCATGTTCCTTACCCCGGAAAAGTACAGCCACGAAGACGGTATTACTGCTGTTGAACTGGCCAAGTTAGTTGACCTGCCTTTAGAAGAAGTTAAGAAAAAACTCCAGATCCTCAAAGATAAAAACATTGTACGTGTAAAAGGAATTAATCCTAAATACTGGAAATTTGACGAATACAACTTTCAGCGCCTTGATGACGATGATGATATATTCCACCTTTTATGCAATTTTGAAGATGTAGACTTTGACAGATATTTTTCTTATTGATTACCTTTATTTTGCCAGACCTCTATAAAATATTCAATAGAGCGGTCGTGTTTAAGCTCAGCCCATTTAGGGAAAAAGCAGCCCGGAATTTCTCCCACTTCTCTGTGATGTCTTACGCATTCGCAGCAAATTCCACGATTAGCGCACTTTGTAGCCGAACAGGTACACTCTAATATATTCTCATCTCTCTTGCATTCCATAATTATTCCCCTTGTTTTAATACCAAACCCTCACTAGCAGCTGTAGTTTTCGCACAAAAGCCCAAACACACCTGCTCCAACTTCGCCTTTCACTTCGTTTCTCGGAGAGGGACTCTTTTGCTGAACTCGCAGCCGCAATAGTTTTGCCTGTAGATTCCCAAATCCTTTGACAGCCTGTTAGTTTTCAAAAACCCGTCTTTTTTCTTAAAATCTATTGCAATATATTCAATTCCGTCCTCAAGGCTTTTACCGATTTCGGTAATTTTAGCAAAATTCTTGTGAGGACTTATAACCAGCGAAGTTGTAAAATACTTTATACCAAGTTCTTTTGCTTTGTCTGCAGCCTCCTGTAAACGCATTTTTATACAAAAATCACAACGTTTTCCCCGCTCGGGCTCATTTTCCAAACCTCTAACAGCTTCTAAAAAATCTTCATGTCTGTACTCTTCCGCTATCAAATCTACCCAATGGTACATGCAGACAACTTTTTGCGCTTCAAGTCTGCGCTCGTATTCTTCTTTTGTATCAAGATTCGGATTACAAAAATAAACAACAGGTTCATATCCCATTTCTTTTAATAAAGAAATGGGATATCCTGAACAAATACCGCAGCATGCGTGTATTAAAATTTTTTTATTTGTGCTTTGCTCCATGTTCTTTGAGAATATCTTTTAGCTGATAATAAGGTTTTACACCAACATACTTTTCACCGTTTACAAACATTGTAGGTGTTGCATCCAGATTCATTGATTTTGCTTTCTTTACCTGATCTTCTATTTTATGCAGGGTCTCTGGAGAATTAAAATCTTCTATAAATTGTTCTCTGTTAAAGCCCAGACTGTCTGCAAGCGCAAGCATATCATCCATTGTGTGCGGTTGATTTTCATAGAGTAAGGAACTCATTTCCCAATAATTACCCTGCTTGCCGGCAGCAATAGCACCTTTTGACATAAAACAAGCTCCCGGATGCATGTTAAAATCTATATAATGGTTGCATTCTGTATCAAACGGGAAATTATAATGAATTACTTTTACATTTGAAAATTCTTTAACTGCTTGATGCAGCATTATATTGTGAATATAGCATAATGCGCAAACATAGTCAGAATAGAGTTCTACAACGACATTAGCATTTTCCGGTCCAAGGTTATTGCCCTTAACACGGTAAGGGTTGTATGTCATTTTTCTGTATTTAATAAAAGATTTAACTTTTTTAATGTGAGGTACAAAATTATACGTTATACCGCTGTAGCATAGGAAAGACACTGTTAATAAGAGAAGTACAATAAAAGTTTTTGTGTATTTTTTTGCTCCGTCAATAAAATCTAATACAGTTGTCTTAAATGAATCTATAAAATTCCTTATGCTGCAGGAAGAAGCAACCAGTGCTATAACCAGATCTATACAGTAGGTTATAACGCAGAGAATACATAGTTTATGTATCTTAAAGACACTAAGTCCTGCAAGAACCATAGAGCATAAAAAAGCAATAGTTCCGAGTGTTGTGATATAAGCCATAGGTTTTTTGAAAACTTCCAAGAATTTTAGAAATCTGAAACCCTTTAGTTTATCAACGACAGTAAGGAATAAGACTAATATATAGAAGAATATTCCCCAGTATGCAAGAGGAATTCCCCAAAATTGGGAAACGCTTGATCTGGCAACTCCATCGCAATCTACAAACTCATTTATGGAACAAAAGCTTGACAGTGCATACTGTTCATAGTTTGCCGTGTAATAAATGCATGCCAATTTTATTGACAGCGCAAGTCCTATTACAGCAAGAATTTGTATGGTTAAATTTTTTGCATCAATTTTCATAAAACTCCACTCCCGTCTAGTCTACATTACTAATTCTAATATATCATAATCTTTTTTCAATAATAGAAATACCTACCGGGTCTAAATATAAAGTATTAGCCATATAGAGCCATACAAAACTTCAGCAAAATAATTGTTAAGATTCATTACAAAATCATACATTCTAATGATTTTATTTAAAAAATATACTGCTAATATATAACTATACTCCTTAAAAAACGACGATACACATATCCCTAATCAACAGCTATGCACGATAAAAAGTTCATAGCTTTTTTTTATGCCTATATTTTCATGTTTCCGGAGCTTTGCGGGCGGTTATTTAAATATTTTTTTTGCATATCAGAAGCCATAGAGTTTCTAATGATAGGAGTTACAATATTTGATGACAAAATGCTTGCACCGATTGTACCCATGGTTGTTATGTAGTTTTTGTACGAATAATAAGATTCTTTTGGGAATTTAGGATCTTGTTTAATAACTTCATCCAGATCCAGAGAAAGTTTTCCAACTTTATCACCATATAAATCTTTATTTTTATTCAGGAATGTTCTTACTTTATCCGGAGCAATTTTGCCTGTAGATGCAAGTTTAGAGATGATTTTTTTTGCTGATTGTGTAATTGCAAAAAAGCATCCAATATTTACTGCGGCATCAAGAAGGGCTTGCGGTACAAGGAATCCTTTTTGTTCTTTTTTTATTTTCGGGTTAAACATAACGGCTCCGACCTGTGCAAGAGAAGAGAGCCCCCAGCCTATTGTACCTGTTATGACTAGCATTGTTGCCGTATTCTTTTTAAAGTTTTGATAGACCCATTCAAGACCTTTTTGCAGAGGAGAATTATTCATGTTTCACCTCCGTTTTTCTTGGGTTATTTTTTTTGCTACCGCAGATTTTATCATGGAATAAATTTGTTAAATAGATTGTAAGCGGTGCATCCAGTAAGAAATTAGTAACAGCGCAGGCGCTTACTGCCAGCGAGGTAGAAAGTGCAACTCTGTAATTCCTTAGAAACTTTTCATTCTCGGCAATTTCTTTAAGATATTTTTTAGGAAGCAGAGTCTTGCTGAATTTTGAATTACCTTTCAGGTTAGTCATTTTTTCAGTAAGAGTGTGAATTGGACCTCTAACAATAAACATGCCTACGGTGGTGCCGGCTAATATAACGGCCAGTCTGTTAAGGAAAGCCATTTTTCTTGTTTCCTGATCAACTTTTTTGTTATTGTAATCAATAAACGGCTGGGTAAGAATAGCGGTAGCTCCCATAATACCTCTGTTTTGTGCCGGTTTTGAAACCCAGTTGTCTATTTTATTCCATTTTTCGAGTTTTTTAGCAGATTCTTTATGTGTATGAGCAGGTATCACGTCGATAATCTTTTGAACGACGTTGTTTTTCAGGTTATTCCAGCCGTTATTATTCGGCCTCCCCTGCGTTGATACACTATTATTAATCGGCTGTATATTCATAACACTTCTTCCTGTCAGTATAAAACAACTGAAGGTTGAAAATTGACTTATATATAATAATTGTTACAAAAAGTTTACAAATAAACAAATCATTTCGATAAACTTATTCTTTGTAAGTAAAGAAGTTCTTACTACAAAGTATAATATAGATGCTGATTACAATTCATATATTGACGGTGATAATTACCTGTTAGATACTGCAGACTATTTCTTGACAGAAGAAGAAAAAGAAATGAAATATGTTATGGAAATTGTCGAAGGTCAAACCGGCGGTAAATACGTAGAAACAAAAGAAGAGGCAATTGAATATATTGATACTTATGCCGAACATTTGTATAATGAGCTTGGTTACAAATACAGACTAATGCCTGATGATCAGGTCAATGCATTGATGAGTAAATTTATATCCGAATTCAAATCCAATGAAATGATTTCCAATGATTATGGCTATCAATTGAGCGAAAATCTTCGAAACTTTGATGATTATATCAGAGAAAATATGGAAACTGCCTATATAGAATACCTTGAAAAATCAGACTAAAAATAAAAAGGTGCGCCAATATGGCGCACCTTTTTATTTAACTTGCATTATTGCTGCTTCCCTCTGCTACAATATATTCTTTTTCAATTCCCTGTGCATCGAGAATAAAATCACAAAGTTCTCTTACAGCACCTTTTCCGCCGCCAAAGGAGGATTTAAAATTACAAATTTCCTGAACTTCTTTGACAGCATCGGCAGGGCAGCAGGCGAGCCCGACTTTTTCTAAAATACAAATATCAGGAAGATCATCACCCATGTATGATACATTTTCATACTTCATATTGTATTTTTCCATAAGTTCTTCCAAAGCAGGAAGCTTGTATTTTCTTCCCTGATAAAGTTCAGTAAAATTAAGATTCTTTGCTCTATGCTGTACCGTTCCGTTGTTTCTTGCGGTAATTATGGCTGTAATAAAACCTGAATTGCGCATTCTTATAACACCATGTCCGTCTTTTGCGTTGAAGGTTTTATACTCAACGCCATGTTCGTCGTAAGTTATGCTTCCGTCTGTCATAACCCCGTCTACGTCAAATACCAGCATTTTTATCTTTTTGGCTGCTTCAAGAGCATTTTCTTTATTCATACTAAACTCTCCTTTTGATATAAACCTTGTTTAAATTATATAATAAAAATTCCTCCGTTTGCAGGATTTAATAAAATTTCAATTTAATATTTCTGCAAATTGTGCCGTTAGATATATTGTTAAGGAAAAAATATACATGCTTCAACTATTACCCAAAAGTGATATTCTAACCCCAAATACCGCAAATCCGCAGGAGACTGTTGATTTTATAGCGTCATATATTGAAAAATACCATTGTAAAACAATGAGTGTAGATATTTCTTATATGAATATCTTGGATGCCTGCTACGTTACAACTATGTGTTCTACCAAACATTTTATCAAATATCCGGAAGGCAAAATAAACTGGATAGTAAGTTCCGAGACAGTAGATGACTTTACTAAAAGCCTAAATTTGGGAAATAGTATATTCTCAAGCTAGCTAGAAAGGAGATACATGAGTAAAGAGTGGAATAGAAATTTAACAAACAATTCCGGACAGGGCAACGATGCCGTCGTACTGGACATTGTTGCGAAAAAATTCAACTGGGGTGCATTTTTCTTCAATTTTATCTGGGGAATTTTTAATAATACATTTATAACACTAATAGTTATCCCTGTTGCATTTATACCTATAATTGGCGGAATTCTCTGTTTCGGTTTACAGATTTGGTTTGGTATTATGGGTAATAAATGGGCATGGCAAAATAAACAATGGAAAAGTGTTGAGCATTTCCACCAAGTGCAAAAAAGATGGGCAATTGCAACAGCAGTATTATTTACTTTTACAATCCTGTGTGCCCTCTTAGCCGTGCTTACGCCTTTTTTAATTTCAGCCCCTGGCTCCAAGTACGATCATACAAAGAAAATGGGATTAAATATTTTACACCAAAATATGTTAATAATGGAAACAAAAGATATAAAATGCGGATTAACTTCTGCAGAACTTACGAAATGTTTTGCAAAGCAGATGAATATTGAAGAATTTATAGATGAACGCTCTTTCAAAGAACCTAACGGAAATACCTGGATATTTGTCGGAGATGGTATGTGTAATGCAGAAGCTGGCGGCTGCTATGCTTTGTTTAACAATATTAAACTTGGAAGCCTGTACGTAAAAGAAAATGGATATTTGAGCATAAAATAAAAATCATAGAAAATATACAAACGGCACTTTAATTAAAATTTAAAGTGCCATTATTGTTTATAAAGCTTCTATAAAACGCTTCAAGTCATCTTTTTCGATATTATTCAATGCTAAATCTTTATGCGCCTGCGTAAGCTGCTCTCTTTCTTTTAATCTTGAAAGGACCTTAAGAACGAGTGTAGGATTTGTACTGTCCAACAATGTTTCCAGCTCTTCTGGTTCATCAACATAATCAACGGCAAAGAACACAAAATCACTTTCGTCATACAATTCATCATAAAGCAGATTTTTTAACTTATAGCTGTCAATTCCTACTAAAAGCTGATTTATTGCTTGAATTTCTTCTTTTGTATTTTTATCGCAATCAAATAAATATTCTTCGTTTCCAGCAAGTTCTGCAAACTTTTCCTGCGCAAGTTTTAATAATACAGCAGAAGCACTTGTAAGATGATTCAAATATAAATTCTCAAAAATACTAAAAAGATCATAATCCAAAACTGCAGCAGGTGGAATAATTTCCGGGATTGCATTTACTATATTGCAAAGAACCAAAATTCCGTCATCCGTTTTTACAAGTTCTTCTAATGGCGTCAAGTATGGTATTTCGGATGCAATATTTTCAGAAAGTGAAGATTTTTTCATAACTTCAATAATTTTTGGCAGCGCATCTTGTGCCTTATAAGTTACAAGATACTTAACTCCGTTATACTGTTCAAATTCATCATCCGAATCAAGCATTTTTAGAGCATTATTTCTAAATTCCTCATCCTTCATTTTTGAAAGAATCTCAATAGAATTAATGCTCAAAGGCTCAAACTCAGATTCAGCCATTTTTCTGATTACCGGCAATAATTCTTCAAGGTTTTCCTTAGGTACAAAAGAAAAATATTTGGCTGCATATGCTTTTTTACCAGCATCATCATTTATAAAAATTTCTTTCATTGCAGGCAAAAGCTCAAGTCCGCCAAAGTTATAAAGAGTTTCTGCAATAACAGTATCGTATGATGGTGAGTAGTAATCAAGAAAACTCATCAAGTTCAGATAATTATCCTTGTTGCACGCATTTCGTATACGATTAGCAACATTGTTTTTTACAAAATCAAATAAGAAATCATCCTGCTTAACTAACTTTGCAAAAAGTTCTATATTTGAATTGTCTACAAGTGATTTTGCAACAGTTTCATACTCATCAGGATTTTTTCCCGTGAGTTTTTTTAATAAATCCATAGTTCTGAATCCTCTAAAATAAACCGGAGAAAAATTTGTAATAAACTATTTGTATTAGTCTAAATAAAATACTGTAACAACTTTGTGATTCTCTTCAGCGTATTCTACCGCTGTATGAAGAGTCTTACTGGTATGTGACAGGAAGCAGATAAGCTGATTGCAATCGTCTATAATTTCTCTGTTGCAAACTCTTGAAGCGTCAGCTAAAGTCATCATTGCTCTGTCTGCGTGTTCTACAATATTAGGAACACCTATAAGCTGATCTTGTACATCAGATGGTTGTTGTCCTATTGTTTGAGGTAAAATAACTTTTAATTTATCAGGATTAGATTTCATTGCGCCACGAATTGCAGCTGCGTTAGTACCGCATGAACCCCCTGAAGTAATAATGGTATTTCCCTGCCTTACGAGTGCTGTTGTTAATGTTTCAATCATCTGTTGATGAGTAATAGCAAGGTTTCTAGAACCGATAATTGCAATTCTCTTAGCAGGTTGTTTTATTGTAGCAAGTTCCATTGCAAGTTCATCAACCGTATCCGGTGAATGTTCAGCCGTATCCATATCATCGACAGGAACCATAATGGAAGGCTGTTTATCATCGTCAAGAGAATTAAAAATATCGTTCATCAGTACCACCTTTAAAAAATATTGTCATTCGCATATCTTTTGTGTATGCTGATATATAATATCACAAAAATGGTAGTTTGGGAATAGGGGAATGGAAAATATTTTAGAAAACCTTAACAGTGAGCAGCTTGAGGCTGCTAAAACAACAGAAGGGGCGCTGCTTATACTGGCAGGAGCCGGGAGCGGAAAGACGAGAGTGTTGACTTCCAGAATAGCGTATATGATTCAACACGGCGCTATTGCTGGGAAAATACTTGCTGTAACCTTTACAAACAAAGCAGCTAAAGAGATGAAAGAAAGATTGTCTGCGATTCTCGGAGAAAAAGTCGTAAGATATATGTGGGTTGGCACTTTCCACAGTATTTGCGGTCGTATTTTGAGACAGGATATCGAAAATTATTCATTCCAGTCCGGGAAAAAACTTGATAAAAACTTTACTATTTATGATGAAACAGATTCACTTGCAATAATTAAACAGGCAGTCAAAAAGCTTAATATGGATGATAAAATTTATCAGCCAAAACTAGTCAAGGCAATAATTTCAAATGCAAAAAATAAAATGCAGGACGCTTATACTTTTGCAACCTTTGCAAGAGATTATAAGTCTCAAAATATTGCAAAGATTTTTGAGTATTACGAAAACGCTTTGACTACAAATAATGCTATAGATTTTGACGATATGCTGATGCTTTGCGTTAAGCTTCTGGAGCAGAACGCAGAGGTCAGAAAGAAATATTATGACAAATTCCAGCATATTCTCGTGGACGAATATCAAGATACAAACCAGGCGCAGTATCAGCTTGTAAAAGCTCTTTATACAAACTTGCAGCCAGATATTCCGCAAACCCGCTCGCTTTGCGTTGTGGGTGATGTGGACCAGTCAATTTACAGCTGGCGAGGTGCGGATTTCAGAATTATTATGAACTTCCAGAACGATTTTCCGAACGCTAAACTCGTTAAGCTGGAGCAAAATTACCGTTCTACAGCTAATATTCTTAACGCCGCAAATGCTATTATCGAAAACAATGAGGAGCGTGTTGATAAAGTTTTGTACTCCCAAAAAGGCGACGGCGAAAAGATTTCTCTTTACGAAGCGCAGGACGAAACGGATGAAGCTAACTATATAGTTAAATCAATCAGAGATACCTCTGATAACTATAACCAATTTGCGGTTCTTTACCGCACAAACGCTCAGTCAAGAGCGCTGGAAGAAGCTTTGATTGCGGCGGGTATTCCATACAGGATTTATGGCGGCTTAAAGTTCTATGACCGTAAGGAAATTAAAGACGCAATTGCATATCTGAAATTAATCTACAATCAGGACGATTCCCAGTCATTGAGAAGAATAATTAACGTTCCGAAAAGAGCAATCGGCGAAACGACTCTCAAACATTTGCAGGAGTACGCAGACGAGCACGACATAAGCTTATTTTCTGCAATTCTTAATGTGGATGATATTTCTACAATCAAATCCGGCACGGCTACAAAGCTGAAAGACTTTGCAACACTTATAATGAAGCTTAAAGAAGCAGAATCAAGATATTCGCTTACGGAATTTCTGAGTCTTATACTGGAAAAGAGCGGGTATTTAAATGAGCTTCAAGCCTCAGGTACAGATGAAGACCAGACAAGAATTGAAAACCTTCAGGAATTAGTTAACGTAGCAAACGAATTTGAGCCGGAAGAGCTTGATAACACTCTGGGGGAATTCCTTGCACAGGTTTCACTCGTATCAGATATTGACGGAATGGACGAGATTGCAAACAATGTTACCTTGATGACGCTTCACGCCTCAAAGGGTCTGGAATTTCCTATCGTTTTCCTTGCCGGCTGCGACGAAGGGATCTTCCCATCAGCAAGGTGCTCTAACAGCCTGTCAGAGTTAGAAGAAGAGCGCAGATTAATGTATGTAGGGGTTACGAGGGCTGAAAATAAACTCTACCTTACAACTGCAAAACGACGCCAGATGTGGGGCGAATACAAGTATTATTCACCGAGCAGATTCCTTGAAGAAATTCCTTCAAAACTCATAGAAGAAGAAGAGGAGTCAGCCTTCTCCGAATATGATAGAGAAAGCACCTTCACAAGCGCAGTTAAATCGGTTCGTTCAAAAACAAATTCCGGAGGAGATAGTTGGGGCGGTGGTTCTTCCAGGGTAAAATCCACCCCAGACGGTTATGTAAAACCGGTTTCAGGGTTTGGCGCCAATTTTGTCGCTCCCGGGGGTAAATATAATGGGGGAAATGCTGCGTCAAAAACCGAAAGTACAGGGTTTGGCAAAGATTTTGTTGCCCCTGCTGCTAAAAAGACTACAAACGTCGTTCAGCGGACTCCGAGCAGGGTTATTATCAAAAAAAGTCCTTTAAACAAAGAAAAAGAGGAAGAAAAAATTAAGGCTTTCTTTGAAGATAATATTATGAAGCGCAAGCTTGAAGAGAAAAAGCGCAAAGATGCCGAGCTTGAGAAGCAGCAACAGGCTGAGGAAGAACAAAAAAGCAGTGCAACGCAGTATTTCTTCAATGTAGGCGAAAGAGTTTTTCACGACAAATTAGGTATCGGGCATATTACTGATGTTATCCAGATAGGAGACAGCACTATGTATACGATAGATTTTGGATCTCTAGGCAAAAAAGCTATGGACGCCGCTTACGCAAGATTGAAAAAATTCTAGGGGGGGGGTAAATATAAAGGAATCATCACCCACCCCAACCCTCCCTCACTTAGGGAGGGGGAGCTACAAGCCTGTCGCATTCCTTCCCTTTTAAGGGAAGCGGCTTGCCGGCAGAGAGCGGAGGAGTTTTGCGTAAGCAAAATCCGAAGACTCATTTAACGCCGGCAAACAAGCAGGTTAGGAAGGGTGCTTTTTTATAATAATCATTTCTTCATTTTTTCTTCTTAAAAAAAAAAAAAAAACGAAGCAAAAAAGAAGAAATTTTGTTGTTTACAATACTCTTACGAGCATAAAATCAAATGGCTGTTTGCGGGCAAACCCGCACTCTGACCCTCGCTAAGAAACGCTCGGGAGGGCGCAGCCACTGTCAGGATTAGGGAAACAAAGTTTTTGTCAGGTAGAACCTGACCTACTGGTTTTTAACAAGTCCTGTAGTCAGAACTAACAAGCCTTTGCGCCGCAAGCGTGTTATGCGTCAGCATAACAATAGCGAGCGAAAAGTGAAGGCTCCGCCTGTAACAGCCATTTAAATCCACGCTCGTAAGAGCGTAGAAAACGATTGCGTTATTTCTCTTTCTTTTCGTAGTTTTCTTTCTCTTTTGTTGCGAGTCAAAGAGAAAGAAAACTACAAACAAAAACATATCTTTTTGCTATCACCCACCCCAGCCCTGTCTTGGATTATTCGGGGTGTCGGAAAGTTCCCAGCTTTCCGACACCTTACGGGTTACGCTCCGCTTCACCCTACCGAAAATCCGCTCCCTCATATAGGGAGGGAGGCTACAAGCTTGGCGTGTTCCTTCCAATAATATAACTATTATGGTTGATGGTTTCATATTAAGCTCTTAATTAAAACTTTTGTGTTATAATAGTTACATTAAATTCAGAGGGAAGAAGGTAAAAAGATGAGTTTAGATGTATATTTAGGTATTGATGTCGGCTCTGTTACGACGAAGTTGGCACTGGTTGATGAAAAAGGCAAATATGTTGACTCTTACATGCTAAAAACAGCCGGAAAGCCTGTTGATGCTGTACAAGACGGCCTGAGACATATTATCTCACAAGCATTATGTGATTATTCAGTAAAAGGCGTCGGAACAACAGGTTCGGGAAGAAATCTTGCAGGAGCACTTGTCGGCGCTGATGTTGTTAAAAATGAAATCACCGCACACGCAGTTGCTGCAAGTACAAATATTCCGGGAGTACAAACAATTCTGGAAATCGGCGGACAGGACAGTAAAATTATCATTCTGCGTGACGGTATTGTAACGGATTTTGCAATGAATACAGTATGTGCAGCAGGTACGGGGAGCTTTTTAGACCATCAGGCGCAAAGATTAAACGTTCCTATCGAAAAATTCGGTGAAACGGCGCTTAAATCTGATAACCCTGCTCGAATTGCAGGTCGCTGCGGTGTTTTTGCAGAGAGCGACTTAATACATAAGCAGCAGTTAGGCTATCCGGTAGAAGACCTGCTCTACGGACTTTGTCAGGCACTTGTGAGAAACTATCTTTCAAACCTTGCTTTAGGCAAAGAACTGCTTCCTACAATTTCCTTCCAGGGTGGTGTTGCTACTAACTCCGGTATGGTTAAGGCTTTTGAAGAAGCTTTAAATACAAAAATCGTTGTTCCGGAAAACCACCAGACAATGGGCGCAATCGGTGCGGCGCTTCTTGCAATGGAAAACCACCAGTACACGGAAGCTGAAACCAAGTTCAAGGGCTGGGAAGTAGGTAACATGAGCTTCCAGTCAGTAACCTGCCAGTGTACAGGCTGTTCAAATAACTGCGAAGTTATTACAATCCTTGAAGGCGCAGAACCTGTCGGTCACGTAGAAAAAATCGGAGATATTAAAGGCAACATAATTGCACGCTGGGGCGGCACTTGCGGAAGATGGGATATTAACTAATCTGCGCAAGCCGGTTGACACCTCACCCCTTCCCTCTCCTCAAGGAGAGGGAGAAAGGATAGAATGAAACTCAAAGGCTTTGAAATAGGAAAAGACAAACTTACGATTCTGGCAGGACCATGTGCGGCAGAATCTATGGATATTTTACGTAAAACTGCAGAAGGATTGAAAATTGCATGCAGTGAGCTTGGCATAAACTATGTTTTTAAATCCTCATTCGATAAGGCAAACCGCTCTTCTATAACCTCATACAGAGGACCGGGGCTAGAAAAAGGGCTTGAAATGTTGGCTCAAATTAAAAAAGAGTTTGACCTGCCTATAGTAACTGATATTCATCTGCCGGAGCAGGCTGCAATTGTTGCAGAAGTCGCAGATATTCTTCAAATTCCAGCATTCCTATGCCGTCAAACAGACTTGCTTGTGGCTGCCGCTAAAACAGGAAAAATAGTAAACATAAAAAAAGGGCAGTTTTTAGCGCCGCAGCAGATGAAACCTCTTGTGAAAAAGGTTGAAGATAGTGGTAATAAGCAGATTTTGCTTACAGACAGAGGAGTGTCTTTTGGATACAACAATCTTGTGGTAGACTTTAGAGCAATACCTATTATGAAAGAATTCGGCTACCCTGTTGTATTTGATGCAACACATAGTGTTCAAATGCCGGGTTCTAACGGGGATTCAACAGGTGGTGACAGAAGATTCGTACCGACTCTTGCAAAAGCCGCAATGGCAGCAGGTGCGGATGTTCTGTTCTTTGAAGTCCACCCTAATCCTGATTGCGCGCTCTGTGACGGGCCTAACATGCTTGCATTGAGTGATGCAAAAAAAGTTTTCAAAAAATGCAAAGAAATTTATGAGATAGTCAGATGCTAAAAACGGTAAAAAAGCTGAATAAAGGTTTAAAGGGCGAGATAACAATTCCTGCTGATAAATCAATTTCTCATAGAGCAGTGATGTTTTCTTCTATTGCAAGAGGAGAATGTATTGTAAGAAATTTTTCAAGCGGTGCAGATTGTCATTCAACATTAAATTTATTTAAACAGCTCGGCGTTGATATTTCATTTATTGATGATAAGACACTAAGGATAAAATCAAACGGGGTATTAACTCTGGATTCTATCCCCCTCCCTAACCCTCCCCGCAGGAGAGGGTATGAAAGTTTAATATGCGACTGTGGTAATTCCGGAACAACGATGAGATTGGTTTCCGGTATTCTTGCAGGTGAGAATTTTGATTCGACTCTGATTGGAGATGAAAGTCTTTCCAAGCGCCCAATGAAACGTGTCATAGAGCCATTGACCCTTATGGGAGCAGACATAACCTCTGTTGATGGTCATGCACCTCTTACTATCAGAGGACAAAAGCTGCACGGAATCAATTATAATTCAAAGCTTGCAAGTGCACAGGTTAAATCCTGCATACTTCTTGCGGGATTAAACGCAGAGGGGAAAACTTCTTTTTCAGAACCTTATATTTCAAGAGATCACACTGAAAGGCTGTTTAACTACCTTGAAGCGGATATCAAAACTGAAGGAACAAAGGTTACGATAACTCCGTCGCAAATGGTCGCTAAAGATATTGATGTGGTTGGTGATATTTCTTCTGCTGCATTTTTTATTGTTGCGGGGCTTATTGTTGAAGGTTCTGATTTCGTAATCAAAAATACCGGCGTAAATCCTACACGTTCAGGGATTCTCGATGTTGTTAAGCGTATGGGAGGCGGCATAGAAATTTTAAATGAGCGCATTGTATCCGGCGAACCGTGTGCAGATATTAGGGTTCAATATAATGATTCTTTAAAAGGCTGCGTGATTGAAGGGAAAGATATCCCGAGATTAATTGACGAGCTTCCTGTTATTGCAGTTTTAGCATCTCAAGCAGAGGGTAATACAGTTGTCAGAAATGCAGAGGATTTGAGAAACAAAGAATCAGATAGGATTAAGTGTTTAGTAAATGAACTCACAAAAATCGGAGTAAATATAGAAGAAACACGGGATGGTTTTATTGTAAGAGGGAAAAAAGAATTAAGCGGTGGAGCCGAACTCGAGAGTTATCACGATCACAGGCTTGCAATGAGTTTTTATATTGCAGGGCTTGTTTGCGGAAATGAAATCGCAATAAATGGCTTTGAATGGACAAACATTTCTTTTCCTGAATTTGAAACTCTTATAAACCTATTGGGATAAATTTTGTAATATTTTGATGCAGTAAATCAAAGATTTACTGCATCCTACTTCTCAATTTTTTCAGATAATCTTGACATAGTAAACTCTAGTTTTCTTTTCTTTATTATGATAGCATCAATTTGTAAGTATGTTAATTTTTAAATTATCTGAATCAGATTAAAGGAGTTTGTATGTCAAAAATCGGTGGTTATATGTGTGTGGAAATAGTTAATAATGGTACTAAAAAAATGTTTAAAAAGGCGAATAAATCAAACCCTAAAGCAATCTATATGTTTGTAGCAGGAGGCAAAGAAATTGATCAAAAAGTTGAACTTGCGAACCAAAAACTTCTGGAAAATAATACTTTAATTAAACAAACACAAGCACCAAAAACTGGTTTTTTATATACAGCAAAAAAAATCCTAAATAAGTTCTGTAGAATGGGCAAAGCAACATTATATTAAAGCGTATAACTTTTAATTATGTATTGCGTGCCACACCTACGACTAGTTGTTGCTAGGAACGTTAGCAATGCGACAATTTCCAGAAAGTTTTTGAGATTCTTCACCCCCGAATTAATATCGGGTTCAGAATGACATAAAACTTGTAATTTTGCTTATCAGAGTGTCATCATTCTGAAGGTGTAAGTTTTGTAGGGTGGACAAAACTCTGTAGGATGTGGTAAATTTCTGATTTACCACATCCTACATAACTTTACCTATATAAAAACCCTAAAAAGAAAAATTTGTTGTTCAGATAAAATGCGGCAACAAAGTTTTATATTATGTAAAAATTAGTAAAGAAAAGGCAATTATTATTTGTGAAAATACTTTATATTAATAGCTTATTAAAGGGAGGATATTTATGCCAGACAGTGTTATTATATTAGGTAATGTAAGTTTTAATAAATCAGATGTAAAAAGCTACGAAACTAAAGTAGTGCCAGCGAAGTACTTTGGCAAGGATGGAAGTTGGACCGAAGCTCCTGTAAAAAAATGGTTTGTTACATTAAAACAGGGAACAAAGCTCATATTCCCTGAGCAGGACACTGATTATACTATGCCTTCCGTGCGTGTTAATGAAAATAATTTGTATTTTGCAGCATTGGAGAGAGCTAAAGTTATTGATACTAAAAAATCAGAAAACTTTATATTTGAGGGGTGTAATCTTGTTAATTTAGACTCAAATAGTGGTGGTGGAACTGATACCGTAACCTCATCTGATTTGTTTTTAATGGGCGGTCCATCAAAACCACAAGGCAAATGTTCTGGCAATTTTAATGCCGGTGATAAAGTAAATGGATATACCTCAGAAACAGATTTTAATATGTTTTTTTAACATATAGACTATAGAAGCGGTGGTAAATCTTTGATTTACCACCGCTTCAAAAATAAAGCAATTCGCAAATGTAGGATGCGGTAAATCGGAGATTTACCGCATCAAAAAAGACATCCAAAATAAAGGCGCCGCAGCAGTTGCTGCGGCGCCTTTACAAGTTTATAGTTCTTTGCGAATTAATTCCAATATATCCAGTTCAAACTGCGGTAATTTTGTTGTTATCGTTTTCCAAACTATTTCATAATCAATTCCAAAATAATCATGAATCAATTTATCCCGCATACCCGCAATTTGCTTGAATGGGATATGAGAATGCTCTTTTCGAAAATCTTCTGATAAATGTTTAACAGCTTCTCCCATAATTTCAAAATTTCTTTCTACAGCATCCTTTGTTTTATCATCTTTAACAAAATCTTCATAACACATACCTTCTGTGTATTTAAGAATTTTACTAAGTGAATTTTGAATATCTTGTAAGAAAAATATTTCATCTTTTTTAGTCATAATACTATTGCTTCTTTTAATATTGAGCCTTTCACAAATTCTTTTAAACTGTTTATTGTACCTAAATCAATTTTTTTTCTGAAAATTTTGGAAAGATACTCTTGTAAATCAATAAAATCAAACATATCAATCGGTTGTTTAAAGTTTACAAGCAAATCTATATCACTATCAGCTGTTTGTTGATTTTTTGCATAAGAACCAAATAAAAGAAAATTCTCAACACAGTATTTATTTTCAAAAAAATCCTTATGAGAATTTATTATTTCTTTTATTTCTTCTATTGAATAAACTTTATTTTCCATAAATTAATTATAACATATACTTCTATTATAAAAAAGCAGTAGAATGTAGAATGCACTAAATCAAAGAGTTTTTATAGTCCGATTAATGTACAAGCTTATTGTTGGGCAAGTATGCTCAACCGACAAAACCTACAGATTACAGGTCGGATTCAAATAAGTTTTTTAATTCTATATGAAAATAATCAGCAATATAAGTTAATTTATCAAGAGTAATGTTGACTTTGCTTTTTTCGAGTTTTGAAATATAGGAATTATCAAAACCTAAAGCTAGTGAGAGTTCTTCTCTGCTAAGATGATGTTTCTTCCTGTATTTTGCAATGTTACAAGCTAAAATTTTTCTATTTAATATAGCACTATCTTGACTCATATTCCAATTATGTGCTATGCTTAAATTTTATTACAGGAATGACAGTCCAGTTATGTATAAGAAAAAAGTTTTAGTTGACTTAGATGGTGTCTTGAACAATTATGGGATAAATAAATTTGATGAAAGTTATATTCCAAGTTTGAAGAAAGGTGCTAGAAGTTTTATAGAACAATTAGCAGAATGTGGTGAGCTTTATCTTTTTACTAGCCGTAATTTATTATTAGCTAGTAAATGGTTAATTCAAAATTTTTATTTAAAATTTAACATAGTTTTATTATACATTCTGGTAGACTAAAGTCTACCCTACTCTCTACAACGAAGTTTTTTAACAATATTAAGTTTTGTAAATTAAAATTTATTATTTTGCGCAATTTTTTGATAGTTTTTGTTTTAATAAAAATGTACAATGTAGATTTATGCATAAGAAAGGTAGTGTGAATTATGGCAACAATTAATCCTGCAGTAACCCTGCAAACTCAAACCCCGGCTTTTAGAGGCGGTCAAAAGAAATCTGTAGAAGTTATTGGAAATCTTGTTAAAAATATACCGGACAATACTTTGATGCAGACTGCTCTAAAGGATATTAGAAAACCTGTTTCAGAAGAGGCTTATGCTGCTGCACACAAAAAGGCCGGAAAATTTGTAGAAACTGTAAATGAAAGATTAGCAAAAGGGGCTGCAAAAGATATTTATAAAAAATAGACTGTAGGATGTGGTAAATCTGTAATTTACCGCATCAAATAATGCATCAAAATAAAGGCGCCGCAGCAGTTGCTGCGGCGCCTTCCAAATCCTTCTGAATCATATTTTATATAGAGCAAGCGCAAACGCCGTCTTTGCAATGATAGCCGAGAGCTTCCTGAGCTTCTGCCATTCTTACTTTGATACGTCCGTCTACTGCAATGCCTTCACCTGTTTTTTCAGAAATCAACAGCGGGTTGATGTCTAATTCATCGATGAATTTGAAATCGTTAACGAGTTGAGATAATCTCAACAATGTTTCTTCGATTTGTTCCATCTGAGCAGGTTTAGTGCCTCTTGCACCTTCTAATAATTTGTATGCTTTTACTGATTTAATCATTTCTTTAGCATCAACATCGGTTAAAGGTGCGATTCTGAATGTTACGTCTTTCATAACTTCAATAAATACACCGCCTAAACCGAACATCATCATCGGACCGTATTGAGGATCTGTTGCAATACCGCAAACCATTTCTCTGTTGCCTTTTACCATTTCTTGAATGATAACGCCTTCAAGACCTTCAATAAGTCCTTTTTCTGTTAATTTTGCGATTAAATCCTGATATTCTGCTCTCAACTGTTCGGCAGATTGAATGTTAACTCTAACACCGCCTACATCTGTTTTGTGAGAAGTTGTTTTTGAAGTCATCTTCATAACAACAGGGTATCCGATAGAATCAGCTATTGATACAGCTTCGTCTTCAGATTTAGCAAATCCTGATTTGCAAACTCTGATTCCGTAAGCATCAAGTACATCAATTGATTCACGTGTAGTTAACTGGTCTCTGCCTTCATTGATTGATTTAGCAATAATTTCCTGAGCTTTCTTGTAATCAACATCAAATGTAGGAATCTTACCTTCTTCTCTTTCCATCCATAATCTCTGTTGATTTAATCTGTTTAAGCCGTCTGCAGCTTCCTCAGCGTACATAAAGAACGGCATGTTAACATCCATATCAGAAATCTTATTGAAGAATTCACTCTTAGTCATAAATACACCGATAACAGGTTTCTGCGGATTCTTAGCCTTGATTTCCATAAGAGCTTTAGCAACATCAATATCTTTTAAGCCCAAGAATGGGAGATAGATTGTAATAATCATATCAACATTTTCATCGGCAATAACTGTTTCTAATGTTTGCTTGTAGTGTTCGATTGGAGCTGAAGCAATCATATCAACAGGGTTTTTAACAGAAGCAGCTGCCGGCAAGAAACTTCTTAATTTTTCTTTTGTAGCGTCTGTTAATTTAGCCATCTGCATACCGTGTTCGCAAACAGCATCTGTTGCCATAATTCCAGGACCGCCTGAGTTTGTAATAATAGCAACTCTGTTTCCTTTCGGAATAGGGCAGTTTGCAAAAACTTTAGCAGTTGCAAACAGGTCTTTAAGAGAGTATTCTCTGATTACGCCTGATTGCTGCAACAAAGCGTTAGCAGCTTTATCAGCACCGGCTAATGAACCTGTGTGAGAAGAAGCTGCACTTGCACCAGCAGCAGAACGCCCAGCTTTAAGAGCAAGAATAGGCTTTTTCTTAGAAATTCTTGTTGCTAACTTTCTGAAGTTTGCAGGGTTCTGAATTGATTCCATATAAAGAAGAATTTGTTCAACGTCAGAATCGTTTTCCCAGTATTCAAGAGCTGTTTCAGCGTTAACATCAGCCTGGTTACCAATAGAAATAAATTGAGCAAACCCGAGGTTAAGGTCTTTAAGAATATTTAAAATACCGCCGCCTAAAGCTCCTGATTGAGAAACGAAACCAATGTTTCCTCTCTCCGGTAAAGATTCAGCAAAGCAGCCATCCATTCTAATATCAGGGTGAGTATTAACAACGCCCAGACAGTTTGGACCAACACATCTCATACCGTATTCACGAACTTTTGCAAGTAATTGTTTTTCAAGTTCAGCACCTTCTGCGCCTGTTTCCTTGAAACCTGCTGTAATAATGCAAAGTCCTTTAATACCTTTTTCATGGCATTGATCAATTGTTGCAAGTACAAATTTTGCGTTAACAACAATTATAGCCAGATCAACTTCTCCCGGGACTTCTAGAACAGAAGTATAAGCCTGCAAGCCTTCAATTATACCCCCTTTAGGGTTAACAGGATAAATTTTACCATTAAAGTTGTATTCCTGTAATCTTTTCATAATATCTGAACCAATAGTGTGTTCCTTGGTAGAAGCACCAATAACCGCAATTGATTTTGGTTTCATGATTTTGTCTAAAACGTTCATTAGTCTCTTCCTTTCTTGTTTTTAAAACCACATATAAATTATAGTACAAACACTGTTTGAGGGGTAACATTTTATTGAATTATATATTTTTGTAAATTAATTTGTAAAATTTAGCAAAAATATTTTTTACAGTTATTATAAAATATACAAATACAATAAAGGAATTATTTATGAATATCAATCAAGCTTACAAAAATTTACCCCAAAACCTCTACCACATAACAACTACAGAAAAACTTGCAAAAATAAAACAAGATAAACTCATTAAAGCAATGCCCGATACGCTCACTGATGGAGCTATAAAAGGTGTTTTTACATTTGATTTGGATAATTTTATTAAACAATGGGCAAAAGATAAGCACATGAATCTTGCTAGATTAATCTTGGATTATATTGCAAGGGGAAAAGAACTTGTTATGCTTAGAATTCCTGTTAATAAATTACCGGTAGAAAGTAGTGAAAATATTAGAACAAGAGACGTAAACAAGGCTATTGACTGGAAATTTTCTTATGGCAGCCAACGTGGCAAATCCAATCAGGAAATACTCGGGCAAAAAATAACAGAAGTAAATCCCGAAGAAATTAATAAAATTGCAATAGAACACATTATCCCTACAGATATCGGAATTGATAAAATTGAATGCCTTGGAACTTCTAACTATAGTTCAAAACGATCATTAGCTGATATTTTAATGGGTTTCTTTAAAGGACACAACGAAGAAAATATCATTAAAAATAATATGGATTTATTAATATAAAAAACTCTTTTCACACTAATATTCTAACACTACAACTTTCACAACAAAAATCCGGTTCTATAAAGAACCGGATTTTTTAGTCTGTTATATTGTGACTCGATTACTCAATAATTTTGTCAACAACACCAGCACCAACTGTTCTACCGCCTTCACGGATAGCGAATCTCATACCTTCTTCAATAGCTACAGGAGCGATAAGTTCAACTTCCATAACTACGTTATCACCAGGCATTACCATTTCGCCGTCGAATTTGATAGAACCGGTAACGTCAGTTGTTCTGATATAGAACTGAGGTCTGTAACCAGGGAAGAATGGAGTGTGACGTCCGCCTTCTTCTTTAGTTAAAACGTAAACGTTAGCAGTAAATTTGGTGTGTGGATGAATTGTACCAGGTTTTGCAAGAACTTGACCACGTTGGATTTCAGTCTTATCAATACCTCTTAACAAAGCACCAATGTTGTCACCAGCTTGACCTTGGTCAAGTGATTTTCTGAACATTTCAACACCGGTTACTGTAGTTTTCTTAGTTTCACCAAGACCTACCAATTCAACTTCATCACCAACTTTTACAATACCACGTTCTACTCTACCTGTAGCAACAGTACCACGACCAGTGATAGAGAATACGTCTTCAACCGGCATCAAGAATGGTTTGTCTAAGTCACGAACAGGAGTTGGGAAGTAAGAATCTACTGCATCCATCAATTCCCAAATCTTGTCAACCCATTTGTCTTCGCCTCTTTGAATGTGCGGATTAGCCTGAACAGCTTCAAGAGCCTTAAGAGCTGAACCATGGATGAACGGAATATTGTCACCGTCGAATTCGTAAGAAGAAAGAAGTTCTCTAACTTCCATTTCAACTAATTCTAACAATTCCGGATCATCAACCATGTCGCATTTGTTCAAGAATACAACCAAGTTAGGAACACCAACCTGTCTAGCAAGAAGGATGTGTTCACGAGTCTGAGGCATAGCACCATCAGTAGCTGCAACAACAAGAATTGCACCATCCATCTGAGCTGCACCTGTAATCATGTTTTTAACATAGTCAGCGTGACCAGGGCAGTCAACGTGTGCGTAGTGTCTTGCATCTGTTTCATATTCTACGTGAGCTGTAGAGATGGTTATACCTCTTGCTTTTTCTTCCGGAGCAGCATCGATTTCATCAAATTTCTTTGCTTGAGCTTTTCCGGCAGCAGCCATAACTCCTGTAATAGCTGCAGTCAATGTTGTTTTACCGTGGTCAACGTGGCCAATTGTACCAATGTTAACGTGCGGTTTTGTACGTTCATACTTTTCACGTGCCATGAGATTAATCTCCTTCTTTGATTAAATATACTACGTCAACTTATAATATACTAAGTTATATTCTATATTTTAGTCTCTAAAGATTTCTTGTCAATCTTTGTGATAATATATAACATAATATTTCATCAGCTCACACTAACTGCCAAAAATAAAATTTACAGGCTTTTCATCTTATATGAACATAACAATCACACCTATACATAAAAATACTTACCCTTCTTTTGGAGTTAAAAAGGAAAAACTGGAAGAACTTATAGAGAGCGGCAAAAGTGTCGATGAAATATGCAAAGATCTAAATATAAGCGTGAGAAATTATTCTACTCTTGTTAACCGATTCGGAATAATGACTGATTTCAGGAAGAATAAAGCGAATTCTTTAAGTATTACAAAAGAAAAATTGCAAGAACTTGTAGATAAAGGATTAACCGCTAAGGAAATATACGAAAAATTAAACATAAGTGATTCGGTTTTTTATCACTTATTGAAACGCTTAGGAATTAATTATAACTATAAGCACCATTCGCAACTAAAAGATATTCCTAAAAATAAACTGGAACAAACCGTTAAAGAATGGGAGTCGCAGGCAAAAGCAGAAGAAGAATTGGACATAGCTGCGTCAACATTTAATTATAAAGCAAGAGAAGCAAAGGTTGAGACTGTCTTATCGGGTTCTATTGACCGTCTTAAAGAACTGGGAAACAAAAAAGATGAAATCCAAAAGTATTTAGACGAAGGCGCCACCCCGCAGGAAATTTGCGAAATGTATGATATTCCGCCTGTTATGTATCATAGTTTAATACGCAAATATAATTTAGTAAGTGCCGCAAAAAAGAAATTCGACAGTACAAAAAGCATTACAAAAGAGCAGTTAGAACAATTACTAAAATCAGGCAAATCAAAAACAGATATCTGCGAAGAATTAGGTATAAGCAGAAATACACTGGCACTGAAGCTTACAAAATTTGGAATCAAGACAAAAAAGGGTGATAAAAACCTTTAATCTTTATAAAAAAATCAGTAAAACCCTCAATGTAGGATCTTACTGATTTTTATTTTTTACTATTTTTTATTATTTCACATCATCTTTAATTACAATCAGATTTTTAACTATTTTCATTTTGCAGGTTGGAAACACTACCTCAGCAAGACCGTCAGCAATACTTATAATACTGCCGGCTTTTAAAACGACATCCTCACCTTTGTACTGAAAAGTGTAATCATCTTGTCTGTCCGATCTAATCGTAATCTGGTTGTTCATAATTTTTTCCTTCTTTTTATTCTAACAAATGCCAACATAGGAATGGCAAATTAATTTCGCCATTCCTATATTTATACTTTAAGTTTACATACAAAATTAATCAAATACATAACTGATAATTGCAGCTTCTCTGGCTCTTTTAATAGCCGTTGTTACCATTCTCTGGTGCTTTGCGCAGTTACCCGTAACTCTGCGAGGAATAATCTTTCCTGCTTCTGTCAAGTATCTTTTTAACTTTGCAGCATCTTTGTAATCAATAGATTCAACGTGATCTGCGCAGAATGAACAGGTCTTACGTTTTTTTCTATCTTGTGCATCTTGCTTTGCCATTGTTTTATTTGCCTTTCTAGCCTTATTTTAGTAATTAAATGACCGGGTGACTGAGTGATTAAGAAACAGACCCAATCGTATTTTATCCTTAAAAAGGAATCTCGTCTTCTCCGATTAATTCATCGGAAAATTCTTCTTGAGAGAATTTTACAATATCTTCACCTGATGCTGATGAACCGGAAGAAACAGCAGGAGCTCCAGCACCCATTGGTTCAATAGTATTAGCATCGATTTCATAAATTCTTCTCTCTGCACCATTTTCATTTTTTACAGCTGTAATCTGTAACCTGCCTTCTACCAGAACCCTATCATCCTTTGAAAGAGATGATACAACATCATCAAGAACCGTACGTTTTACTATTACACGAATGAGCATTTCCTCCCTATCACCTATATTTAATACAAATGATGATACAGGAACGTTATTCTGTGTAAAACGTTTTTCCGGAGCTCTGAAAATTGTGCCAGTAACAGCAGCTTTTGCTAACGTCATAAAGTTTACCTCTTAAACTGTTTGAGCCTTTTTAGCTTCTTCCATAAACATAAATCTTAAAATATTTTCATTCAATTTTAAGCTGCGTTTAAAATCTACAACAGTTTCACCAGGAATAGAAATAATCATTGTTGTAAAATAACCATCTCTATAGCCTTGTACATCATAGGCTAACTTTTTGCGTCCCATTTTGTCTACAGAAGATACTGATCCGTTGAAAGATTTTACATCTTCTGAAATTTTATCCATAACTTTGTCCAATTCTTCTGAATCAAGACTTGGTTTGAATATCGCTAATAATTCATAATTTTTCATAAATATATTTCTCCTTATGACACCATGCTAGCATGAACAGGGGTAAAAGCAAGAGGGTAAACCCCTTCGTTTTTTTATTACACATCAATAGTCATAAATTTATGTTTATAATCATTAATAGTATTCATAAGTTCGACAAATTCAGCATATTTCATTGTATGAAAAGTTTTAGACAGTTCTATTGCGGTAATAAATGCAATTTTAAAGCTTTCATCCCCTCTTGCCGTAATCTTTATCATACCGGCATCTTCAAACATTTCAAGAAGAACCTCAATAACATCACCGGTAACACCGAGGGCTGAGGCGGCACGCTCTAAATTAAAATCTCCGTCAAGCGTATTACAAGTATATCTTATCATTCCGGAAAAAGTTTTGAGAATTAATTCTTCATTATATTTCCCCTTCTGATAATTCATATAATGAATAACATCTGGAGAAACGGTTGTCATAAGGTTTTGCAGAATATCATCATCTGCAGGATAATCAAAAAACATCAAGACATCGCTTTTTTGCGCATTGTCTCTTTTAGAAATGCACTTCATAATACTTTCAAAAGGTTTTAAACTCTCTAAGATTCCTTTATCTTCAACAAAAGCACAAATTTTTAATTTTGAACTTTTAATATAATCGTTAACCTGCGCCAAAATATTTGTTTTCTTTCTATGGTCATAAACCTTTGTTTTATCCGACTCTTCCTCTTTTAAAGCATCTGAATGCACGTCCTTTAAAATAAGCTGAACTGAAGTTACGCCATTAAATGTATTAAGCTGTGGAGCAAAAGCTATATCCAATCTGTCACCGGCAATCAAAGGAATATCACCTCTTGACCACCATACGCAATCCAACGTTCCGTTTTTTGTTTCGACAGTAAGTTTTAAATGCTCCTTTGTTGATCCCATCAGTTTTTTCTGTTTCAAAACAAGATTTCTCACGACAAAAGTCGGGGAAGGATTTGCCATTCCAAACGGTTCCAGTTTAGAAATTTCTTCTACAAGCGAAACATCAACATCATCAATAGAAAGCTCCATATCGACATCAATGGACGGTGTAAGTTTTTGCCCGTTTAGCATTTCATCAACTGTTTTATTAATCGCTTTTTTTACTGCCTCAAAAGAAGCCTTTGCTTCCGAAAAAGAGCAGCCGCCTGCCATCTGGTGTCCGCCATACCCGTCTAAATATTCTGATACATTGGACAAAATATCGTAAATATTAAGCTCTTTGACCCCTCTTGCAGAGCATCTGAAAGCTTTTGTTTCTTCATTGTAGTTCATTATAAAAGTCGGTTTATAATATTTTTCTACAAACTTCGAAGCTACAATTCCGATTATTCCTATATGCCAGTCTTTAGAGAAAAGAACAATCGCATTATCTCTGCTCTTTGAATTTCTCCAGACTTCATCGGCTTCGGCAAAAGTCTGTGAACACATTTCCTGACGCAATTTATTAAAATTTTCAAGCGCAATAATTGCCATTTCAATTTCCTGCTTGTTTTCAGAAATCATTACTTTAACGGCAGCTTCAACGTTATCAATTCTTCCTGAGGCGTTAATTCTCGGAGCAATAGTGAATGCAATCTGTTCTGCAGTTAATCCGTTGTCCGTACCAACTCCAGCTACATCAAGCATTCTTTTTAATCCATAGTGCTTGCCTGCTGCAATCAACTCCAGTCCTTTTGTCACAAAATATCTGTTTTCACCGATAAGAGGAACTAAATCAGCAATCGTACCTACGGTTACAAAAGGCATAATTTCGTATGAAAAATCAAGTTTATTGTATTTTTCAAGTACGCCCTGTGCAAGCTTAAATGCCACACCAACTCCGGCCAGCGAAGTCAATGATTCAATCTGGTACGGAGTAAGCTTTTCATCCAGCGCATTCATAGCCTTCGGATTAATAATTGCGTACGCAGGCGGAAGCTCTTCCGGTGCTTCGTGGTGGTCGGTTATTATAACATCACGCCCGAAACTGTTTATAAATTTAACTTCTTCTACACTGCTTATTCCGTTATCTACAGTAATTATAAGCTTGGGTTTCTTCTTTGTTAAAAGCTGCACAAGAGCTTTTGTGTTAAGCCCGTGTCCTTCGGCTTCCCTGTCCGGAATATAAAAATCGACATTTCCTCCAAGGTATGAAAAAGTTTTCATCAAAACAGAAGTTGAGGTTACACCATCTGCATCAAAATCACCATAGATAAGAATATTTTCCTTTTCATCAATGGCTTTTACTATTCTCTCAACTGCACGAGCCATATCACAAAAAGCATTAGGGTGCATAAGAGTGATACCCAGAGGATCTAAGAAATCCTTTCTTGCTTCTTCACCTTTTATGCCCCTAACTTCCAGCAATCTGTCTATAATTGACACATTATTCTTTGAGGTGTCACCCTCTTTTATTATCCATTCTTTTTTATTTACCCCTGTACAAGACATGTCATTTTTTCCAATATTTCAACAGCTTTTTCCAATTGGACATCCTTCTTAGCCTCGGCATCCTTCTGAGTTAATTCTACCACAACATCAGGAGTAATGCCTTTTTTGTTAATATCATTTCCGGAAGGTGTCAAATAGCGCTGTATTGTAATGTTCATTCCTGCATCATCCGGAAGTTTGTTAATTTCCTGCACCAACCCTTTTCCAAAAGACTGTTCTCCAACAATGGTTGCCCTATGGTTGTCTTTTAGTGCACCGCTTAGGATTTCGCTAGCTGAAGCAGAACCTTTGTTTATCAATACGACAATAGGTTTATCCGTAACCTGCTCCAATCTTGCACGGGTAGTCGTTTTGTAGCTGTCTCTGTCAACCGTACTTACAATCACGCCGCCTCTTAAAAGCATGTCTGAAATATAAATTGCGTTAGTAAGAAGTCCTCCAGGATTTGAACGCAGGTCAATAATAAAGCCCTTCATTCCGCTTGAATTGTTAAGGATAGATTCAATTTCGCCTGCAGCATTTTTGCTGATAAAAGAACTCAATCTAATGTATTGAATATCATTAGGAATTTTGGTCGTCTCAAAAGGCGGCTTACAGGATACAGATTTAACTTCAATTTCGTCTCTTACAACACTATAAAGCTTGTTTGGAACACCTTTTCTTTGAATCAAAAGTGTGACTGTCGTACCTTTTTCACCCCTGATTTTATCTGCAGCCGCATCAATATTTATACCTTTTGTGCTTTCTCCGTTAATTTCCAGAATCCTGTCGTCTGCAAGAAGTCCTGCTCTTTCTGCCGGTGAATCCTCTAATGGTGCTATAATAACCAGCTCACCATCTCTAAGTCCGATTTGAGTTCCGATACCTTTTAAAGATCCTTTTATTGACTGCGTTTCTTCCGAAAATTCTTTAGGGTCAAGAAAACGGGTATACGGATCATTTAAACTTGCGAGCATTGTCCCGATTGCAACGTAAGCATCCTCTTTAGTTTTAAGTTTGTTTTCGTAGCGATATCTCCATTTATTCCAATCCTGTGAGTTATTGGTCGGATCATAATATTTTTTATTAACAATTTTCCATACATCATCGTATAATTCAGCAGGAGTCGCCGCAAATGCTGCACCTGTGCCGAGCATCACCGCTGTCATTAACATTATACTTGCAAATCTTTTCATAAAATCTCACACTCCTCTTAAATCAAAAGCGTTCTTAGTTATTATACTACACAAATATCTTTTTCATTTCAAATATTTGCAGGATTTATTTGACAGTAGAAAAAAAATATAGTAAAAAGATACTCCAAACCTAATACAAAACTATATGCCTGTAGCTTCCAATTCCAGCCCTAATCATTTACCCCCCCCCCAGGAACCACCTTAGACCGAATGATAGGGAAACACCATTTCGACCGCCGTTGGAGACCATTGCCTGACCAAACGCCAAAAACCGATCTTTAATCCGTTTCTGCACGCCTAGACCATATTGAACATACGGTTTGATACTCATCTCCGGTAATCGGACGTCATTCGCCCTAACATCACTCTTATCCAGTACATTCCACACCATATTGACTGCCGCATATGGCTGCCAGCCATTTTTTGTATTCATGATAAACTTCACTCCGGGTGCTAACTGGATTGCATGCAACGGGTCACTCTCCATACGAACACCGGCTGAATTCGTGTAATCAAAAGTATTCACAAAAGTATAACTCATTAGCATTGATGGCTGAATTATATACCTGCCCTCTTTAAACTCAAAGTTATACCCCAATCTGTTTCCAATTCCCGCAAGTAACATTGTGTAATTCTCATTTCCGTACATATTCTGGGACTCGCCTACACTTGCGCCGACTGAAAGTGTCGTTGCGTTAAAGAAATTTCCCTTGTATAAAAATACAGTACCACCGACCAAGCCGCCGTTTTGATAACTGTCTACACCGCTATAGGACTGGCTTGCGCCGTTGTAGGCAACATATCCGCTTAATACACGGTCAAAACCATGCGCTATTGGGGTTATTTTACTGTCATACCCTATTAATGAACCGTAGTTAATATTATCTACCTTAGGTCCGTTTTTAAGTGGAATGCTTTCAAAGCTTACATATGGTTTTACCCAGTAGCCGGCACTCTCTATTCTTGTATATAAAGGTGAAAAACTATTTGTTGTTGTGCTTGCATACCTTCCTGATTCTTTGAGGGCAAGACGTTCTAAGAAAGGAAGGTTCATAAAGTTATCCGAATGTTGGAAGGCATAATTAAAAGTATTCATCTGGGTTGCATAAGCACCTGCCTGTGCTGCGACGGATGGAGCCAGAACTGTTGGGTTAAAAGCGTCACTTGGATTGCCGCCGCCACTGCTCCGTAAGAAGGTAAAGAATCCGTCATCCTGATTATAGCTTACGGCGTATTTATAGATTGGAGAGTATGCTACAGGGCTTTTACCTGTATATGATACCTTGTCTTTGTAACTTTCTTCCGCAAAAAGGATATCTGTTCTATCCTCTTTGGCGTCATTCAACAGGTTTAAATACTCTACATCTATTTTTCCATCAGGGGCGACCGTCGTTACATTTTCAGGAAGTCTGTCCATTGACTTGTTTGCAAGATCTACATCAACACTCATTCCCAAATGTCCGTTTACCGTCATTCCCTGCATTGATTGAGTCTCTGCTAAACCATTAAGAAGTGAGAGGTGTCCTGAATTGGCGGTAAGAGTAGAGGTTGCAAGAATATCCGCTTTCGTTAAGTGTAGTGTAACCTCGTCCAGGGTTGCTTTTGCGTTAATTACGGAATTATTAAATACAACTTTTCCTGTTTTATCACCTGTAATTTTTAATTTATACGCAGTTTCAGGTGTTTCCATTATCTCACCGGTATTTATATTGATAGCTCCGCCTCTAATCGTATCATCAAACAAGATAACACCATTATTAACTGCCTTCAATTCAAGTTCTGCCGGATTTTCGCTAACCTTGTTATAATTAGAATCCAGAAACCCCGGATTCTCTTCTTCGGGTTCTTCGGGCATTAAATCATATGCTTCGATAAGCGACATAGGTCCTGGTGCATCATATATACCATACAAACCATACATTCCAATTGCATTTTGTTCTTCTTTACCCTGCGATATTGTTTTGTTTCCTGAAAAAACTGATACACCATTGTCTGCAGTTATTGACAATTTTGTACCGCTAAAGATTGCTCCACCTAAAGCTGCGCCGGCTTCTGATTTTGCAGTATTATTAATAAAATTTGCATTCACAAGAGATATTTGATTACCCGAAATGTGCTTTATATCATCAATATAAATTTTAGGCTCATCATATGTTATTTCTACTGGAGGATTTAAGGTCAAATAACCAGACTCTAAGTATTCCTGAAGATTTGACTGCATTGCTGCCCATTGTTCTGAAGTGCAAATTTCTTCCGTCGGCACAACCACAACTTTATAACCATCTTGAATTTTTGATTCCAACTCGGCTAAAGCTTCTGTATCTAAACCCTCGTAGAAAGTAAATCTTTCTCCTGTATCAGTAATTACAAAATCAACAGAATAAATAAAAGATACATTAGCATCTGCGTGCACTGTGTAATTACTATTATATATTGCACCTCCTAATGCTGCATCTGACACGGTTGAAACAGAATTATCCGAAAATACGCCCGTTAATTTATCAATATACCCAATATTTGAGATTGCGCCACCTAATGCGTATGAAGTGGAATCGATAGAATTACCTATAAAATCTCCTGAAATATCATTTATGCTGCCATGATTTGCAATCGCTCCGCCTTCTCCAGATACATATAATCCTTGATCGTAAAAGACACTGTTAAAAATAAAATCACCTCTTATACTATTAATTTCACCTGAATTATTAATTGCACCGCCAGCCATTTCTACAAAATCATCATTCGAATCTGACACATAATTTCCGATAAAATCTCCTGCTATACTGTCTATTGAATTTCTGTTATCTATGGCACCACCTAATTCACTAAAATTAGCTATAAAATTTCCAGCAATATTAGATATTTTACCTGAATTATAAATTGCTCCACCTGCTGAATTGTTTATACCCATTGCTGAATTATTTATAAAATCTCCAACAATATTAGATATTTTACCAGAATTATAAATTGCTCCGCCATAAACTTTTGCTGTATATGGAGGACGTCGCGAACTGCCCCATGCAGAATTGAGTATAAAATTTCCTGTAATACTATTTATTTCACCAGAATTATAAATTGCACCACCATATGCATACGCATTAGACGTACTAGCTCCTTTTCTTACATAATTGTCAATAAAATCGCCTGTAATAGTATTTATACTGTTTGTATTTTCTATAGCACCACCATAAACAGAATCCCGAACACCAGCACTTGTCTTAATTCCCACAAAATCATTATTTATAGAACTTCCATCTTGAATATTTTTAATTTTATTTGATAACCTTTGTGAATCAGCATAGTAAGTAAACTGAGCATTAGAAGGATCATCAGTGTCTGATAGTACATAAGCATGATTAATATATTCACGATATTTATTCCAACTAAAATACTTTGGTTCAACATTTTCTGCTCCCGGATTCCCATACTCTGACCTTGCAAGGTCGATACGATAATACAACGGCTCGAATTTGCCTGTCTCGGTGTTCAACTCTATCTTGGTTATTGTGTTTTCGCCCTCTGCTTCAACCCGTGTCAAAGTATACGCCTTCTCTCGTTCTGGCTGCGGGGTTTGAGTAGTTGTCTCATCAGCCATGGAAACGTTTGAAAGTGATAAAATTAATGCACAAGAAGCAAGAGAAAAACGTTTAAAGCAGCTTGTAGTCAGGGTTTTACCCCCCCCCCCTGGCACAAGCAGGGGTAAAATTACTATCACAATTGAGTTTTGAATGGTTCATACCAATATCCTCATACATTGTCCTTACTTATGTTTAATTCCACATTTTTATGGGTCAGTAACGCTCATAAGAAGAAATCGTTACAAAAATTTACAATTGCGGGATAAAGCAGGCTTGATGAGTGGGGTTTTAAATTGGGGAAAGATTTTTTTTGGAGGGAAAATATTGGAGTAAATCTAAAGAGTAGGTCAGGTTTTACCTGACAATAACTTTGTCTAAGATTTGACCCCTCACCCGCATTCGTAGCTTTTGCCTTACGGCTCAAGCACGACTGCGCCCTCTCCCACAGGGGGCGAGGGGAGGTGTACGCATTGTCATCCTGAAAGCGTAGAAAATCGGTTTTTATTATATTGTTGTGTGTGTTTGTTTCCCATTCGATTTTCGAGCTGTTCAGGATCTTACAAGATGGTAGGTCACACGCCAAACCGGTAAGATGCTGAAACAAGTTCAGCATGACACAC
>CALURU010000003.1 GCA_944323255.1 Candidatus Gastranaerophilales bacterium
ATCTACAAGCTTGCCATTATTATGCTAAGATTGATAATAATTTAGGATTTCACAAAAAACTGTTTCAAATACTGACCTGTATATGAATTTGGATTCTTAGCAACCTCCTGAGGAGTTCCGCAGGCAACAACTTCACCGCCGGCATCTCCGCCTTCCGGCCCCAGATCAATTATGTAATCAGCAACTTTTATCAAATCAAGATTGTGTTCTATAATCAAAATCGTATTTCCGTTATCCGCAAGCTGCTGGATAATTTTAATTAACTTATCCAGATCATGCCAGTGAAGCCCGACAGACGGCTCGTCAAGAAGATAGAGTGTTTTTCCGGTAGCACGTTTGTTTAATTCGGACGCAAGTTTAATCCTTTGTGCCTCACCGCCTGATAGTGTTGTCGCACTCTGACCAAGTTTAATATAATCCAAACCCACATCGTTTAAGGTTTTGAGCTTATTTGCAATTTGCGGAATATTTTCGAAAAACTCGTAAGCCTCTTTAACACTCATCTCCAGAACGTCGGAAATTGTCTTGCCTTTGTATTTAACCTCAAGAGTTTCATTGTTGTAGCGCTTACCCTTGCAGACATCACATTTGACATATACGTCCGACAGGAAATTCATCTCGATTTTCAAAACACCGTCGCCTGCGCAGGCTTCGCATCTGCCGCCTTTTACGTTAAAGCTAAACCTTCCCGGCTTATAACCTCTCATTTTTGCTTCGTTCGTTTTAGCATAAAGTTCTCTAATCGGTGTAAACACATCCGTATAAGTTGCAGGGTTTGAGCGAGGAGTTCTGCCAATCGGTGATTGGTCAATATCAATAATCTTATCCAGATGCTCAAACCCGAGAATTTCATCCACACCCTGCGGTTTCGGTCTGTTTTTTCTAAGCTTATGAACGGCGTATTCATAAATTAATTCCTGCATAAGCGTTGATTTTCCGGAGCCGGAAACACCTGTCAGGACTACAATTTTACCAAGCGGAATATCAAGGTCAACGTTCTTCAAATTATTCTTAAACGCATTTCTTATCTGGAGATAATTCCCGTTGCCTTCACGAACTTTTTTCGGGATCGGAATATTATACTCGCCGCTCAAATATTTTCCGGTAATAGAGTCTTTTGCTTTAATAATATCCTCAACAGTGCCCAGTGCAATGACTTCACCGCCGTTAACACCTGCTTTCGGTCCGATATCAACAATATAATCCGCATTTCTTATTGTTTCTTCGTCATGTTCAACAACAATTAGCGAATTTCCCATATTTCTGAGTTTTAAAAGCGTCTTAATAAGCCTGTCATTATCTCTCTGGTGCAAACCAATTGAAGGCTCGTCCAAAACATACAACACACCTGAAAGTCCGCTTCCAATTTGAGTTGCAAGCCGTATTCTCTGCGCTTCACCGCCTGATAGTGTTCCGGAGGTGCGTGCAAGGTTCAGGTAATTCAAACCTACATCGCACAAGAATTTCAACCTTGCACGCACCTCATCCAGAATTTGTTTACCAATTTTCATCTGAAAATCAGAAAGCGTAAGATAAAGTTCGCTCACAAATTCGTACGCTTTATCCACCGGCATAAGACAAAATTCATAAATATTCAGCCCTCGGGTAGTGCCATACTCTCCCGCCCCTTGAGGGAGGGGGTTGGGGGGTGGGGTATTACCTATGCGCACGGCAAGCGGAAACGGTTTAAGCCTTGCGCCGCCGCATTTTTCGCACGGAGTCGTCACCATGTACTTTTCAATCTCGGCTTTCCAGTATTCGCTGTCAACGTTATAATGCTTCATCAAAAACGGAATTACACCGATAAAGCGCTGAAGAGAAGTTCTGTATCTATGACTTCCGAACTCCTTAATCCTCATCGGAATTCTCTCGTCAGAGCCATAGAGAATAATATTTTGATGCTCTTCCGGCAAGTCTTTGAACGGAATATCAAAATCTATTTTATAAGCAGTCTTTACAGCAGACAAAACATCTTCGTAATAAGAAGTTGAAGATTTACTCCAAGGGTAAATTGCCCCTTCGTTTATTGATTTATTTCTATCAGGGATAACTAAATCCGGATCGATTTTGAAATCCACACCGATACCGCCGCACTCATCGCACGCCCCGTACGGCGCATTAAAAGAAAAGATTCTCGGCGTCAGCTCTTCAAAACTCAAATTACAATCCGGGCATGCGAGTTTTTCGCTGTAAATTATTTCTTCACCGCCGATTACATCAATCGTTGTAACTCCGTCCGCTTTTTTTAGTGCAATTTGTACGCTGTCTGCAATTCTTGAGCGAGCTTCCGGCTTTACGACAACACGATCGATTACAACCGAAATCGTATGCGCTTTTGTTTTGGCTAGCTTAATTTCATCCTCATCAAGGTTGTAAATCTCGCCATCTACTTTGACACGAACAAAACCTTCCTGTCGTAATTCTTCAAAAAGTGATTGAAACTCACCTTTTTTGCCTTTCGCAATCGGTGCTAAAATCTGGATTTTTGTACCAGTCTCAAGTTTAAGAATACTTGATACAATCTCATCAATTGTTTGCGGCTTAATCGGTTTTCCGCATTTTGGGCAATAAGGCGTGCCGATTCTTGCATAAAGCAGCCTCAGGTAGTCATAGATTTCCGTAACCGTACCGACCGTTGAACGGGGATTATTGCTGGTAGACTTCTGATCAATGGAAATAGCAGGCGTAAGCCCGTCAATATAATCCACATCCGGCTTATCCATCTGCCCCAGAAACTGGCGTGCATAAGTTGAAAGGCTTTCTATATATCTTCTCTGCCCTTCCGCAAAAATAGTATCAAACGCAAGTGAGCTTTTCCCGGAGCCAGAAACACCCGTAAATACTACAAGCTCGTTTTTGGGGATTTCCAGCGAAACATTTTTGAGGTTATGTTCCCTCGCTCCTTTTACAACGATTTTATCACTCATACCAGAATTATATCACCAATAAAATTAAAGGACTAATCAAGGGTTTGGGGATTTATATTGCAGTTTACACTAAAAAAGCTAAAATTGTCACCCTGAACTTGTTTCAGGGTCTTACCACCGGCAAGATTCCGAAACAAGTTCGGAATGACATTATAAATATATTATTTCAAGCATATTTTGTGCAAAGTTGTATATAAGTCACTTGGTTTTGGGAGTTATTAAATTGGTAAGAAATAAAGGCGCCCTGCGGGCGCCTTTACAAACCTTAAAACCTAAAAATCTCAACAGAATCTACAGACCTTATCTATATTCATCGAGGAACACATAGCATGATTCCAGATCCTCATTAGAACAATTAAATGGTGCAGAGCTTTCGATTGCGAGCGGTTCTAGGTCGGTTGTGAAATTCGGGAAGTCCTTCAGGATATCGCTTGTAGGGTCTATAAGACTCCTTACGGCATCATTCATGGAGAACGGCTCGTCAGGATTAAAGTCAAGCGGCTGCGGGTCAGAGCCGGTAGTATTGTAGTAGCCCCATGCTGCGCCTTTAGCCTGATAATAAGGCAGAGAGCGTTTTGTATACAGCGGGTCACCGTCTTCTGTATAATAGATGAACCTTGCTGTTAGGACGTTTGTATCGTATTCAGCAATTCCAAGAGGCATGACTCTACTGTTGTCCAGCATTGCAAACGCAAAAATATCAGGTTCAATTCTGTCTTTAGCTTCCTGCTTGATATCATCAGGATCAGTCATGTTGTAGTCACCGATTTCTTTTCCGCCCTTATAAGTATAGACGAGAGAATTTGGTTTATTCAAGCCGTTTACATCAACAAAAACTAGATAGAATTTAATATTTTCAGCCTCTGCGCCGGCACCTACAGTACCTTGTATCAGATTAGAGATATAAAAGATCATGCCGTTTGTAGCGATAAATTGAACTCTATCGTCACGGTGGACTAATTCATCATCAACTTCTTCCATAAAATCTTCAGGTTTTGCAACCTGCGGAGTTATTTTGGTAGAAGAACAAGTTGAAGCATAGTCATGATCAGCAGTTCTTTCATTATCTTTCGTGTTAATAAAAGTAGTTAACCCCTGACAGAGAATTTCAGCTCCTGTATCTTCTGCTTCCGAGTGGACAGGGCTGTCCTCTTCCGTAAACGGATCATAACCTTGCAGAAGTCCGTTGTAGAAGGCTCTTGAGAGCGCTGAATAAGCGTTCATGTACTGGTATTTAAGAGCGGATTTTTCAGCGGGCTTCATGGTAGTAACGGCGAGAGCCGTTACAATACCGATGATAGCGAGTGCCATAAGCACTTCTGCAAGCGTAAATCCAAGCAATTTTTTCATATCATCTCCCAAGGATTAGAACGTAACATTTTTAGCATCTCTGGAAATTTCTACTCTGTTCAAGTATTCTTTTTCCATAACACCATCAACAGTAACTCTTCCGTCTTGATAAACTTTTATGTTAAATCTATCAGGTTTAGGACATTTATTTGCATCGTAGTCGCAGTTAGGTTTTTTGTTTCCGTTAACGTCTATATAGATGTTGTAAGCTGTAGTATCACTTGCGAAATTAGTAATAGGAAGAATCCATACAACGCCATCAGAAGCTGATAATGTACCAACAGGATTTGTGTTGTCACTAAATGAATGTGTAGAACAATCTACCGCAGATGACCTGTTAAGTTTAGAAGCGAAGAGTTTGCAGAACTTGGTATCACCGTCATAAGTTTCACCTTTGATTGTAACAGATTCCGTGTTACCAAAGAAATTTGCCATAGATGGGTCATTCGGTTCAGGATACATGTCTTCGTCGTTAATCATTTCGTAGATAATTCTCTCTGCGAGTGAGTATGCTTTTTTGAACATAATCTGTTCCTGGTTAGGCTGCATACCTTTGAGCATCGGAAGCAGGACGACTGCGAGGAAGGCAACGACTGCAACCGTGACGGTCATTTCGCCCAAAGAGAATCCGTTTTTAATATTTTTTTTCATAAAGCGTTACCTCTCTTATTTATATTTTACCACGAAATAATTATAGCACCACCCGATCCGGATGAAGCCGGTATAGGTTTAACATCTTTTGAAGGATCACAACCTCCGCCAGTACTTGATACAGTATATTTCGGCAAAGTTTTTGTGCTTCCATTATCACGAACAAGTGTATGAGTATAGGTACCGTATACCTCGGTACATCCGTCTCTTAGACCTGTACCGTCACCACCTTCACCAAAATTCGTTGTTCCAATAGTATATTTTGTATAGATATCATTTGGGCTATATGGGGAACTTCCGCCACCATGTGATGAAACATGCTCTGGCGGTGGTTCCGCAACACCAGTAGTCAAATTGACATAATTAAAACCACTATAATGTTGATTGTCTTGAGACAAATTATAATACCCTCCATCAGCACTCAACCTTAATGTACCTTCATTGCAAGTCATTGTGGTCGCCAATGATTCTTGTAATGCAGCAGCATATGAAGCCCCGGCATTAATACTTAATACAGGACCACCATATGGCACACTAAAAGTACAATCACTATCAAGGTTTGAAATATAGTAAGTTCTATATGAGCCAGAACCGCCGCCATAACCAATATTATAATGATTTCGCTGGGATAATTCTGTTTCAATTAAAGCACTCGGAATTTTACGAGAATCAGATACTCTATCAAAAATGTAATTTGGTATGAGAGGAGCGACTAAACCTCCTGCATCTTTTCCAGGGTTCAATGCAGCCTCTGCACCTGTTGTTGATGTAATTTGCATTCCATTATTACGAATCCAACCACCATCGCCACCTTCAGCGCGTACTGTGTTTGTAGCACATTTATCCCAGGCTTTGATTGCACCATAATAGAGTACATCATAACCTAATTTACCTTCTGAAAAAGCATCAGTGTTAGACAAGTTCAAATTTTTCGTCGGTTCACGCTCACTCATATGAGCACCATTATGTTCGTTCTTTTCGTTATACCCCCAGCCTATACATTGTGGTCCTATTTCTTTCGTTGTTCCGGTTACTATATAAGAACTGAACAAACTTTGGAGATAAGCATCTACATTATCTTTTTCTACACATCTCGGATCACGTGCAGCAGTGATTTGAGCACAATTACCTCCACATCCTCCCGGATGTTCCTTATAATTGCAAAAATCGATTTTACTCTTAAGCCTTAATGGTGAAGCTGCCCCGCCAGGCGCACCACTTCCTGTTGCTGAAGTACCAAACCCGAAGTCCGGCACAGATATTGAACCATTAGGATTTGTTGCATTATATGCTTGTTGTTGAAACGCAGAAACTAAACTACCATAAGCAATTGTTTTACAAGTTATATCAGTCGTACTACCACAATCAACTTGAGACATAATATCTGCATGTATTTTATTTGCCTCAGTATGCCAATCAGAACATTCCTCTTTTTTGGGACCTTCGACAATACCGTCTCTGTCCCAATCACCATTTTCTGTCATTTTTGTACAACCGTATCGAGTTTCTTCATGAGTCCTCTGGACACAAGTCTCCTCAGGATTACCATCAGCATCAAGAATTGGATTACCATCTGCATCAAGCTTTGGAGTACAATCATATATACAATTGCCATCAGCATCTTCATCACATACTGTCACTTTATATTCACACCAATCAGCCCAATATGATTCAGACGAAAAACAGCCCGATTCATCAACAGTTATATGCGGAGACGAAATTCCTGTATAGTGTCTTGTTACACTTCCTCCATGACCTCCGGCACCACTTGTTTGAACTATTGTAAAGTCCGCACCGTGACCACCATCACCAAATATTGCTATAAGCTGTGGTCCTGTCGGATTTATTGAACGTTTTCCATATGGTCCACCCGGCAGAGAATAACCTCCGCTTTCGCTATGCATTGTAGTATCTGCATAGGGGCTTGTACTGGTACCGCCTGCGCCGGCACCGATAAGCTCAATCTTAAACAAAGCATTCTTCTTTGGCGGTTTAAATTCGCATTGCGAGACGCTCTCTGTTGAAATCAACTTTGTAGCATTATAATAAACCTGTGTATGACCGCCGTTATAACACATAAATTTACCGTGTCCGACTCTTTCCGGAATATATTTTACCCTCTTGGTTATTATCGGAGCAGATGCTGCCAATACAAGAGAGACAAATACAAAAAAGACCATTAATTCAACAAGGGTAAAACCCGTTTTCTTACTGTTGTGTTTCATCATTATCCTCTATAAATTACCATTAATTACCAGCTTATTAGCACACCGTCTCTTATAGTTCCGCCATTATACATGTTTGTGTCACTATAAAGAGATTTAAAAAATAATTCTTGTTCCGAACGCTTAGCGTTATCACCCAAGTCCATAGATCTGCCGTTGGATGAACTAATCCTGAAAGAATTAGCAGTTTTTGTTATACTTAATTCTGTACTTATATTTGGTTCAAAGTGGGAATAATATATCCCGTCATCATCAAGTACGATTGGCGGTGTAACAGTATTGTCAACGCTTGTAGGTGTTGTACCCCGTTTAAAAGAATTTATGTTATAAAAAGCTACACCTGATATAGGCTCAAAATGACATTGCGCAACACTCTCAAGAGGCGTGGAAGCACCATTGCGTACATAACGCTGCTTAAGTCCGCCATCGACATAGCACTCAAAATACCCGTGCATATTGGTTTGTTTAGGTTTTTCCGGACGTGTTGTTATTACCTTTGCAACTGCTGCAAAGAGTATTGATATAATAGCCATTACTACTAATGCTTCTGCTAAAGAAAAACCTTGTTTTACCATGATACTATCACTGCTCCTTGAGACCCAGAATTATTCGTTCCACCACAAACAGAACCAATTTTAGAAATTCCAATGCAGTTTCCACCACCTGACACCGGCGCTAATGGTGCGCTACCAACATGTGTACCATTCAACATATGATAAGAAGTCCCGCTTACATGGGTAATTAGCGGATGCGTCCCACCACCAGACGCTCCCGGAGAGATACCTCTTCTAACAAGTTCACTTTTATAACCATGTCCGGATGCTACTGAAATCTCTGCAATTTGCGGTTTAAAACTTTCAGGATACAATGAAGCAGGGAACGGCAAATCACCAGCTTCTATAGGGAAAGTATTAGTCGTCATATACCCGCTAGAACCTGAACCGACGTCCATCAATAAATCCCAACCGCCAGCATCATTCTCAATATATATATAAGAACGTTCTGAAGTACTTTTAGAAGGGATTAGTTTTAATCTTGTACCTTCTGGGATTTTCTCTACTATTTTCATTGAACTTTGCCCCGGTGTTCCTGCCAAACCATATCGGGCATTTACAGCCAAAACAGACGCAGAATAAGGTATACCGCCAGAAGTATGATCCGTAATCGTAGAATATAAACCGGGTATAGCATCATTACCTTTTGAATCCTCACAAGTAGTTGCGCCTTCTTGTCCTTCGCGTCCAGCCACCGGTCCAAAAAGTGTTATTGTAATTGGACCGGATTTTTCTAAATAACTCATACTATATGGTTCACCATTTACACCAGGAACAGGATTACCAAACTCATCATTATCACCGTCTCTTCCATAATCAGAAGCCTTCAAAGCAATATATTTTCCTGCATTAAACGAAATTCGAGCTTCAGTAGAGCCTACTGATATTTGGACATCATCCTTACTCCCATCCGGATCGTATTGCAATGGAACTTCAAAACTTGCACTATAACCATCTGCCGACTTACCTCCTGGAACCGGAATGTCATGTCGGCACTCAGACGGACAGTTCTCTTCTGTAATATTAAGTTCTCCTTTACACATATCTTTGCATCCCTCTGTATTTTTTCGCCAAGGAATACAATCTGCATCACCAGCTTTTCCAACCGGAGATATTAAAGCATACTTAGCAACAGGAGATACACTATTCCAATTCTCACGTACCCAGTCAGGTGTAATATCAGAGTTCATATCACCAAGAAATCTCTCATCAGTGTGTATGTATCCAGTTTGCGATACCGTTGTGTCAAAATAACTTGCAGTACCCGAACCAACAGCTCCATTACCGCCAGTCCCAACTGCCTGTAGAACTAATATATTAGCTTGCGGTGCACCGAAATAACAAGCTCCGTCAGAACGTACTGTAAGCTTGCCATTCACCAACTCGCCATTATTCGCCTCGTACTGGTATAGTGTACTGCCATCATAAAAACACTCCATCGTACCGTGGCGTGCTTTAACCTCTGCCGGGTGTTTTAACTTCGTCTGACCAAGCATCGGGATACCCAATGCTCCAATAAAACCTATAATTACAAGAGTAATGAGGACTTCAGCTAATGTGAAACCTCCAGCTCTTCTTATTCTTAGTCTATAGCCTGTGTTTTGCATATATTACGTATCTCCAGCGCTGCATAAAAGTATGCTTAAATATATAATAACATATATACTCCTCTTTGTAAACCCACCCCCCTCATCTTTATAGTGGATTTGTAAGAAATTCTGGCGCCACACTACTTGAGTGGAAAATTAATGGACGGACGAAAGAAAGAAAAACAGATTTTATAATGTCGACCCGTTAAAATCAATCTGCAATTATCAAACCGTCCCTTAGCAGCAAATATAATGTATTTCTCCCCAAAAAACTTGAAAAAAACTATTACATAAGGTATAATTTAAAAAGGGAAAAGCCTTAAAGGTGGCATTACCTCTAAGGCTCTCTTAACTCCCTATTTTGCAAATGCGAGCGCTATTATTATCAATAAGATAAGAAATAGCGCTTTTTCAGTTACGCTAAATTGCATTTCATCACCACCTTTCCGTATGTTCCTCTTAACTAGTCTGTGTCGGAGGTGGCAAACAGGAGCTTACCCTTTGCTCATATTAATACAACACAAAATTATTGTCCATTGCATACGTTAATGTCGACCCGTTAAAATCAATTTTAACTTATATTTTACCTAAACCTTGCAGCAAACAACGCTTTATCCATTTTAAAATTACGCCCGTATATGTCGTAACAACCATCGTTATTACAAAATACAAATAAGTATTCTGAACCGGATTGTAAATCCAATATATATCATGCAAAGCACGCTCGCTTATCGGAATACCGTTTATCTTCATTATCAATGCCGTTATCAAATACATTACAAAAAGATGGTTCGCCATTATGTGATATGTGTTCTCGCCAACTAGCTTGATAAAATTAATTCCCTTTAAGTAATTATACGTTACATGTATAAAAAACAAAGAAAACCAAATTCCCGTAATACTCGTAAGCACCGGAACTATAATCTGGCTGTCAAACCTCGCCCAGACAAGTACATAGCTTAAACCAATTCCGTGCTCAGGATCAAAATCCCTGTTAAAATGCCACAAAAACGCCTGAATACAAAGAACAATTCCAAGTATCTTCGGCGTAAATATGTTATAATTCCCGTGAATTTTCCTTATATAAAAATACCCCAAATAAACGAAAAACAAAGAAAACATTGTCCTTATTATAACCAGATATACAGGAGTCAGAGGAAACATCTTTGACAAAGGTATTGCCAAAAACCCCATTAACGTATAAATCGCCGTCTTTACCCTGATATCAACATTCCTGAGCATTCGCTCCAGGTATAAAAAAGTAACCATAGTCATAAATAATTGCGTCACAAACCACATCGGGCAGGATAAATCAAACTGATGACCGTTCAAAAACGGGGTGACAAAAAAATTGTACCAGCTTAACTCCATCCCCCAAAATTTGCCCGTAAGCTTTGCTATCGCAATCGTCACAACACAATAAAATGCGGAATATATAAAATACAATAGCAGCAAACTCTTTACACGGCGCTTAATAAACTCTACCACATTGTCCAAATACTTATCCTTGAATAACATTCCAGATATAAAGAAAAACAACGCCAACTGAAATGAATACGGCGGAAACATATCAAACATCCGAAATTCTAAATGCCCAGATACAACCAGAATTATCGCAAGAGCCTTTAATATATTTATTTTATCTGATAAAATCTTGTCCATTAGTTTTATTATATAGTAAAAAAATACATCTTGAAAATTTGTTGAAATAAAGCTATAATACTAAATAAGGGAAGGCTGTCAAGTATGGCAGTACTTAAAAGCTTTATCACATCCCTATAAGAACAACGAAATAATTTGCAAAATATGTCCTAAGACCGATAGGGCATATTTTATTATTTGCCTTCACACTTCAACCTCCAATCTGCCCCTTTGCTCACATTACAAGGGTGTGTGGCGTCGGAGGTTTTGGGCGCTATCCCTTAATTTTATTATACACAAAATTTAATATAATTTCAAATAATATCTAAAAATTTCCTCCCCTCTCCTGTAAGGAGAGGGAAAGGAATGCCGGTTTAAATACTCTTATACTGCTTTTGAAAGAATGAGGGAGAAATTTTTTCAACCAGAATCTTAACAAAAATTTTACTGGAAATGCAAAATCCCCTGTGATATTATAGTCACAATTGAGAGGGAAGAGAATGAATACAGCCGATTATTTAGTAAAAAGACTTGAAGAACTTGGCATAAATGATTTTTTTGGACTGCCGGGAGACTATAATTTTAATATCCTATATGCAATAGAAAACAATCCCAACACCCGTTGGATAGGCTGCACCAATGAACTTAACGCCGGCTATGCCGCAGACGGTTATGCAAGAATGCGAGGCTTCGGCGCTATCGTTACAACATACGGAGTCGGGGAATTAAGCGCAATTAATGCAATTGCGGGAAGCACTGCTGAAAATGTTCCGGTTATCAGCATAGTAGGAGTTCCGGCTACCAAAACCATTGAAAACAAAACAATGGTTCATCACAACTTTCAGGACGTAAATTATTATGCCTGCTACGAAGCTCACAAACCGCTGACAGCAGCCTGCGCCTATCTTACAAGAGACAATGCGAAACTGGAGATCGACAGAGTTCTAAAAACCTTTGTTAAAGAAAGAAAACCTGTATACATTGCAATTCCTATAGATATTGCCAAAATGGAAATCTCTGATAAAGACGTCTCTTACGACTGGACAAGCGATGAAGAAGTTTTGAAACTTGTTACAGGAAAAATTACTGCTAAAATTAACAACTCAAAAAATCCTGTAATCCTTGGCGACTTACTCGTTAAACGCTTTGATGCCAGAATTGAATACAAAGAATTTGTCGAAAAAACCCGAATTCCGGCTACAAACTTCCTTATGGGGACTAATCTTATTGATATGGATTACGAACTCTATCTGGGCGGATATTATGCTCAATTTGCCAACCCGATTGCTGAAAAATACATTAATAAAACCGATTGTCTAATCGCAGTAGGCCCTGTTTACACTGACCTTAATGCTTATGGTTTTAACCTGCCGTATAAGCTCAATGATCATATTGCAATTTACGGAACATACACCTACGTTGACGGAGCAAGGTATAACAACGTTAAAATGGCAGACGTTCTGGAGGCAGTTACCAAACTAATAGACCCGAAAAATATTACAATTTCCAAGCCGCAAATCGGATATGAGCACAAAGCAGCAAGTAACGAAGCACTAACTTCTGCCTACATTTACCCTAGATTACAGGAATTTATAAAAGATAACGATATCATTGTGGCTGAAACTGGAATTGTTCCTCACGGCATTGCGCCAATGAAACTTCCTGCTACAGTTGAGCTTCAGACCCAAACCCTTTGGGGTTCAATCGGATGGGCAACTCCTGCAACACTGGGAGTATGCCTTGCAAAACCAAATTCCAGAGTTATTCTTATAACCGGAGAAGGGTCTCACCAGCTTACGGCAATGGAAATCGGGAATATGCTCAGGCGTGGAATTAAACCTGTTATAATAGTTTTGAACAATAAAGGTTATACTATTGAGCGAATACTATCAGATTCGCCGGATGACTGCTTCAATGATATTATGCAAATGAATTATTCTAAATTTGCAAGGGTTTTTGAAGGTGATGTCTGGTCAACTAAAGTTACAACAGCAGATGATTTTGACAAAGCCCTTAAAGTTACGCAGATAATGAATAAAATGTGCTATATAGAAATTTGCACTGAATCAATGGATATGCCTAAGCTCACTGAAGATTTAATAGCAAACTTCAGACAGAAAGCGGCAGAAAACAAAGCTCCGGAAGTTCAGACTAAACCACATGAAAAAGAAGAAATTGATACATTTAGAAATGACAGCTGCACTGAAAAATTTGAAACAGTTGTTCATAAAGGACTTTCGGAGGTTGAATGAAAAAATTATTCGTGATATCAGGCTCATCAGGCGTTGGCAAGGGAACTGTTATTAAAGAGTTTTTGAAAAGACACCCGGGGTTTAAACTCTCTGTCTCTTGCACAACAAGAGGAATTCGAGCAGGAGAAGTTCACGGAGAAAATTATTTTTTCTTATCAAAAGAAGAGTTTAAAAAATGTATTGAAAATGAAGAGTTTTTAGAATGGGCGGAATTTTCGGGTAATCATTACGGCACAAAAAAGAGTTTTGTGGAGGAATGCCTCAAAAGAGGGGACAATCTCATTTTAGAAATTGACACAAAAGGTGCTTTGAACGTAAAAAAACTCATGCCGGATGCCGTTTTAATTTTTATAGCCCCGCCTTCAATGGAAGAATTGGAATCAAGATTAAGAGGCAGACACACCGAAACAGAAGAAGCTATTCAAAAACGCCTGGCATCAATTAAGCTTGAAATAGAAAATTCAAAAAAGTTTGACCATATTGTTGTTAATGACACGGTTGAAAATGCTGTTAAAGCTTTAGAAGAAATAATGATATAAGCCCCCCTCCCGGGGTAAATGTAACAAGGTCTGATGTAAGATTCCAAATCTAACGCAAGCCGAGGGGTGAGGGGGTTCACGCCAAATGTGCCACGTCATTCTGAGTCCAACATTTATTTAGGGACGAAGAATCTCTTTAACTTCGGAAGAAAAAGATTCTAAGGGCAAGAGCCATCAGAATTTTGTTTTATTTAGTAAAGTTTTAGGGATTCTTCGCCCCTGTATTGTTACCGGGCTCAGAATGACACAATAATTTATATAGATTTGTATGGTGGGTAAAGCGTAAGCGTGCCCACCAAAAAAAGAAAAGAAAGTTTTTGTCGGCTTAGTAAAGCCGACCTACAACTCAGAATGACAGCAATCCAGGAAAAAAGTAGGTCAGGTTTTACCTGACAATAACTCTAATAAACTATTAAACCCCTCACCCGAATTTCTAAGCTCACACGGGCTCGCTAAGAAATTCTACCCGCCCCTTGTGGGAGGGTCAAAATCTTTGATTTCGGGGAGGGGTTTTAAAACAAATATTGAACTGGTATTTTTTACTCCTAAAAATTATCTCGGACAGTACTGCCCGAAACGGGCGATGGAGAAAACAAAAAATAACCGGAGATAAACTCCGGCGATTTTTGATTTGCCAACCCTACATCTGCTTAACAAACTTTTTGAATCTTGATTCAAACTATAAGTTAAATATTCTTAAAATATAGCGGTCAATGTTTTCAGCAGTTTCTGTTGATATTAATGTATCAGGCTTCAAAGTTTCTTGAATCTTTAAAAGTTCTGTGAAACCTTCCTTGCTGTTTGTGCCATATTTCTCGCAATACCCAATTACTGCATCGACAATATGGATTATTAATCTCATTTTTTCTTCTGCATTTCTGCCTGATTCTGTTCTGATTTGTCTGATAATATCATCAGCCCCCCAGTTTTTATCTTCTTTATAACCCTGAATAACACTGTAAACATTGTCTGCATCAATTAAGTCAATATTATCAACTGCAGAACCCCACTCATCATCAGTGGTATACCATTCAAGAGCATCAACAATTTTCTTACCGATATCTACGCCTTCCTGGACTTCATTTTTTACAAATTTCTTGTCTAAAATGTCCTGAAGTTTTTTATCTTCTGCATCTTTTTTGTTTTTAGCATCTTGAACTCTGCGATTTTCAGATTCTGCCTTCATATCAGAAGCTAATATGTCAGAATTGCTGATTTCTTCAAAATCAGAATCTGTTAACTCTGCAAGTGTTTTACTCTGACCATTAATCATTATCGTGCCGTTTGCCAAAACTTTGTCACATATAATTCTCATCAGTTTGTTATTTCTTACTACAAAATACTGATACTGTCCGTTTTCCTGTTTTCCTCTACATCTGTACAATGTAGTATCGCCTAAAGTAGTACTGCATTTAACAAGTCTGCCATCTTTCTTCAAAGAAGCAATTCTTTCGAGAGTATTATTATAATCAACAACATCCTGTGCTGATACTTCATTAGCTTCAACGTCTTTCAAAGCCTTTACTGTACCATCAACCATTGTGCAGTTGCCATCTTTATCAATAGATTTAACGGCTTTAAGCTCTACAAGTTTATCATTTCTAATTGTATAAAATTTAGGAAGCTCATCCTGTGAAACTGTAGCAGTTGTGTAAACTCCTTCTTTATCTGTCTTTTTAAGTTCTTTTTCTTCTACCAAAGCTTCAACTTTTTCCTCAACAGTATCAACTCTTTCGTCAATATCAGAAATCTCTTCTTCATCTTCTGGCGGAATATTGTCGACTTCAGGAATTACCTCAATTCCCTCTTTCTTCAAATCAGCTTCAGTTTCCTTAACTATTAATTCATCAGTTACAATATCTTTATCAGTTGAAGAAATATCATTCAAGAAGCCATATTTAGTATTGATTGTATTTCTGATTTTTTCAGCTTCCATCATTCTGAGCATTGCATAAAGAGTATCAAACTTATCGGCAAGTTTCATCAGATTTTCTTTTGTGAAATCTTTGTCAACATCTGTTAAAGCGTCAGAAACTGCTTCTTTTGCATCATCAAGTTTAGCAAAGTCGCCGTCTGTTGATGTCTTGAAATCCTCAACTTTATTAATCAAAGCCATTGCAATATTTTTAACACCTTCCTGCGGCTTTTTAAGTTCAGATTCTTCTTCCGGCAAGTTATTAGCTATTAATCTGATAATACCTCTGTTACCACTTTCATTGTATTTATCATTCCAATAGCTTACTATTCTTAAAATATAAGGATTATCTTCACCAGGGAAGAGTTCTATCAATTTATCAAATTTTGTACTCTTATTTGTTGTTGTAATACTTCTGTACAAACCGTTGATATCTTTTCCGAGTTTAGCATCCTCTTCCTTGTTTGTACCATTGAATCTATAACCTGCTGCTGAAAGCATTTCTTTGTATTCAGGGAAGTCTAATAATACTGCCTGCAATTTGTCCTTATTAAGCTTTTTATAAATTTCTCTTAAAGCTTCCAATTTTTCTTCCTGAGTACCGGTTTTATTCAAAGCAGCATCAATTTTATCCATAAGTGTAGTGCTTAAATTACCTTGTTTAAAATAATAATCTTTGTATTTTTTAATCAAATCTCTAAGAGTATTATATTCACTATTGCTGCCGGAAGTACTTCCGTCTGAGCTTCCGCCCCAAGGATTATTCCAAGGCATCTGCCAGTTATTGAAGAAATTATTCATACCGTTCATCCAGCTGCCATTCTGAAAAGCCTGCATTGTCTGCTGAACAGCAAGCATCGGATTTAATAAATTATTTCCGTAAAGACCAAATTCCGGATATTCATAACCTATAGAAAAATTAAAGGTAGGAGTCATATACATTATAGAATTAGCAATTGTTTTTTGATTCAATTGATTCCACAATATGTTCAGAGAACCGCTTGGTGTGCTCTGCGCTAATTCGTAATTTAAACTTGAAAAGTGAAATAATGACATATAAACATCCTCAATATTATACTCTTATATATATAAAGTAGGTATAATTTCAAAAATTGCCTTTTATGTAAAGATTTGTAACGAGTTAGTTAAATTTGTTAATATAAAACAGATATACTCTTGTAATAAATTTATTGTATGATATAATTAAGTATCACAGTAGGGGTAAAGTGTATTGTATGAACAGTAAAACTATGCTCCGCAACAGGAAAAGGAGGAAATATGGCAAGAGTACTAATATCAATGTCTAATGATTTTTTAAACAAGGTTGATAGTGTTGCCAACTCTGAACAAAGAACACGAAGCGAATTAATTAGAGAAGCTTTAAGAGTTTATATTAAGCGTAACAAAATATCTAACAACCTTAAAGCAGAAGAAAATGCAACAATTTTAACGGATCTTTTAAGCTAGTACTTATACAGCAATGTAAGAATGCCGGCAGAACCTTTCTGAAGCTATCAGCACAAACCAAATAAAAACTGACTCATAATTACCTTGAGTCAGTGTAAGTTTTCTCTAATAATTTTGGGAGGAGATTTGGGGATAGTTGATACATGGCATGCTACTATAAAGTACAAAATCATGGTATCTCATGAGCAAAAATTTTTACAAAAATTTACAATTTGACAAGAATTACCATTACCGTATTTGCTTATTCACTTTAAAAAATTATTATAGTATTATGTTGTTATGAAGAGAAATTTTCTAGGGACAGTTTGTTGTTTAGCTATGTGTACAATGTTTTGTACACCCTGCGTAATTGCAGCCCAGCCTGGAGCATTTGCCCAGCATTATGATGCAGCACAGAATTATTTGATGCAAAACCAGTATTCTTCTTCGATTGTAGAATTTCGAAAAGCGTTGCGTATTAATTTTCTTGATAATTCTGCAAGAATCGGACTTATAAATGCGTATCTTGCAAGAGCTACATACTATGCAAATCAGGAAAAAAATTATGAAAAAGCTGCCAATGATTTTAGAAGTGCAATTTTTTATTTGAGAATATATCCTGATAAAGATCAGACCGTACAGAATTCTGCTGCGATGATAACTTCTGCATCAGAAAATCTGAATCAGTGTTTGAAAGTAATAAGTTTTGATACAACTGCCGGTTCCAGATATAAAAAAGCAGAAGAGCTTCGTGCTATCGGGAATTTTTCGGCAGCTGCATACGAATTTTCTAAATCAGCAGAAAACGCAAAGCTTGCGGCTGATGCAAACGCACAGGTTGCAGATTTATTAAAACTGCTGGGAAATGAGCCACGTTCTGCGGACTATTATAAAACAGCGCTTGATCTAAAGCCAAATGACGGTTTATTAAGGATGAAATATGCCAGAACTCTTGATAAGCTCGGCAGATATGACGAAGCTGTCACTCAATACAATGAAGCTTTGGCAAACTCTAAGGGTGATATGGAAGTTCTTTATGCCTTGGAGAGAATTTATTTAAAAAAACTTGCTATTACTCCGTCAGATGCGGAGCTGAATGCTAACCTCGGAGCTATAAAACAGGCACAAGGTGATTTTGAAACAGCATTAAGTTATTACGGCAAAGCCGAACAATTAAATCCATCAAACGTCACAACAAGGCTTAATGTAGGTACACTTTTCCAACAGAGGAAAGAATACCAAAAAGCAATCCAGTCGTATAATTCAGTCTTAACACTATATCCGAACAATACTCAGGCTCTTTTATACAAAGCTCAAGTTTATAAAGAAATGGGCGACAACAAAACAGCGCTTGATTTGTATAAAAAAATCTTATCTATTGACCCTAATAATTCCGGAGCAAAAGCGGAAATAGGCGAGGTTATGAAAAACTCGCTTCCACCCTCCGAATATATTGCATTTCTTGCAAAAAATGGAAATGCAGATGAAATTTATGCTTACGCATATAAACTCCATCAGGAGAATAAAATTGATGATGCAATTGACGGCTATAAGGCAGTTATTGCAAAAGATTCGTCTAAAGTTGATGCATATGTCAATTTAGCTGTTTGTTATGCTGCAAAAAATGATTACAACAACGCTTCAGAAGTCTTAAATAATGCAAAAGCAAAATTTCCTGCAAATAACCTTGTTCTAAAAACTTTACAGAGTGTACAAAGCGATTCTGTTAATTCTAAGCTTGCCGCAGCCTCACAAAGCTACGAAAATAAGGATTACAAGCAGGCAATCCAGCAGTATCTTGCAATAAATCCTGCAACAGAAGATTCAACTCTCGGAGCAGCTGCATCTTATCAAGCATTGGGCGATTACAACAGTGCAATTGAATATTACAAAAAAGCCGAACAAATAAATCCAAACAATGCTGAAATTCCATATTATATCGGATATTTATATTCAGAGCAGCAAAATTGGAGCCTTGCAGAAAACTATCTGAAAAAAGCTGTAGAGAAAAATCCTCAATCAGAAGCTAAAGAACTTCTGGCATACGTAGTACAAAACGGTTCTGTTTCAGTTTTAAATGAAGGTATTGAACTTTATGAGCAAAATAACTATCAGAATGCACTTGCAAAATTCAATGAAGTTCTAAAGAAAGAAACAAACAATGCTTATGCTTATTACTACAGAGGCTTAATCTATGATGAGCAGAAGCAGACAAAACTTGCCATAAATGATTACCTGAATGTTTTAAAATATTCAAATGAATTTCCGATAGCAAACTACATGCTGGCTGTAGATTATGACACTTTAAGTAACTATAAAGAAGCTTTCAAATATTATCAAAAATTTATTGCTAACTATACAACTGATGACGAGTACTTAAAGTACGCTAAATCCCGTGTAGAAGAATTAAAACCTTTTGTCGGGGGCTAAAGGGGTAAATATAGGGGGCAGTATCATTGGCTGAAAGTAAAGCGATAAATCATAGAAATATAAAATCCCTCATTTCAAGCAGAGTTTCCCTGGCACCGATGGCAGGAATAACTGATTATGTTCTGCGCTCGCTTGTAAGAGAATATTCTAAAACCAGCCTTTTGACAACAGAAATGATAAGTTCAGAAGCTTTGACCCAGGTTAAGGATACAGATATTGTAGCAAGAGGCGAGAATCATTCACCTATATCATACCAGCTTAGCGGGCACAAGCCTCATATGATAGCCGAATGTGCAAAGTATCTGGAAAAATTTGCGGATATGATTGACATAAACATGGGCTGTCCTGTTAATAAGGTAGTAAAAGGAACGGATGGTTGTGCACTTATGCGGAATCCAGATTTAGCACAGGAAATTGTAAGAACCGTTAAATCAAATATTTCCATCCCTCTAAGCGTAAAATTCCGGCTTGGATACACTTTTGATGAAATGAATTATATAGAATACGGCGAAAAAATGCAGGAAGCAGGAGCAGATTTCATAACAATTCATGCCAGAACCCGCTCTCAAATGTACGGCGGTAAAGCTGATTGGAAAAAGATTGCGGATTTAAAACGCAATGTTGATATTCCGGTTTTTGCAAACGGAGATATTGTATCACCTGAAACCGCAGCCGAATGCCTTGAGCAATCGCAGGCAGACGGAGTTGCAATAGGGCGGGGAGCTTTAGGCGACCCTTCATTACTTTACAGAGTGGAAGAATATATTAATAACGGTAAATATATACCCCAGCCGACACTTGAAGAAAAAATAAGTATTCTGAAAAAACACCTGAATCAAGAAGTTGCCTTCAGAGGAGAAAATGTAGGAGTAAAATTTTGCAGAAAGTTTTATCCATATTATGTAAACAGTTTTGCAGGCGCTTCAAGACTTAGAGGCGAATTAGTTTTGATAGACAGTTTAAAAGAAATTATGAACAAACTGGATCAAATATTAGTTCAAGTTTAAACCTCAAAGGGGGCGCAAAGCGCCCCCTTTGAGGTTTAAATTAAGGCGCCCGTTTGCAACGGGCGCCTTAAAAATCAATTCATTATTTTGTTTCCGGTTTAGCTGCTTCTTTAGCTTCTTCCTTAGCTGCCGGTTTTTGTTCCTGCGTTTGCTTTACAATCTTTCTCGGATCGTAACTTTCATTCAGGTACTCTATTTTAGCATTCTTCATCAGACCTTGAGTAAGGTTTTTAAGAATTTCTATTTGTTTTTGAGTTTCAAGATAGAATTTAATCTCGTCTTTTACCTTAGCGAAAGGAGTTGAGCCTGCAGCCATTCTGTCAGTAACCTTGATGATATGGAATCCGTAAGGTGATTGAACAAGCTTATCGCTTATTGTATCAGGTTTCATAGAGAATGCAGCATTAGAAAATTCCGGCACCATAGCTTCTTTAGGGAAGAAGCCTAATTCACCGCCTCTTTCACCGCTTGCTTTATCATCAGATTTTTCCTGGGCAATTTTTTCGAAGTTATCAGGATTTTTCTTAACTTCTGCTAAAACAGCTTCTGCTTTTGCCTTTTGAGCAGCGATTTGTTCTTCTACTTTTTTATTTAGTTCAGTAGGATCAATATCCGGATTTTTAGCTTTTATTTGCTGAATCAATTCCAGCGTATTAGCTGATATTAAAATATGGGAAGCTCTTACCTGTTCACCGTGTGTAAACTCATTTTTGTGAGTATTGTAATATTTTTCCGCATCACCATCAGTTACATTAACTTTCTGGATTGAATCCACAAGTTTTCTGATTTTTATCTGTGTTTTCAAATCTTCAGTAAACTGGGCATTAGAAACATCTCTTTGTTTAAGAAGTCTGTTCAGCTCTTCTTTTGAACCTACTTTATCAATAACTGTTTTTAATTCATTTTGAACATCTTCATCCGTTGCAGTAATACCACGTTTTGCAATTTCTTGATCAAGCAGAGATTTTACGATAAGTTCATGAACAATTTTATCTTTAAAAATTCCATACATAGGATTTTCATCTGATTTTACGAAATTTTTAGAACCGCCGAAGGATTTCAGAAAAGATTTATCGATAGTCTTGTCGAAAGCCTGATCAAAATCCGCCTGCGTAATTACAGTATCATTAACCTTGATAATACCTTCTGATTTTTGAAACAGTGTGCAACCTGACAATAGCACTGTAGATAATGCAATGCATGTAAGTAATTTTTTCATTTAATACTCCTTATATAAACTCTCTACCTGTATTTATTAATGGTTTCTTTTATATAATAAAACAAACCAGTCAAAATGTTAAACATTTCTTCAAAAGTTAAGTTCTGATTATTTACAAGCAAGATAGATTTGCCGTCCTGACAGGATTTCGGAGCCACTGTAAATTTAACTCTTCTTAATATAGTTTTATCCAGACCGCCTTTTATAATGTTCCACTCATAAGGTGTGAATGGAGAGTAAATTCTAATATCGTTTCCGGCTTCACGTATAATTGTGATTCCGCACTCTGTTGCAGCAAGTCGTATTCTGATTAATTTAATCAAATTTTCAACCTCTTCAGGAATTCTTGAGAAGCGGTCTTTCCATTCAGAGACTATGTAATTAAGTTCAGTTTCGTTTTTAACATCAGAAAGCCTTTTGTATTCAATCATTTTTTGTTCGGTTGAGCCGACCCATTCATCAGGAATGTAAGCAGTTATATTAATATCAACAATTGTAGGTCGGTTTGCTTTAACCGTTTCGCCTTTTAGTTCGTTTACAGTTTCTTCAAGAAGCTGGCAGTAGGTGTCAAATCCAACATTAATCATATGCCCGTGCTGTTTTGTGCCAAGAATATTTCCGACACCTCTAATTTCCACATCCCTCATTGCTATACGATATCCGCTTCCGAGGGTTGTAAATTCTTTTATTGCTTTCAGCCTTTCCGTCGCTTCTTCCGAAAGCCCTTTATATTCAAGCTGCTGCGTTTTTCCGTTTTTATTCAGATTGTATTTACCCTTGTAGAAACAATAACAATATGCCTGCTTTTCACTTCTTCCGACTCTTCCCCTTAGCTGGTAAAGCTGTGCAAGCCCTAGTTTGTCGGCTTCGTGAATAATCATTGTGTTGGCGTTTGGAATATCAAGTCCGTTTTCTATAATTGTTGTACAGAGAAGAATATCGGATTCGTGGTTGTCAAACCCGATGATAACATCTTCAAGCTGCTTTTCGCTCAACTGCCCGTGACCTACTGCAATTCTTGCGTGCGGAACGAGTTTTTGAAGCTCCAGTTTAAATTCTTCTATAGTTTCCACTCTGTTGTAGAGATAGAATACCTGCCCGTCTCTATCTAATTCATTAACAATAGCATTTTTAACCGTCTGTTCATTGTATTCCCCGACAAACGTTTTGATAGGAAGTCTGTTTTGAGGCGGTGTGTTGATTACGGAAATATCTTTGATTCCGGAAAGTGACATATAAAGCGTTCTCGGTATCGGAGTTGCTGACATTGAAATTATGTCGATATTTTCTCTGAACTCTTTTAATTTTTCTTTGTGTCTTACACCAAAGCGGTGCTCCTCGTCAATTACAAGCAGCCCCAAATCTTTAAACGTAACATTATCCTGCAAAAGGCTGTGTGTCGCAATTACAACATCACATTTCCCCGTTGCAAGATTTTTCAAAGTCTCTTTCCGCTCTTTTACGCTTCTGAAACGACAGAGAAGCTCGACATCAATTCCAAACGGTTTAAATCTTTCCGATACGGTTTGAAAATGCTGTAGTGCAAGAACTGTTGTCGGAACAATTACAGCAACTTGTTTTAGAGAAGTTACCGCCTTAAACATAGCACGCATGGCAACTTCTGTCTTACCAAAACCGACATCCCCGCACACCAGCCTGTCCATAGGATTCGGACTTTCCATATCAGCCTTAATCTGGTTGATTGCCTTTAGTTGATCCGGAGTCTCTATGTATTCAAAAGTATCCTCCATTTCCAATTGCAGAGGAGAATCCGGAGCAAATTCAATACCTGTCTGCATTTTTCTTCTGGCGTAAAGCCTCAATAAATCGTAAGCAATTGTCTCAACCTCTTTTTTAACTCTTGTTTTAGTGTTTTCCCAATCACTTCCGCCCATTCTGGAAAGCTTAGGTTTAACCTGCCCCGAACCTCTGTAGCGGCAGAGCATGTTTATCTGCTCAGCAGGAATATGGAGCTTATCCTTATTCGCATATTCAATTGTCAGATAATCTTTCAATTGTCCGTCAAACTCCTGCTTTGTAAGCCCCTTATAAATTCCGACACCGTGAATGGAATGAACTACATACTCACCTTCCTGAATATCATTAATATTTTCAATATATTCAGCCTTTTCTTTGTAATGTCTTTTTCTGTTTGTCGGAATCTCTTTCTGCCTTTTGTTGAAAAGTTCCCTATCCGTAAGCAGAAGTATTTTCCCGTCTTTTAATTCCGTCCCCTGAGAAGTTATGTTCCGAATATAGTTAATATCAAAAAAACCATAATCCGCAAAGACTTCCTTAACACGCTCCTGAAAATCTGTTGCAATAGTTATTTGAAAACCTTTATGCTCCTGAATAAATTTTGCCGCTTCATCCATATTGGCGTCAAAAATCTGAACATTTCTCGCATCAATATCAATAACTTCATTATTTTCATCAGACAAAAAGTTATTCAAATAAATCTTCTGAAACCCTGCAATTTCGTTTGTAATTTCTGCAAAAATAAAATGATTGAGTTCCTTCAAAGGGTAAATCAGTTGTGTTTTAAGAGCCTCGTTATAACTGTTTATAAAATTATCATCAATCTGTCCGTACTTGGCAGAAACTTCTGCATACTCATCAACAACAATAATGTAATCTCTAAAATACTCAAAAATACTCACTAAATTATCGTTGAAATAAGACTGGTAAACATTTATTCCCTCAAAATACCCTTCATTATCAAACTGCTCCTTTAATTCCGGCGGAAAACCCTCCGGCAGCTTGTCCGGCAAAACAAATTTATACAAAGGTCTGATATTTACTTCTTTAATTTTTTCGATAGATTTCTGAGTCTCATTATTAAAAAATCTTATATCTACAATCTCATCCCCCCAGAACTCAATCCTCACCGGATTTTCTTCCAGCGTATATATATCTGCAATATCCCCTCTTATACTAAATTCACCTATATCAGAAACCATAGTGGAGCGTTTGTAGCCGAGTTTTATGAACCTTTGGAGCAATTCTTGCTGCGAGATACTGTCACCAATTTTTAAAGTAAAAGAATTTTCTTCGAGGAATTTACCGGAAGGAAATTTTTCCAATAATACTTTGACAGGCGCTATAACAATATCAGGTTTATCCGTAAGTGTTTTTATCTGTTTTTCATAGTCATACAAACTCCCCGCAACCGCTTCATAAGGCGAAATATTTTGATAAGGAATTGTAGCGGCTTCCAGCTCAAATAACCTCTCTAAATCTGCAGAATACTTTAGAGCAGCTTGCTCTGTAGAAGTTACAAACAAAACCTTCCTGCCTGAGAGTTTGTAAATGTATTTTAAAAGCAACAAACGGCTGAATGTCGTCAGCCCTGTGAGTGTAAAACTTTTACCTTTTTTTACGTTTCTGACAAAACTGTCAAAAAATGAAGCAAATTCTAATTTCATTAACTACGATTAGGGCTTTCATATTCTATGCCCATTTCCTTTAATGCGTTGATAAATCTTTCGGCACACGCACTCTGAACCTCAGGAGGTACAACCCTCAATATCTCAACTGTTTTAGAAATAATAGGATCTTTGTCGTACCAGCGGGAACCATTTACCGGCTTTACTAAATCGTAAAAGCGATCCAGAGCTTCTTTAGAAACCTTTTGCTCCAATTTATCAAGAAAAACTACAGCATGCTCCTTGAGTTCATCCTGATAATTTTTCAACAATTCGATAACCTCCAGAAGTTTCGGGTCATGGTCATACCATCTTTTATAAGCGGGACTCATTCAATACCCCCTTTACTTGGTTCTCTACTTCATCATTGTACCTGTAAATCTTACCGCCAAGTTTTTGAAGCTTCAATTCAAATTCTTCATAACCTCTGTCAATATGGTGCAGTTTTTCAACAATAGTTTCACCTTCTGCCATCAAACCTGCTATAACCAGCGCAGCACCGGCTCTTAAATCACTGGCGGCAACTGTCGCACCTGTTAAGTTCTTAACCCCTTTTACAATTGCATGATTTCTGTCCTGATGAATATCAGCTCCCATTCTTCTCAAATCCGGAACCTGCATAAAGCGGTTTTCATACAGACTTTCAGTAATAATACCTACTCCGTTTGCTGTGGTTAAAAGTGTCATCGCAATAGCCTGCAAATCTGTAGGAAAACCCGGATAAGGCTGAGTAACAAAATTAATAGAACTCAGGCGGCTTTTACAATTTACCTCAATTGTAGTTGGCTCAATAAGTTTTATATTTGCCCCCATTTTAATCAATTTATCGTTAAAAAAGGTCAAATGAGCAGGAAAAACGTTTCTTATAACAGCTTTACCCTTTGTAGCAACAACTGCTGCCATAAAAGTTCCAGCTTCGATTCTATCCGGAATCGTTGTATACTCAGCTGAATGCAGATTTTCAGCCTTTACACCATTGATAATAATTTCAGACGTACCTGCACCTATAATATCCGCACCAATTGTGTTTAAGAAATTTGCAAGGTCGATAATTTCAGGCTCTTGTGCTGCATTTTGAATTCTCGTAGAACCGTCTGCAAGAACTGCTGCAAGCATTAAGTTTTCTGTTGCTCCGACAGACGGAATATCAAGATAAATATCCGTTCCGACAAGCTTTGAGGCCTTAGCGTGTACATATCCGTTTTCGATTTTAATCTTAGCCCCGAGAGCTTCAAGCCCCTTAATATGAAAATCTACTCTTCGCTCCCCTATGGCACATCCGCCGGGAAGAGCTACAATTGCTTCTCTGCACCTTGACATAAGCGCACCTAGAATAATAAACGATGCTCTCATTTTGCTTACAAGTTCATACTTAGCTGTGATTGAAGTTATATTGGAGGCATCAACCTCTACAGACTTTTCTTCTTTGTCATAAACATACTTTGCGCCCAAATCAGAAAGTACATTAAGCATAATATCAACATCTGTAAGCTGCGGGACATTGTATATTTTTGTTTTACCTTTAACAAGAATAGTAGCCGCAAGGTGTTTTAACACAGCATTCTTTGCGCCGCCTATTGAAACCTCGCCTTTCAGAGCCTCTCCGCCTACTATTTTGAACTTTTCTGCCAAAATTCCTCCAATCTACTTATAATAATACAATTATTAAGATTGAATGTAAAGTAGTATTTACAAATTGACAGCTAAAATGTTTTAACCTGCCTGTTTCAGATTTTGAAACTCATCCAGCCCTACTTTCCAACTGTCCTCATATTGAAAATCTCTTGAAGCTATGGAATCAGGAATACCGGCATGGTGAATCTTTGGCAGCAGGAATTTTTCACTCATTTCTATCGGTGCTGCAATATCATCGTCTGAATCCTGACATATAAACACACCCTCGCCGTCAGGTTTCACTTTATATCCGACAATAGTTATTTCGTGACCTGCAAGTTTATTATCATTTTCCGGATCCGGCCAGGTATAGCCTATAATAATGTTATGCCCCATATTCAATGTATCCAGCAGTTCTTTCTTTATTGTCCCGAAATCTTTTTCATAACCTTTCAGCCTTCCGTTTTCATCCACAATTTGGTAAATTACGGAAGTTGTATTTTTATCTTCCACTACTGATTCTACATATGTTTTTTCAAAATCTATAAGTCCGCCGTCCTCTTGTGTCCATGCATTAGGCGCACGTTTGTCCGTAAGCGAATTATAGGTTTGTTGTGAACCTAACTGCATTAAAGTTGACTGCATCAAAACATCAATCATGGAACGTTCGCCGGGATCTTTATGATGGTTCTGAATCCGTGCACGAATTATTGCATTCTCGTCCGGCTTTAATAAAACCGTTGCAGTATCAAAATTATTTATTTGATGAGGAGTTTTAAATTTTGTCAAAAGCCAGATAGCTTCGGAAGATTTTTCTGAAAGGCTGTCCATTTTTATTGTTTTAACAACTTCATGCGCTGGAGAGGTCAAGCCTTCCACCATTCTGAAAAATTCCGCAGTATGTTTCGTTGCAAGATCAAATTCAATACTAGCAGCCGGACATGTTCCTGTATGCATATTATCAAGTTCCCACTTGGCTTCTGCAATTTTTTTCGGATCTTCGGAAAGATTTGTAATCAAACCTATAACCTGCCTTTTATATTGTGACGGAATATCTTCGCAGGTCTGGGTTATAACATAAGGATTAGCAAGAATATCCAGACATTCTTGCAGAATATTAATCTTGTCCAACCCCGGATCTCTTTCTTCTTTCAAAATTTTATACAAATTATCTAGAACCGTGCTCTTATCGTTAGAATTGTTTTTCAAAAGTAAGCCGGATTTTAGAGCAAACTCCAATTTCTTTCTGTAATCAAGATGCAGTTCGTTAGACAATTCTTCATATTTCTTTTTCTCATCTTTTGTTGTCAAAGAAGTTCTGACATTCAATACCGAAGTATACGCATCAGCCCTAAATGCCGGTTTTTGGCTTGGAGACTGCACTTGAGATACGGAATTTTCTGCGGGCAGTGTCTTTTTTTGAACCTTTGCCGCTCCATAAACATTATTATTAAGATTTTGAAATTCCACACTAACCATATACATATATAAAAACTTATACGGTCAAAAACTTGCGTTATTGTTAAGAAATATTAAAATCCCGCAATTTTTAACGGTCATTTGTTTTATTATAAATAAAAGTGTAGTTTAAAGGTAATGTGTCTGAATGGTAAATTCGTATTATTATAACGGAAATCAATATATTCCAAGCTCAGGCGGAGATTGGAACAAAGGTTATCTCATAGCTGGTGCGGTATCCGCCGGCATAATGGGAACGTTACCATTGTTTGGCAAACCTTTTGAAAGACAACTGGCAAAAGAACATACACAAAATTATTTATATAAAGATGCTTTTTTAAACTCACTCAAAGTATCCGGACTTGACCGCAAAGGGGTCAGAATAATACCGATGCAATACAGCAAGATTCCCGACAGTTACTCCTCCGGTCAAAATGCGGCTTATTTCCCGAAAGAAAAGCTTGTTAAAATAAACACCGATAAGATTTCTATAGCCGGATTTCACGAACTTGGGCATGCAATGAATGATCTTACCGGGAAATTCGGAAAAATTTTAAGTAAACTCCGCTATCCAGGCATAATTGCAGCGGGGTGGATGGGTACAGTAGCGCTTTTTTCACGCTCAAAACCTAAAGAAGCACCAAGAAACGGATTTGATTACGTAAAAGACAATTGCGGGAAAATTGCGTTTGCAAGCTTGCTTCCTATGGTTGTAGAAGAAGGGATGGCAAGTTATAAGGGTATTAAACTTGCAAGAAAAACCGGGCTTGCAGAACCGTTAATACAAAATATGAAAAAATTATACAAAAAAGCTCTTCTGACTTATATCGGAAAAGCTGTTGCAACAGGTTTAGCCGTTGGATCTGCAAGTATGATTATGGATAAATTTACACGACCGCAAAAGATAGAGACCCCGCAATACTATTTATTCTGATACAATTTCTTCTATCTCTTTGTTATTGCCGTCAATAACTTTTATTGAAGTCCTTTTGCCATTTTCATATGAAGCTTCAAAAGTATTTTGAAGCTTATAATCAGAAGTATATATACTTTCTTTTACCTTTTGCCCGTCTAAATACTCGTCCGTAACCACCACACTATTTTGCGGATCATCGGAATTATAATAAGTGAATCTTGTTATTTGCGGACCTTCGTAGTTTGTAGTCACATTGAGCTTTGTCTTACCATTTTCATCATAAACGAGGTTTTCTACACGTATATTACTTGCTCCATCCTGAATTTCTTTTTTTATAGATAAGGTTTTACCCTCCCCATCCTTTAATTCATACTTTACCGGATTTTCCGGAGAATAGTGCCAGAATTCTGCATACTCAATCTCTCCTTCATCATCATATCTGACATGTCTTACAGGTAATTTTGTTTCTTCATCGAATTCCCAGGCATCATTATCATCATTGTCATCACTCACTTCCGCAAGCTGTATTACCTCTTTTTCTCCGTCATCCCGAACTTTTATAAGTTCAATTCCGTGACGTTGAAATTTTTCTGAATCAGAACTTGAAGCGACAATAAACGTCGCATCAGAGGAAGGTTTGAGAAAATAAATGGTTGTATTATCCAAATAATTATCTATAACTGATCTTGCTTCTGCTTTAACTCCGGCAATACTTGCTATTGCGGATAGAGGAAGCTCGTTGTTCTCCGAATACAGATCCGATACCCGGATTTTCTTTATCTCTGTTTTTGGTATTTCCGGAGTCTTTGAAACTGTTTTTTGAGACGAAACAGCAGCCTCATTATTTTCCTGATTTTGAGAAGCAGCCGGTGCAGAAGCCTTTACAGGCTCAACCTCTTCTTTTTTTAAATTACCACAGGCAGAAAACATAAATACACATAAACAACTCAAAATAATAAGATTTCTTTTTCCCATAAAAAACCTCATAAATACAATATGATTATAAACTTCCGCAGTAATTTAATCAATAGTTTTATTGTACTTTGAAAACTTTTTCGTGATAAAATTTCTATATGGGAATTTTAGAAAATTTAAAAGGAAAAGTCGTAGTATCATCTCAAGCAATGCCTGATGAGCCTTTATATCAAGAAGAGTGCATGCTCGCAATGATGAAATCTGTTGTAAATGGTGGCGCTGGCGGGCTTAGAGTAGCAGGCGCAAGAGATGTAAGGAATGCAAAAAAGTACTTTAATATTCCGGTAATCGGTCTTACCAAACCGGACAGGCTTCCTGACAACTGGAAGGAAATTGTCTACATAACTCCCGGACTCAAGGAAGTCAGAGATCTTATTGAAGCCGGTGCAGATATTATTGCTTTTGATGGAACGCTGCGCCCTCACGACGGATGTACAGTGGAAGAAATTATAAAAACTATACATAACGCAGGACGCCTTGCGATGGCTGATATTTCAACATTAGAAGAAGGTCTTTACTGCGCAGATAGAGGTGCTGATATTATCTCCACAACTCTTGCCGGCTATACACTTGAATCAGGAGAGCCAACAGAAGGACCTGATTATGAACTCTTGAAAAAACTTGCAGAAAAATTAGACAAACCTGTTATACTTGAAGGCAGAATCTGGGAACCGGAAGAAGTCAAAAAAGCATTTGAACTCGGGGCATACAGTGTAGTTATAGGTTCTGCAATTACCCGACCGCAGTTAATTACAAAAAGATTTGTAGAGGTATTATAAATGAAAAAAGCTCTGGCATTTGATATAGGCGGAACAAAAATTTACAATACAATAATTGATGAAAACGGGAAAATTATTGCAGAGATTGATAAATTCCACACGCCTAAAACTATTGAAGGAATCAAAGAAATTTTAGCAAACCAGATTTCCAGATTTGAAGATGAAGTTGATGTTATTGCAATTTCTACTGCCGGAGCGGTGAACAATGAAAACACTGCTGTAATAGGTTCAACAGGAAACCTTGTAAAAAATTACCGCACAATAGATTTCCAGAAATTAAGCAATAAAAAAGTTTTTCTTGAAAACGACGCAAATTGCGCAGCCTGGGCAGAGTACGAAATTGGCGTATCCAAAGGAACAGCAGTTTCCATAATGCTTACATTGGGTACAGGTGTTGGCGGCGGAATAATTATTAATGATAAACTTCTCAAGGGTAAATCAGGCGCAGCTGGCGAAATGCATTTTAAAATGTTTACGGACAAACGCAGAAAATGCACATGCGGAAGCTGGGATTGTTTTGAGATTTATGCATCCGGAACAGCTTTAAAAATAGATGCGGAAGAAGCACTAAACAATCCTGAGGTTACAACGTATGATGTCATAGACGGAGTAAAAAACGGCGATACAAAAATGACAGAGATATTTGAGCGCTGGCAAAACGATATTACGCAAGGGATTATAGGTCTTGCCAACCTTTTTGATCCTGATTGTGTTGTACTTTCGGGATCTATGGCTCAATTTGTTGATACAAAGAAGATTGAAGAGGAAGTAAACAATAATATCGTAACTACTCCAACCTCAATTAGGCTTGCAGGTGCCGGAAACTATTCCGGCATGATAGGTGCAGCACTTTTGGCTTTCAGGAGTATAAAATAACTATGGGAAAAGCAAAACGAAGAAGCCTGAATTTAGGTGTTCGTGATAAGTTTAAATATATGACAAGAGAATCTGCTCTGGATTCAGTGGTAAAAAATATTACAAATAAAGACGAAGTTATTGATACAATAACGCTTTTTGGATTTACTGCGGAAGAAATGCTGGAAGCGGGCGCAGCTTACGAAGATGTTATGGCTTTTGGCGGACTGGTAAGCTGAGATTTAGTTTTCTCAAAAATATTTTAGTCATTTTCTGGAGTGGACTTGATCTTGCTTGATATGGCAGGCGAAAGTTATAAATGCGGATACAGGGTTTATTTATCAAATTTACCTCTTAACAACACTTGAATAAGCGCTATTGCAGAAAACGGAACGCCTACAAAAAATTGCTCAATTTTAACCCGCAATGACGCTTCCGGGTCAAACAACTTATACAAATGTTTGTAAAACCTCAAGAGTTTGTAATTTGAGCTAATACTTGCAGAGGCTGGAATATAAGCGGAGTCGCAATATTTTTCATAAAGTTCTTCAAACTTATGGAAAGTGTACAATTCGAGGTAAATATCGCCCGCAAACGGTTCATATTTGCTAAAAAGGTATTTCAGATTATGAATTCCCGATTGCTTGTACTCTAAGAAAATAAAGTTATTAGCAAGACAAAGTCGTGATTTTTCGTTAATTTCGTCTGACAAATCCGCACAGTCCCGCATTTTTATATCATCAAAATACTTGTTGAAACACGAATAGCAGATGAACTGCTCCGGCGCAAATCTCCAGTCGAATTTTTCGAACGCTGATTTTTTAGCAGCGTTTTCAGGATATTCAAAGTAATTGGAGAAATACGGTTCTTCAACTGTAGTGGAAGAAAGCAGGTATTTTTTTATATCTTCCGTAAGCCCGAAGAACCACCAGTCTGAAACGTGGAACGGGATTTCAATTCCGTTTATGACGGTTTTGGAGAAAAGAGTGGAAGCGAGGATTCTCTGTTCAAAGAGCTTATATTTTTCGACTCTTTCGGGAAATTTTTCAAAAACATTCAAAAATTCTGTATTATCGATGCAGGAATCCGTTCGCAGCTTTAGAGTATATTTACGGCTTACTTTTTCAACTCCGCAGTTAGTTGAGACAATCATTCGATTGAGGTTATTAAATACTTTTTTGGAGGCAAACCCTTTTTGCCTGACGGCTCCGGGGTCTTTGCTGACAACGAGGATGTCATAATCCAGATTGTCAGTGCGGCTTCCTTCCCACGTAGAGAGGATAATTTCAGCCTCCGGAAGGTATTTGCGGATGCTTTTGAGGCATTTTTTGGTTTTTACTTTGTGAATCGGACCTTGCACAACGACCGAAATATCTTTAGATTCTATTTTTTTCTGCATAACAACTCCTTAATCAGTGCAGATAAAAATAAGTAAAAATAAAACACAACTGAAAAAAATTCAGCAAATTTTTTTGCAAGTCTTCCATACAATAAGCGGAAAAAATGTTTTCTTAATGCATCATAATATTGTATATTATACATTTTTTTTGTAAATTCACCTTCTTTAATAATGGCAGAAATATTACAATATTTTTTATAATCATGTAACTGTTCTATTTTTGAATAATATACAAAAGGGCTATTGATATACATTTTTATATCCTTGTATTCTTTTTTGAGTGTCGAAATTCCCCACTCTTTTTGAGAAAATACTCTGAAATTATTTATAATAAAATCTTCTGAAATCCCTACATTTTCGGGAGTTATGTCAAGGTAGTTATCGAATTTAAGGTTCTTGAAAACTTTTGCTGCATTAGAAGAGGTAAAATACTGTTCCGGTGACATTTTCCAGAGCCTTGTTTGATGAATATCATTTTCAGACTTAGGTTGGTTTTCAAAATACCTTGAGAAATCGGGTTCTTTGACTTGCGGGAGGTTAAAAAACTCCTGCAAATCTTCTTTAAGCCCAAAATAACACCAGTCGGAAATGTGGAAGAGCATTCGTTGCCGGATGCGTTTTTTTGTATCATATTTGATTGAAAAAATCTCATAAGCAAAAATTCTTTGGCGGAAGAGCGAAGCGGCGGGGTTTCTTTCCGGCAAATCGTCTTTTAGTTTAAGGATATTGTCGTTTTTTAATTCGAGGTCACTGCGGAGCCTGAGAACGTATTTGCGTGAAGCTTTTGCGATACCGTTTTTACTGGAGACAAGAATCCTGTTGAGATTGTTTAATCTTTTGTCACTGTCATCGAAAATCACCGCCGACGGGTCTTTGTTAAGAACGGCAATGTCATAGAGCCCTTCAAGCCCATCGAGCTTAGCGCCTTCCCAGCTTGAGAGTATAATCTCTGCATCTGGCAGAAACTTACGGATGCTCTTCAGACATCTGCGTGTAATTCCATATTCAATTGCACCCTGAATAATAACAGAAATGCTATTACTATTTAGTTTTCTCACCACTGATTACACCATTCATTAATAAGTAAGGGAAAAAATGAAAAATTCTTTTTAACTGCGATTTTTTTATACATCCATACATCATCTGTAGCACATATAATTTTAGTATTGAAGTCATAAATCATTTTTTTTATTATGTATCGTTTGTTTCTTTTTCTCATTGGGTATAAACGTATAATTTGGCATTGATATTTATTTAAAAACTCTTTCCATATCTTTATATTACAAGTTTTGCCAAATTCAAATCCATGTATAGTAAATGGTAGATATTTACAATTCCGCTGTTCCATTTTTTTCTTAATATTGTTCAATTCTTCTGGTTTAATCTTTTCAATAAGCATATTTTTAGAATTAACAAATTCATAATTATACTTGTCATTGTTGATTCGTATAAATTTATAATATAAAAGACATTCAAAAACAGCTTTATCAAACTCTTGTTTGCTTTTTGTATATTCATATATTGCATTAAAAACATCATCATTAAAATATTTAAACAAATCATTAATTATTCTTATATCATAAAACCAATGAAATCCTTCAAGATACAAACAATTATCTATTTCTGTATTCAATAATTTTGCAACGCTTATGCTTGCCTTATAATCAAGTTTATTTTTATATTCTTCTTCTTTTGGCATATTTGAATAAAAAACATATGGTTTTTTAAAATAATTATCAAATAACGTATTTAAATTTACCTTGCAACATATCAATGATTCAGAATCTATAATTAATGATTGGTCAAACTTTAAATAATGTATGGCATATAATTTTTTTATGGTTTGATAACTAAATTTTCCCAGCTCACTTAAAATATTCGACAAATCTAGCTTTATATTATATTTTTCTAAAATATCAATAATACTATAGCAATTAATATTTTTTACATTGTAATGCTTTATAATCTGTTCCATCATCTCTTTTTCAATGGAATTACTTAAAATAAAATTGAGTGATATATTTTCTGAATTATAAACATTTTTTTCATATGTAAACAAAAAATCTTTTATATAATCAAAATGATTAATAAATGTTGGTATTATGATTGCTCTTTTCATCTTTTATCACTCCTTATGAGGTTACAATATTAAAATGCTTTACAATTCTATTATTAGGGTATGCAAAATACTTAATAAGCTTTTCTCTGTAATTTCTCCTAATACGCTTTATAGGGATAAACAAAGTACATAATTTACTAAGAGTACGTATACTCTTTACATAATAACTATTATGGTAGGCTTTCCAATACTCTCCTTCATACCTTTTTTCAAGAAACATGTGACATAAATATCTATCATAATATTCACACCAATGATATTTATCTTCCAAATTATATTTTTGAATAAAATAAACAAAATACTCTTCTAACTTGTTATTTCTATTACATAAAATACAAGCCCACATAATAATACGATATACCATGTATGATTTATCTATGCCATTTCTAAGCTCAAATTCGTAATCAAAAAAATGATATTTCATATTAGGTAGTTTTAAACAATTTTCTGCAGTACAATCAAATGCGATTGATTTCAAAAATTTACAGTTTTGGTTAAATTGTAATAAAACTTCTCCTATAAAAATTTCTAATTCATTTAAAAATTTTTCTTCACTTGTTTGGTTTTGCAGTATACTTAAAATATTTGCCCCTGCTTCAAAGTTTAAAAATTGTTCTTTATAATGCAATTTCAAATCTAACCATTCTGGAGCCGGTATTGTTTCTCTTGTATCAACATATACTCTATTTGAATCTTTAAGTGTTAAAACTAAGTCACAATCTGGGTTATTATATTTTGTACCCAGTATTTTCCTTTTTATTATTAGTTTATCTTTTTCCAATTCAAATTTAGTACATACAAGAGCACAATATCTATCTATACAAATAATTCCTAATGTATTTTTCTTAAATCTGCATATTATATCTTTAAAATATTTTTCATAACTTGTAAAGTTATAATCTTCAAAATGAAAATCGTAATTTTTAATATCTTCTTTAGGTAAAAATTTATTCATATACCCTATAACTAATTCCGGATATTTAAATACTAATTCTTTCCTAATTGTTAAAGATCTATCACTTGTTCTAAAATGTAAATAATCTGTTTGTAAGTTTTTATCTACGCCCAAAATCAGGTTATTTTTGTTGATACTATAATAATTACTCGCAAAAATAAAAGGTCTAAATGTTTTTTGATATGGTATAAAAACATAATTAATTTCAGTTGAAAAAGCAAAATCCTTTAAAAAATCATTATAACTATTAGGCAAGTATTTCGCCCAATGTAGAGTCTCTTCTCTTGTTGCAAGAACTCCTAACAAGATTTTACACTTTTTAGATAATTCTTTCATAATGGATATTGCATAATTATATCCATAACCTTTATAATAAGTGACCTCTTCTTGACATAAATGATGAATTACACTAAATAAAAAAATAAAATCGTATTCATCATCTTGAATATTTTTGACAAAATCATAATCTAAAAATTCTTTTCTAAAATCTACTGAAAATTTATTTTCCCTATTTAGATATTTACATATAGCAATATTTTTTTCTTCCAGATCAATGCCGACAACTTTACAGCCTAATTCCGCAGCTTTTAGAGAATAATAGCCCTGTGCACAACCAATATCCAGCACTTTAATTGTAGTTTTTCCTGTCAGTTTTTTATATTGATTTATTATATCTGCAATTTTTTCACCATTTTTTATGGTATCAATTCCTAGTACTGTCTCATCATATTCCGGATGCCCGTATATATTTTGATATTGACAGGGTAAATCCGATATTAATGTCTCTATATGTACTGTATTTTGCATTATCTCTCCTTTAACTGTTTTCTAACTTCCTGCTTTCCTGTATCGGAGGGGATTACCCCTCCAATACATCAAGCGTATCCAAAATCCCTTGCAAAATGCTTATAAAGGTTTTGATATCCCTCGGAGAATAGCTGCCACTTCCAAAGGAAGAGAATCCAACATCTCTAAATCTCTTATACTGAGAAGATTCATCACCATAAATACTCGAAATTAGAGTTAGTGCACGCTCTCTGGTTGCTTCTATCTCACTGTTATTTTGAAAATTTTCAACATATTTGTTTAACTTTTCTTTGAAAATCTTTATACTTTCTCCTGTCAAATTTTTCATAATTACCTCTCCTTTGCTTGTTTCAATACTTGTTCTTTATCCATTTTTTCCCAGCCATCGAATTTTATCACCCTGTCGTCTATCGTGATATCAGCATTCGGCTTGCCGAAGAAAATCTCATCATACTGGATGCCGTTCGCCTCCAGCCAGTCAAGAGTGATTTTACCCACATTCTTCATAACCTTACCCACGTTATGCCCCTGTGTCTGCATATTGCGGGCGGTATTGATAATTATCGTATGCCCGTCCGCTTTCAAGCTGTCTATAAACTCCTTCGCCCCCGGCATGACTTTTACATCCGCATAACTCTCGTCAGGCTTCTTTATCGTGCATATCGTTCCGTCTAAGTCAATACATATTCTGAGCTTTTTGTCTTCCATTCGTCTGTCCTTTTCTTTATCGTTTAATTCTTTATTCAATTTACTCCCCCCCCTTCGGTCTCCGACCACTTCCCCCTCAAGGGGGGCAGGTGCGGGACTTGTTTACTGGTTTTTCTTACCCCCCTTTCCCCTTCGGGTACTTCCCCCTCAAGGGGGGCAGGTGCGGGACTTGTTTACTGGTTTTTTCTTACCCCCCTTTCCCCTTCGGGTACTTCCCCCTCAAGGGGGGGGCAGGTGCGGGACTTGTTTACTTGTTTCATTCCCTCCGACTCACCGCCACCAGAGTTTTGCCCTCCGAAACTCCCGCCGACAAAGCTTTCTTCCCCCGTTCGATACTCAAGTTCAAAAGCTCCACCGCCTTCAGATAAAAAATCTTCTGTCTGCTGAAATTGTCCTTGTGCAGCGGAATCATTGAAAGAAACAACAATCCTTCTATAAACTTTATTTCCTGTGGATTATAACCGTTTAATGCCGCATATTTATCGAAAATTCTCTCTAGTATTGAGTAATCCGCAGAAGTCTTAATTTCGTATTCAAAGCCTGTTTTATCCTCTTTTAGCTTGAAAAGTCCATGAACAATAAAATCATAAAGTCCCGCAACACTATGACGAAGTTTTGCAATATCATATCTCGGATCACCATATATTGTCGGTTCAGCATTTAACCTCCCTCTCGGATCTATCAATTTGAAACAATAATTACTTGAATCAAAAAGGATATTTGAAAAACAGTAATCGCCATGAATAATGGTTTCTGTTCCAGTTTTGCAGAGCTCTTGAACACAAATATCAATACCGTCTTTTAAAGAGGCAACTCCTCTGTATTTTTTGCCATTTATATATTCAAATTCTCGGTCTAAAACTTTGTTCCAGTAAGGATTTTGTTTTCTTAAATCCCCTAATCGCTCTTTTGTTTTATCGTAATAAAGCCATTTGAGTGCGTTTGGATTAGTTTCTGAAGTATAGTTTTCAAATTTCTTATGCAGATTGAACAGCAATTTGATAATATAATTCCAGTCCTCAAGATTAACCTCGCCGGACAAATACAGTTCCTGCAAAGACGGATAGCCGTATAATTCCTGCGTTAAACTTGCAGAAGAATTATCTTTATTGAAACTTACAAATCTCGGCGTGAAAATTTTTAAATCATCAGGCAGGTTAAGATACCAGAGGGCTTCATCTTCAAGTTTCTGAACTTTTGTACTGGTTTTGGTAAGTAGCCCGCATTCTGTATCAACAGATATTGAATTGAAACATCTGGCATTAAAAAGCATGTTTTTGGCTTTAATTAATCCCGATGTATGCCCCAAATCGTACCAGTCATCAATGAGTTTTGTTTTAAGTTTGTGTTTTTCCTGATACATAATCAGAGCAGTCGAAATCTCTTTTTTTAGCATTAATCTTGCCTTCACACAGCAATTCAGAAGATATTTTGTATCCGAAAAAGCGTAATATCCAACAAGTGCCTCTTTATCTGCAATGTCAATATTTTTCTCTTTGTCATAAAAATGTCCGTTTTTATCAACAAGGCACCAGTTATCAGACGTAGTAATATCTTTTGAAGTAAAAATTACATCTTGAGCGTCATCAATACTTTTAGGAATCATTGTGTCACCAAGCAGAACTCTTGTCGGCAAATTCGGATCAGCCTTTTTAAGAGCGTATTTTAATGAACTTAAAATATTCTTTTTACTGTTAACTTGAACAAGTGTTATTTCAAACTTTTCGCTTAAGATACTTTTTATATAATCCAGAAGTTTATAATTATCATTGCAGACAACAATAATAAATTTATTCAATCCGTATGACTCTTTGAGGTTTTCAAGCTGTCTTAAAATAACAGATTTACCTCTCAGAGGCAAAAGTGCCAGAGAAGAATAAAACCCTACCGGCATGTTTTCGTTTTTAGTTTCTCCTCCAAACAGGAGGATATTGTTAAATTCTTGCACAATTTCCTCCTTTTAAATATTCCTGAAGCTGCTCTGGTGTCCCGACGCAGTCAAAATGAGCAATATCATAAATCCCGATTTTATCTTTAGTTTTTCTCAGGTGATTATAGACATTTGACATGTAAAACTCGCCTTTCTGTATGTCGCTTTCTACAACCAGATCAATCACCGCATCTTTAAAATCTTCCAAATTTTTAAAATAATACATGCCGCAAATGGCATGGTCTGAAATAACCTCTTTTTCCCTTGTTTCTATTAAGAGACCTTTGTCATCGGCTTTTGCGTAAGAAAAACAAGGATTAGAGGATTTAAAGGTCAACAGGGCACCGCTTAAATCTCTGCTTCTTACAGATGTTACAAATTTAAAAACATCTTCATCGTTAAAAATATTATCCGAATCGGCAAAAATAATATCGTATTTGAAATTTATTGCCTTATGTGCCGCAAGGGCAGTAATCGCAGCCCCCATAGTGAGTTTTGGAACAGTTACAATAGTTATTTTGTATTTTTCCTGTAATTTCTCAACCTGATTTTTTTGTTCTGAAAGAAACTTTTCCTGCATTATCAATGTAAAAACGGCATTTATGCGTTTGAATGAGGCTAAAACGTGCTCAATCATCATTTTCCCGTCGAATTCAATAAACGGCTTTGGGACATCATATCCCGCAACGGCAAAGCGGCTTCCTGCACCTGCCATAGGAATAACAACATTTATTGGATTATCTAAAGAATTATAATTAATACTAAAAACTTCCATTAAACTCTCCTTATAAAACAACACCTTCTCTGTATCTCAAATTCATATTCTCGTCTACATCAATAAACTTGAGAGCCAGTTTTATATTTGTCTGATTAAATAACCACTGCAGATAAGATAAATCTTTGTACTTCATGTAATAGTGATAGGCAAATGTCTTTCTCCAGGATGCAACAGAATACTTATTACTTAGCCCGAGTTCGGAGCAAACATTCTTAAATGCATAAAATACTGCTGTTCTGTGCAATTTTTCGCCATTAGAATTACTAAACAAATAGCTGCAAAGTTTTTGTCCGGAAATTACCTCTCTAATTAATTCAAGAATTTCATCATTCAATGGAACTGTCTTATTTTTCCCGATAGTCAAATATAACTTGTCTTTTACATCTTTAACTCTTAGATTAAGCAGGTCTATCAGATCCATTCCCGTATTAATAGCAAGCGTAAACATAAGGAGTTCACTCATTTGATTTTTCCTCCTGTACAAATCCTTTATAGATTCTATTTCCGCTTTATTTTTTATCGGTAAACTGATGCCCACTGCCGCCTGACTACTTTCCGAGAAAAACCTGACCTTTTCAAAAGACCCTTGATCTCTACATAATTACAAAATTGTTGAAGTATTAAATCTTGCTATTAATACCGGTTTTTCATTGATTAATTTAAAAAATTGCGAAATAAATTCAACATAATGTTTTACAATTATATTGAATATTTTTACTTTGTGATATAATTATTACAAAGTTTTTAAAGAACAATTCAACACAATTGTAATTATGTTGAATTGTTTTTTTGTTGAATTATTGCTTAAGATTACAGTACAAAATTATTGTAGCTTTCATCAATCATATCTTGATCTATGCCAATATAACGGAGTGTAACCTGAGGAGAGCAATGATTAAAAATCTTCTGCAAAACCGCAACGTCTTTAAATTTTTGATAATGGTGATATCCAAAAGTTTTTCTTAAAGTATGCGTTCCAATTTTATAATCAATTCCGGCTTTTCTGCAAGCAGTATTTACAATTCTGTAACACTGCGTACGTTCCATTCGATTATTAAAAACAGACAAAAATAACGGTTCATCGATATTACGATTCTGCGTAAATTTTGCAAACATTGGCTTCAGCTTTGAATTAATCGGAAAACGTTTGTATTTTCCGGTTTTCTTTTCTGTAATACTTATGTAATCTTTGTTTCTAACATCAGAAACATTAAGATTTAAAATATCCGAGATTCTCAAACCGCAATTTGTACCGACAGTAAAAAGCAACAAATCACGCAAACTCTGTTTTCTTAAAATATTTTCTATTTTTTGTAAATCACTTTTCTTTCTTATTGGCTCAACAATATTCATACTATTTCTCCTTTCCTAATTCTGTCAGGAATACTTTTGAAATAGTAAAAACCCCTCAAAATTTAAATCTTACAAATACATCAAATAAAAATTATACCAAATCAACCTCTCAATCGCATAAAAAAATGCAGTAGAATATTGTCGGTCAGGCAAACCTGAAGTGTACCCCAGCCCAGGGTTATATTAATAAAACAAAGTCTATTTCAGAGAAAATTTTTTTGAACATACAATTACCTCGGAAGAAAAAGAATTAAATAAGCAAATCAATTACCTCAATTACAATCCTGTAAAAAAGGTATTTATGTCGCAGTTTACACTAAAAAAGCTAAAATTGACACCCTGAACTAATTTCGGAATCTTACCACCGGCAAGATTCCGAAATTAGTTCTAAATGACATTATAAATATATTTCAAGCATATTTTGTGTAAAGTTGTATATAAGTCCCGTAAAAAAGACTTGTAAATAATGTAAAAGACTGGCAGCATACTTCTTTTTACAAATTTGTAAAACAAGATTTATATAAAATGATTGAGAGAGTACAATTGATATTATAAATATTAAAGATTTAGATTTTGAATAGTCTTTATCTTTGTTATTTTTTAGCTACTTTGTTACTACAACTTCTTCCGGATGCTCCAATTCCCGTTTTATATCCTCTACAGACACGTGAAGAACCGGCGAGTTGTCATCTTTTTTTAAGTACACATCAACGATTCCCGATTGTACAATAAATCTTTTGCAAAGGATACAAATAAAGTTATGACCGTAAATATACATTGATGCGCCCATACACCTGTCCTGACCAGCCTGAATAATTGCATTTTGTTCCGCATGAATAGATCGGCAGGTTTCATAACAGGTTCCGGATGGAATGTTGTTTTTTATCCTGTAGCACTCACCTCTTTCATAACAGGATTCAACACCTGAAGGCGTACCATTATAACCGGTTGCCTTAATTTTCTTGTCCTGACCGACAATTACCGCACCAACCTGAGCTCGTAAACAATTTGAACGGGATGAGCAGGTTTTTGCCATATCCAAAAAATAATCAGTCCACGATTTTATACCCATATCCGATACCTCCGGTTTATATTATACTTTAAAAACTTCGTATGATATAATTCTATTTATGAAAAATTTATTTCTTTCACTTCTTGATTTAATTTACAGAAAAAAATGTTATTTTTGCTCCTCTTCCAAATATTCACTTAAAATGTGTCCGAAATGCTACTCGGAACTTACTTTTTCGGGTGCTAAACCTTGCAGAATAATTGATAGTGTAAATGTTTATTCCTGTGGAATTTACGAAAAAACTCTGCAAAAACTTATAAGAGGTTTAAAATACCATAAACAAAAAGAACTGGCATTTTATCTTGCAGAATTTATGAATGATTATTGGCAAAAAATAAATGACACAAGAGATTTTCAGGTTGTCCCGACACCGCTTCATAAAAACCGAATTAAAAAAAGAAAATATAATCACATGGAACTAACGGCAGAAGAATTTTGCAAAATGACAGGCTATTCTCTGAACACGGAATTAATAAAAAGGATAAAAGATACAAAACCGCAATACACGCTTACACGTAAAGAACGACTAATTAACCTGTCACAGGCTTTTGAAGTTGATATTTCAAAGGATCTTTCTAAACCTGTTTTGATACTGGATGATATTTGTACAACTGGTGCAACTTTTGAAGAAATGATAAAAACACTTCAAAATGCAGGAATAAAAGAAATTGTTTGCCTGGCTTCTTCCAGCCCTTGTTCATGATATAATCAGGATTGAAGAAAAAGGAATTGAGATTATGGAAAAATTTTATATCACAACAGCTATTGATTATGTAAACGGTGCTCCGCATATTGGACACGCTTATGAGAAAATTCTTACGGATGTAATTTACAGACATTTTACACAAAGATGCAAGAATACTTATTTTCTTACAGGAACAGACGAGCACGGTATAAAAATCCAAAAAACTTCCACAGAAAAAGAAATGTCACCAAAAGAATTCTGTGATATGAATGCACAAAAATTTAAAGAGGCATGGAAGGCTTTGGATATAGAATATTCTCAATTTATCAGAACAACAGATGAGCAACACGAAAAAGCCGTTCAAAAGATTTTTAAAAAACTTATGGATAACGGCGATATTTATAAACATTCATATAAAGGGCTTTACTGCTCCGGTTGCGAATCTTTTCTCAGCGAAAAAGATTTAACAGAGGACGGTCTTTGTCCTAACCATATGAAGAAACCTGAAATTGTGGAAGAAGAGAACTATTTCTTTAAACTTACTAAATACAAAGATGCAATAATCAAACATATCAAAACTCATCCGGATTTTATAATTCCTTCTTTCAGAGCAAATGAAGTGCTTAACCAGCTGGAAAATATAGAGGACATATCCGTTTCACGTGCCAGGTCAAATGTAAGCTGGGGGATTCCGGTTCTCGGCGATGATTCGCAAGTTATTTATGTTTGGATAGATGCTTTGTCTAACTATATTACAGCACTCGGCTACGATAGTGAAAACTGTGATAACAAATTTAAACAATTCTGGCCGGCAAATGTTCAGGTTATCGGAAAAGATATTTTGAAATTCCATAGTATTTATTGGATTGCAGAACTTATGGCGCTCAATCTCCCGCTTCCGGAACACATTTTAGCGCACGGGTGGATTACAATTGACCAGACAAAAATGTCAAAATCTCTCGGAAATGTTATTTCTCCGACAAGTGTTTTAGAAGCATTTAATCTTGATATTCCTGACCCTCTCAGATATTATATGGCATCTGCTGCTCCTTGCGGTAAGGACGGAAATTATTCAGATGAAGATTTTAAAGAAAAGGTTAATGCTCACCTTGCAAACTCTATGGGAAATCTTCTAAACAGAACTCTGTCAATGCTTGTAAAATACTTTGACGGGGATATCAAGCCGGAATTTCTTGGCAAAAATACTTTAAAAGAACAGTCTCTTGAAACAATAAAGGCAGTAAAACATCATTTTGATTATATGGAAGTTCAGGAAGCTGCATTAAAAATCAATGAATTAGTTGATTTAACAAACAAGTACGTAACTGATAATGCTCCTTGGACGCTGGCTAAGGAAGGGCAAATGGAGAAGTGCGGAGAGGTTTTGACTAACGTATTACAAGTTATGACAGTAATAGCTTCTTTGATTTATCCTTACTGTCCGAATATCGCATCGAGTATGGCAGAACAGCTTACCTATGATTTGAATACAAAGCTTGATGACATTACCTGCGAAAGCCTAAAGGCAGGACATTTGATTGACAAAGAGAATATCAAACCTGTATTTTTGAGGGTTGATAGCGAACTTGCCGATAAAAAGAAAAATTAAATGTACAGAAAAACGAATAAAACAGTTCAGGTTTTATAAAACCTGAACTGTTTTATTTTTCTTGAGCCAGGTAGCTGATAACTTCATCAACATGTCCTTTTACTCTAACTTTGCGCCATTCTTTTTCAATTTCACCATTATTGAGAATGAATGTTGAGCGTTCTATGCCCATATACTTTCTGCCATACATAGATTTTTCCTTCCACACACTATATTTTTCGGCAAGAACATGTTCCGGATCAGATAATAAAATAAAATTTAAGTCGTGCTTTTCTTTAAAATTTTTATGACTTTTTAAACTATCCGGACTCACTCCGATAACCGGCGCATATTTGGTAAGACGATTGATATTGTCTCTAAAATCACAGGCTTCCTGAGTACAGCCGGAAGTATTGTCTTTCGGATAGAAATATAAGATTACTCTCTTATCTGAAAAATCATTCAGATCAAACTCTTTCTCATTGCCATCTCTATCAAGTCCGGATAATTTCATTATACAATCTCCTTTTTGTTAAGCGTAACATATTTAAAGAGCTTTGTACATATTCAAAAGCACTAAAATAAAGAGTCTTTTGAGACTTTTTTATAAATAGTGGAAGTAAAGCGGCAAAGCTTAAAATTTTTAAGATACGTAAAAAGCAGATTAAAGCTTGTAGGTTGAATATACCTGTCTAAGAATACAATAGGACATTAAAGAACATTTATTGCTTCAAAAAACTTTACATGATATAATCACGGTATGGAAACAAGCGCTGAATTTAAGAAACCGGAAAAAGAGAAAGCAAAGAAAAGGGGGATGACAGCTCAAACCAGATTAATACTTGCGGGTTTGGGTGTTAGTACCGCATTTATTCTACTTGCTGCCGGCTTTGCAACATACAGTATTACCCAAAATATGAACAGCGCTTATAAAAACTTTGCGCTTGTTTTATCCAAAACACTTGCAATAGAAGGTGTTGAGGCAACGAAAGATGTGCCGGAACTTGCAAAATACGATGCGCTTAAATCTAATTCGGCTTCAGTACTCAACAGTAATGATGATATTGCTTTTATTGTTTTTAAGGATAATAATTCCAAAATAATTTATTCAAGCAAGGATGATTATCCGGATCAGGCAGAAAAAGCCCGTATTACTGTTAGTTCACCAATGGTTGTAAAAAATATGGGCAGCTCGCAGAATATCGGTTCTGTAACTGTCGGCTTGAGCGGAAGCATTATTGACAGGGTTTCTTCAACGTCAAAAGCATCAATTGCAATTGTTTTTCTTCTTGCGTGGCTTGTTATTGTCGGGATTATTTATATGAACTCTTCGATTATTACACGTGAGCTTCGCAAGCTTTATCAGGGCGTTAAGAAAATTTCTTCCGGCGAGTTCGGCTATATGATTGACGATAAAGATGTTGACAGCGAAGTAAAAGAACTCTACGGCGCTTTTAATGATATGTCGGAAAAACTAAGCCGTTACAATGAACAAACAATCGAGAGCCTGACTTTTGAACGTAACAAACTTGAATCCGTACTTATGAGTATTGTTAACGGTGTTGTTGTGTGTGATAACCACGACAAAGTTATTATGGTTAACAATTATGCGCAAAAACTGCTTGAAGTTGAAGAAAAAGATATTGTAAATACCCAGATTCAGCAATTCTGCGATTCTTCCGGCGAATTTTGTTTTGCAGATAAAATTGTACAATTTAAAGACACCCCGCTTGATGATGATGGTACTCCGGTACCTTTCAATATCCAGATTGACACAAGAATTTTAAAATGCTTGATTTCTCCAATGTTTACCCGTTCACATTCTTATGTCGGTTATATTATTGTACTTATCGATGTTACAAAAGATGTTGAAATGGATCAGCTGCGTTCAAACTTTATATCCAATGTTTCCCACGAACTTAGAACGCCTGTAACAGTTTTGAGGAGCTACATTGATACTTTGTACAGTTACGGAAATGATTTTGATTTCAATACCCAGAGAGAATTTATAGGGGTAATGAATCAGGAAATTATAAGACTTAACAGAATGGTTAATGATATTCTGGATTTTTCACGCTATGAAGCGCAGAATGTTCATATGGAAAAAACAAAAACCGATATTATTGAAATTATTGAAGATGCGGTTAATCAGGTTCAGGTTCTTGCAAAAGAACATGATTTAACAATCTCTATTATGAAAGAACCGGATTTGCCGCAGATTTATGTCAATATTGAAAGCATTTCCCGTGCGTTTATGAATATTTTATCTAATGCCATCAAGTATTCTCCTGACGGAAAGCGTATTAAAGTTCGTGTTGAACGCTCACGTGACGGCGAATATGTAGAAGTGAGCGTAGAAGATCAAGGACCTGGTATTCCGGAAAAAGATTTAAAGAAAGTATTCGACAGATTCTACAGGTGCGAAAATGCAACTCATACTGTGAAAGGTACAGGCTTAGGGCTGCATCTGGTTAAAGTAACTGTCGAAAAACACCACCACGGACAGGTTTTTGTTGATTCTAAAGAAGGAGAAGGTTCTACATTTGGGTTCAGATTGCCGATTAATCTGCCTCCGGAGGAGGAAGAAGAATATTTCCCGAAAAACAAATTACCGGCAGAGAGCGAAGCTTAATTTAGTTTTAGTTTGATTTAATTTAAATGGTCTTTTTGTTGTGAATTTATATCGCAGTTTACGCTAAAAAGCTGAAATTGTCACCCTGATCTTGTTTCAGGGTCTTACCACCGGCAAGATTCCAAAACAAGTTCGGAATGACATTGTAGTTATATTTCAAGCATATTTTGTGTATAGTTGTACATAAGTCTTTTTTGTTGTGTATTTTGCGGTTTATTTTTTTATGCTATTATTAACCCAAAAGCAAATACAAAATTAGGAGAATTATATATGCAAGCAAGACGTGCAGCAAGAGAATTAGCACTTATATTATTTTCGCAGTTTGATAAAGAGATTACAAAATACGGAAGAAAAGATTTTGAAGATATAATGCTGAAATCTGTAAGAATTTTATCAAATTCTGCATCGGAAGAATTGAATCTTACAGTAGGATCATTGATAGACATAAAAGACATGCTTGATACATATGAAGCAGAGCATGAATCTAATCTTTCACGTCCGATGGGCGCAAAAAATAAGCCTGTTAAGATTCCGATGACAGATGAGATGATTCGCAAGGTTGACACAATGATAGATGTTGCGGAAAAGGCTCTTCTAGCACTGGAAATTGCAGAGTTTGCAACTCTTGAAAATCAATCTGAAGTAAAAAATTATACAATTGAAATTGCGGAACAATTCAAAATTCACCACAAAGAAATTGATAACGAAATTCAGAAATATTCAAACGGCTGGGATATTTCCCGTCTGGTAAAAATGGATAAAGATATTTTGAGAATCGCAATAACGGAGCTTTTGTATATAAAAGATACACCGATAAAGGTTGTTGTGGATGAAGCTGTGGAACTCGCTAAAAAGTATTCAACTGAGGATTCTTCATCTTTTGTAAACGGAATTTTAGCAAAAGTTATTGTTGAAAACGGGCTTAAATAAGAGTATTTTTCTTTTTTGAGCAGGGTTAACGCCGGAGGTCTAATTGTTCAATTTTTTTGATAAACTAAAATCTACAGTCTCAAAAACCGCTCAGGCTCTGGTCGGAAATGTTGTTGATGCTGTATCGCAGGAGGAAGAATTTTCGGATTTTCTTCTGGATGATATGGAAGATTTGCTTATTAGCGCAGATCTTGGTGTTAATTATGCTTCAGAACTGGTTGATAAACTTAGAGGTCAGAATAAAATAAAACCAAATCAGGTAAAGGAATTTCTTGAAGGAGAATTTTTAAAAATTTTAGATTCGGCAGGCTCCTGCAAACTCAATTATAATGAAGGAAAGTTAAACATTTATTTTATTACCGGTGTTAACGGAGCAGGAAAAACCACTCTTATCGGAAAACTTGCGTATCGTTTTAAACACGAAGGCAAAAAAGTTTTGATTGCAGCCGGTGATACTTTCAGAGCAGCAGCAGAGGAGCAGGTTGATATCTGGTCAAAGCGTTCCGGTGCAGATATTGTAAGACGTGACAAAGCCGATCCGGCATCTGTTGTTTATGAGGCTATACAGAAAGCCAGAAATGAAAAGTATGATGTAGTGCTTGTTGACACGGCAGGAAGGCTTCAAAATAAGTTTAATTTAATGGAAGAATTGTCAAAGATTAAAAACGTTATTGACAAAAATGCCGGTGAAGAACTTATGGAGAGTATCCTTGTAATTGATGCAAACACCGGTCAAAACGGGCTTCAGCAGGCAAAAGTTTTTAAGGAGTGCGTAAATCTTACAGCGGTTGCACTTACCAAGCTGGATGGTTCGGCAAAGGGCGCAATTGTTCTTGCAATTGCAAAAGAACTTGCATTGCCGGTAAAACTTGTCGGAGTTGGTGAAAAAATGGAGGACTTAAAAGATTTCGACTCCAGGGAATTTATTCAAGCTATTTTTGACAAGAACTAAATTCTTGTCTTAATTTTTCCGAGCTTTGCACGTTTTTTACGTCTCATAAGATCAACAAATGCTTCCAGTCTTGTGATATAACCGGCTTTTCCTGTTTGTTCATCCATGATTAGTGTAAGAATCGGGATTTCGTGATCTTCTCTCATTGTCGGGAAAATATTTTGTGACATAATTTCCGGCATGCAGGTAAACGGAGAGATATGAATAATTCCGTCCTTGCCCTTTTCATCCGCAAATACCACATCAGAAACACACTCAAGTGCATCACCGCCTATATCACGCATAAGATATGGTTTTGCCATTTTTTCCGCTCTTTGAAGGTGAGTTTCCGGCGGCCTGAAAGCTTTTGGAATGATTGCATCTTTAAGGAAGCTTCCTACAGTCAGGCTTCTTCTAGTCTGCACACCCATTCTGCCCAGTTCCCGCTCGATATTCTGGTTTGAAAATTCGTCATTTACCAGGTAAATTTCACCTGTAATATCAACATTTAAAACTTCTCTGTTAGGATCAATTTCCGTTTTTTCAATTTCTTTCAGTGCAGCTTCGTAAGCTTTTTTCAAATCATGCGTAGAATTTGCTTTATCTATCAGCCTTAAAGCTTTTTTGTAATTTCTCTCAGCATCTCCGAACTTAATTTCACGTGCTCTGTAATATGAGAGAGCACTATCCAGATCATCTATTGCAAAAATCTTACGCATTGTAATATTTATTGCACGTAGTATAAGGATAGGATCATTTTTGCCGGAAATTTCTCTCAAAAACTTGTAAATTCCTTTAATTCCGTCATAAAGTGAAAGTTCTATATAATTTGCATTGTAACCTAAATCTTTCAGCGTTGTGTGAATATTTGAACCATACTGACCGAGACGGCAAATTCCCGGAGAAGTAATCATTGCAACATAATCTGCTCCGCCTTCAATTGCTTCTATAAAGTTCCCGAGAATTAATTTGTATGGCAGACATATAGCTTCCGGAGAATTTTTAGTTCCGTAAGAAAGTGTTTTTTTGCTCGTATAAGGAGGAACATACGGCTCTACTCCGATTTTCCTCAAGCCTGCTGCCCATGCTATTGATATTGTTCCCATATGAGGAAATGCTACTTTAATCTTTTTGTTCTTTGCCATTTATATTACCTTCCCCCTTTTATCTACCACTTTATTATAGCACGACAAAAATATTTTGGAGTATAATAAAAGCTATGGGTAGAATCGTTCAGCTTTCAAAAAATGTAATAAATCAGATTGCTGCAGGAGAGGTAATAGAGCGTCCGTTTTCTGTCGTAAAAGAACTTGTTGAAAATTCTGTTGATGCAGGTGCTACAAAAGTCAGCATAGAAATTTCCAACGAATGCAGAAATATTCGTATTGCTGATAACGGTTCAGGTATTCATCCGGATGATATAATGCTTGCTTTTTCAAAACATGCTACCAGCAAGATCCATTCAGGTGAAGATTTGTACGCTGTAAAAACTATGGGTTTTAGAGGAGAAGCACTTGCAAGTATTATCTCTATTTCAAAATTAACCTGTATCACAAGAACGAAAGACTTTGACTACGGAGTGAAGGTTGAATGTGAAAATTCTGAAGTTAAACAAGCCCGAACTGGATGCGCAGTCGGTACGATTATGGAGGTCAGGGATTTATTTTACAATATTCCTGCTAGACTCAAATTCTTAAAATCCTCTAAAACCGAATACGCATACATAAGTGAACTTATCCAGTCATTAGCCCTTGTGCATCCGCAAATTGCATTTGAACTAAAAAATAACGGAAAAACAACTCTTAAAACAACGGGACAAAATGATGTAATTCAGGTTCTGAAAGAAGTTTTTTCGGACGATATTTCTAAAAATCTGAAACAGGTTTTAAAAACAGATAAAGTGTCCGGACTGAAAATTTCGGGTTTTGTAAGTACTCCGGATTATACAAGAGCAAGCAAAAAAGATTATTACATGTACGTGAACTCACGTATTGTAAAATGTCCTGTTTTCCAAAAATCTGTTGATATGGTGTACAGAAACCTTATAGGCTCACGCTATCCGTTTATAATTTTAAATTTGGAAATTCCGCCGGAGGATGTGGATGTTAACGTTCATCCTTCCAAAAAAGAAGTCAGATATAAAAATCCTAATCAGGTTTTTAATTTTATCTATTCTGCAATTGATATGGCGTTGTCAGGAATTGTGGAAAAAGAACATTTGCATGTTGTTGAAAAACCGGAGGTTGAACAAGTTTCTGCAAATTCTAAAAAGCAGGGTTCGGACGATATATATGTAAGCGGTAATTTGGATTGGCAAAAAGTTCTTGCAAAGCCGGAAGAAGAAGAACAAAAGGTTGTGAGTTTTGCAAAGCCAAAACCTTCACCGGAGAGTGCAAAAGCAGAATATCCTAAGTATGAACCCAAGTTTGAACATAAATATGAACAATCAAGGTTTATTGAAGAGAAACATGTTGAGCAGGAAGAATTAATTATCGGGCAATATAAAAAAACATATATTTTAATAGAAAGAGAAGAAGGGTTGGAAATTGTCGATCAGCATATTGCAGAAGAAAGATATATTTACGAAAAGTTAAAGAAATCAAAAAATATAGACTGCCAGCTTTTATTCATCTCGGATGTACTTCCTGTATCGCCAAGCGACAAGGCGCTTCTGGAAGCTAATAAAGATAAACTTGAAAAGTTTGGGTATGAGATTGATTTTCTCTCTGATACTGAAGCGATATTCAGAAAAGTGCCGCAGCTCATTTCAAAAGTTTCGCCAAAAGAAATTCTTGCGGATATTCTGGAGAATATTTCCGGCAATATAGATAATATTGAAGAGAGCATATTAATAACAACTTCGTGCAAAGCTGCTGTTAAAGCTAATACTTATCTAAACCAGTTTCAGATGCAGGAGATAATAAAAAACTGGCGCACCTGTGAAAAGCCTTTCACCTGCCCGCACGGACGCCCGATATCAAAAATTATTGAGCATAAGGATATTGCAAAATTTTTCCAGAGAAATGCATAAATTGTTAGAAAAAAGAATTATAAAGGAGAGATAATGGCTAGAATACCGGTAGTGTTTACTTTTGATAAAAGAATAGTTCTTGCAGGGGCTGTTACGATACAAAGTCTGGTTGATACTGCCGGAGCAGAAACTTCTTATGATATTTATGTCTATCACCCTGATATTGATGAGAAAGATATAAAAGAGTTTCAAAAGATTGTTGAAGGAACCTGTCATACACTTAGTTTTCAATATATTTCAAAAGAAAGGTTTAAGGATGCTCCTATAAACAAAGGCGGAAGCTGGACGGAAATTGTATATTACAGGCTTTTGATTCCCGAACTTTTGCCGCAGTATGACAAAGTTATTTATGCCGATACAGATGTTTTGTTTAAGGCTGATCTTTCGGATGCTTATAACATTGATATTACCGAATATGAATGCGCAGCTGTTGCAATGGAACCTAATAATGCAAATATGATTTGCCACAAATATTTTCCGGAAAACAAAAATGAACTGACTTTTATTTCTAGTTTCATAATATTTAATTCGAAAAAAATGCGTGAAGAAAATTTTGTAGAACGTATGTTTAAAACAATAGAGACATTTAACACAAGGTTAAAGTTTTTTGATGTAGATGTTTTAAATATTACGTGTGATAAAATCTACAGCCTGCCTTATCGTTACGGAGTGTTTCAGAGCCTTTATTATAATGATGATTGGTCAGGGTCTTACGAATACGGTTTTTTGAAAAATGTTTTTTCTGACAAGACTTTGAGAGAAGAAGTTAAAAATGTTGTGATGCTGCATTATGCGGGTAAACCCGGAAAACCTTGGAGAAGAAAACATGTTCCTGCAGATTATAAAGAATATATGGATAAAATTCCTAAAAAATTAAGAAGATTTACGTTCAGAGATATTAGAAAGAGATTTTTTAGCAAGGTATGAATTTTTTAAAATTAGAAAACAGTATTGTTAAAATATTTTTAGAGCTTTTTATTTTCAATAGAAAAAAAAGAAGTATACTAAAAGCACGGTGGGTTAAAAAGAATTTACTAAAGTATGCTGATTTTGCATTGAAAGAACCGTTTGAAGAAGTTTTGTCCCCTGTAAATAATAACAGGGAGTATATTTGGCAGTACTGGCATCAGGGAAGAGAAAATGCGCCGCTTATTATTCAAAAATGTTTAGAGAGTGTGGAAAAATATGAGGGAGATAAAAACATTCGTGTTCTCTCGTTTGACACAATCAAAGATTATGTAGAGCTTCCGCAAAAATATTATGATTTATTGGAGTCAAAAAGGATTCCTATTGCGATTTTCAGCGATATTTTGAGGCTTTATCTTCTGGAAAAATACGGCGGCTGCTGGGTTGATTCAACAATTTTTCTAACGGATAGAATTCCGCAGGAGGTTTGGAATGCTGACTTTTGCGTTTTTCAAAAGAATCCTTCAAACGACAAGCACGAAAACAAAATGTCCTGTTATTTTATACGTGCCGCACAAAACAGTATTAACCTTCGGGCAATAAAGCGAGCTATTGAAAAATACTGGCATGAGCAGGATTTTCTAATCAATTATTTTATGTTTGAGCACTTATCTACATTATTATCTGACAGAAATTCACTGTTGAAATCGGAATGGGATAAGATGCCGTATTTGGACGGTGAACTTGCCGGAAAGCTTCAGAGAATTATGTTTGATAAATTTGATACAGAAATCTGGACTAAGCTAAAATCCGAATGTTCAATACACAAGTTGAGTTATAAAAACCTAAAGTCGGATTCCAGCGGAAACAGTTATTATGATTATATAATTGAAGATAAATGAAACAGGAATCAGTGATATTTTTGATAAAGAAGTTTCATATCTTCATTTGTCAGATACTGCATAGAATCCAAATCTTGAGGATACATTATGCTTTTTCTATTCGGCGAATGACCTAGTCCTATAGCGTGTCCTGCTTCGTGAAGCATTACGCCATAAATATGTTCACGGGGTCTGGTGACGAGTTTACGCACATATTTTCCACCCTCAATTTTTCTTTGATATTCTTTTGTACCGATTGTAACGTAAGATTTGTAATATTGTCCCGCACGTGTAAGCATTTCTGTGCATCCTACCGCTCTTACATCATTACAATTTGCCACAAAGTCCACAAATTCAACTTCTATATTTGCATTAGAAGGGTTGTCTACAAATTTGAATCGAACAAGCGAGCGGGAAGTTTCTTCCCACGAAAGAAATGCTTCTTTCATCATCTTGCTCATATTTCCGTATTCCGGTATATAAACATAGATAGGAAGCCCAACCCAGCGGGGACGCTCTGCACTTATGCAGCCAAGGGTAATTGTTATTAAAACTAAAAATGAAAGCAATATCTTTTTCATCATTATTATTATTTTAACATTTTTTTAAAATAATGGAAGTGTTAATTCCGCCAAACGCAAAATTGTTTGTCATAACGTATTCCGTATCAATAATTCTGCCTTCATCTTTTATATAATCAAGCTGTCCGCAGTTTTCATCAATATTTTTAAGGTTAAGAGTCGGAGAGAACCACTTGTTGTTCATCATCTCAATTGACAAGATGGTCTCAATGGCGCCGCAGGCGCCGAGGGTGTGTCCTGTATAACTCTTTATTGAACTTATCGGAACTTCTCTTTTAAAAACGGATTCCGTTCCTTGTGTTTCCGCAATATCACCGTTAACCGTTGCAGTTCCGTGAGCATTAATATATCCGATCTCTTCCGGCGGAAGCTTTGCGTCTTTTAGCGCAAGCCACATAACCTCTGCCATCATATCTTTATTTGGATTTGTAATATGCGTTCCGTCCGTATTCGTCGCAAACCCTGCAATTTCTGCATAAATTTTTGCACCTCTTGCTTTTGCATGCTCATATTCTTCCAGAATTAATGTGCCTGCGCCCTCTCCGATTACAAGCCCGTCACGGTTACGGTCAAACGGAGACGGGGTTAATTCAGGCGTATTATTTTTGCTGCTTGTTGCATAAAGTGTATCAAAGACTCCAACCTGTGTCGGGTGAATTTCTTCCGCTCCGCCTGCTATCATAACCTCCTGATATCCGTCTTTTATCGCTTCATAAGCGTACCCGATACTCATTGAACCTGAAGTGCAGGCAGTTGATGCCGGAATCAATCTTCCGTGGGTTTTGAAATACAGGGAAATATTAACGGAAGTCGTTTGAGGCATCATTTTAATATAAGAGCCTGAATTTAGGAGTTTAACTTCTTTATCAATACACATTGAATAAAAATCCAGAATCGCATCCAGCGAGCCCGTAGAAGAGCCATAGCTTACGCCGCACCTTCCGCTTGTAATAATTTCATCATTCAAAAGCCCTGCATCCTTTAAGGCCTCTTCTGCTGTCACAACAGCCATAAGGGCAACGTTGCCCATTGTGCGGCGCACTTTTCTCGTAAAGTGTTCAGGAATTACAAAACCTTCTACAAAAGATCCCAGTTTTGAATTTAATCTTTCATATTCATCAAGTTTATCCCAATGACGGACACAGTTTTTATACGTTTTTAATCTCTCAAAAGCGCTCTCAATAGTCGAACCGAGAGCTGAGGTTATTCCCATGCCTGTTACAACAACTCTTCTCATAAATAAAGCCCTCCGTTTACTGCGATTACCTGACCGGTAATATATCCTGCATCTTCACTCATAAGGTAATTCACAAGGCTTGCAACTTCTTTTACCGTTCCCATTCTTTTCATCGGTATTTGTTTAGTTGCTTCTTCCGGCAAATCCTCAGTCATTTCAGTATCTATCACCCCCGGAGCAATGCAGTTTACGGTAATTTTACGTTTTGCAACCTCCTGGCTCAATGCTTTTGCCGCTCCGATAAGTCCCGCTTTTGAAGCACTGTAATTTACCTGTCCTCTGTTCCCGCACTGACCGGAAATTGAGGACATTACAATAATTCTTCCTTTTCTCTGCTGAATCATCGGCATAATAAGAGGTTTTAAAACATTATAAAATCCGTCTAAATTTGTCCTTAAAACATCATCCCACTCATTTTCTTCCATTGCAGGAAAAGGGTTGTCTTTTGCAATTCCGGCATTTAACACTACTCCGTAATACATTCCGTTTTTTTCAATATCATCAAGAAGATTCTTTTCTGTTTCTTTTCGATCTTTTATATCAAAAGCCAAAGCTCTTGTATCTACGCCTTTTTTTTCGATTTCGGTCTGAAGCTCCGAAAGCCTTTCAGGATTTTTTGAACAGTGCAAAACTATATTGTATCCGCTATTTGCCAGATACAAAGCCGTACCTCTTCCGATTCCTCTGCTTGCACCTGTCACTAAAACCCATTTATTCACTCTAAACTAACTCCTCTATATTATCTCCCTGATAAGTATTTACCGTAGCACTTGCAATTTCATCCCCGCTTTTATCATATATTAAACAGTCAAAAACGGCAATTTGATTATCCGTAAAAATTTCGTGAACTGTAACTTTGTATTCTTCATCCTCTTTAAAATACGGAATTTTGTTGTTGTATAACCTCGTTCCTAATAAAAGACCTGGTTTAGGTTCTGAACAGTTGTTCTTAAAATACGCATAAGCTCCGATTGTCTGCGCCATAAATTCAATTCCTGTCAGAGAATTTATTCCTTTATTTTTTTCGAAAAAAACTTTTTCAGGATAAACTTTGAATAAAGAAGTTAACTTATTATTTTTTATATCAACTTCAGTTATTTCATCCAGAAGAATCATCGGCGGTTTATGAGGAAGTATTTTTGCTAAATCATACATGACAATATTATAAAACAAAAGTCTTTAAAACAGTAGATTATGCTTTTCATTTATCGAAAAGATTATTATACTAAGCTTTCACTATAAAATAGGATTGTCAATATCATTTTTAAATATTTCTTACGTTAACTTTTGTTAATCCGTTTTTATTTTAATGATTATGCGGAGCATGGGGAATTGTAAAAATTTTTACGAAATTCTTTACTTGATAAAAAGATCGGAAAATTATACTATATACACATACCTGAAAGGAGTGATGGCTACAAGACTTGGGAAGGGTAAAAGATAGAAAAATTTTACAAAAGTTTTCCAAAATTTTACCTGAGGAGAGAATAAAAAAAAGAAAAAATTTAAACAAATTTTTAATTAAAAAATCAGTTTCACAAATCAATTAGAAGGAGAGACATTTACCTGTAAAAAAGTTATTTTTTATCACAAATCAATATAGATTTGAAGGAACGAATATTTTTGGGGTAGGAGATTATTGGGTTAAGAAGGTTTTCTTATATTAGGAAACCTTTTTTTATTTTTTATAGTTCAAAATACTCTGACTTATCAAGTATACGTTCGTCTCTGTAATAGCTGTTATACAGTTTTGCACGTTTTACAATATTGTACCATTGATTGTAATTCTCCATGAAATCATCTTTGTTTTTGTTCATATAATGTATTGTAACAATACCTTCGTACCCTCTTGTAACCCGAAGAAATTCGCATTGTGCTTTAATGTTTTTGTAATCATTAGTGCAGCGTCCGACTATTGCATCATTTGGAGTAAGTCTAAGAGTTTTATATGGTGCTGTCGGATTTATTCTCAATAATCTTGCGGTACTGTTGGTGAGAAAGACATTAATCGGATAAGTTGAGCCGTTATAAGAATGAATGACAATTGTTTTTATCCAGTCATCAGAATACTGACCTTTTGGAGCATATTGCAAAATTGCTTCTGTCCCGACTTTTTTGTAATAAGCTTTAAGCCAAAGTTCTCTGTCCGGGAACTTGATTATAATCGTTTCGTATGCAAGTACCGGAAGAATTACAAAAAAGAAAATTATACTAAATAAAAGGGCTCTTTTCATCTGCAATTACCCCATTTTCTCCAACGCCCGTAATTTTTTTCAAAAGTTCCGGCGCAAAAATTTCGCTCTCAAAATGTCCGATATCAAATACAACTTTGTTAGCCTCGACTGCTGTATGGTATTTTAAATCACCTGTTACAAACGCATCTGTTTCTCCGATAAATTCTGAACCTGAACCGGCGCAAAAACCGATTGTCCGTACGATTTTTGCGCCTAAATTATTTACGTATCTCAATTTAGGTGAAATTTTCAGAAGCATATTTTTTAATTCTTCAACCGTAATCGGAGTTTCAAGCTCCACAATTCTTACAAAATCGTCGTTTCTTGTTTTTTTAAGTCCCAATTTTTCTATAATTAAATCACTAGTTCCGCCTTCTGCTCTGTCGAGATTGGTGTGGGCGGAATAAATATTGATATCTTTGTATTCTAAGGGCACAAAAAACAACGGATGATGAGAAATTATCATATCACAATTCTTTTCCCGTGCCTGCTTCACAATATCATCCGTCACTGTAAGCGCAAATAAAATTCTGTTTACTTCTCCTTCACAAAGATCAACTACCCAGCCGCTTGCGTCCCATTTTTCCTGTGTATCCAAAGGCGCAAATTCTTCAATCCTTTTTGCAATCTCATATTTATTCAAAAATCTCCTCCAGAATATGTTTTGCAATATTTTGTTTGGTATCTTTTTCAATATGTTTTATATTTAAGTTTTTGTCAACAATGTAAACTTCATTTTCGTCAGTATTGAACCCGATATCTTTTCTGGAAATGTCATTTGCTATCAGATAATCGCATCCTTTTTTTTGAATCTTTACTTTAGCATTCTCAATCAAGTTTTCACTCTCTGCGCAAAAACCTATAATAAGTGGAGCGCAAGGAGTGATGGGTGAACTGTGAAGCGTGGGCTGCGTTTTTTCCAGCAAAGGGTTGGAGGAGAATTTGGAAGTTATCGGATTTTCCTGATACCCCCCTTTGTCCTCCGGACATTTCCCCCTCAAGGGGGGCAAAGTATTTCGCATAAAGTTAGCGCACGTTCCCTCTCCTCCGGGGAGGGTTAGGGAGGGGGTTAAACTCTGTACAGAACTTAATTGTTCTCTGGCTGCTTCCTGTTCAATGCGTTCATTTAACGCCTGAGACCTTTGTTCCCCTTGTGGTGGAAATGACACGGAATGACAAAGGGGAGGCACTTTACAAATTTCCTGCAAAATATCAGGATTTTCCACTAATTTTAGTGTAACTTCTCCGCCCTTCTTTTTCATTTTCTGCTCAGAAACATTTTCTACCCTGTAGTCAGAAACTGCTGCTGCCATAATTACACAGTCCTTGCCTAAAAGATTCTCCTTAACTGCTTTTTCCATCTCAAGAGCGGTCAGCGCAATAATGTTCTTGTAAGGCTTTTCCGCTTTAAAAGTTGATATGAGCGTAACTTCTGCACCCATTTTAAAAGCGCAGTCAGCAAGCGCAAGTCCCATTTTCCCGGAAGAAGAGTTTGTAATATATCTTACGGGATCAATTTTTTCTCTTGTTCCGCCTGCTGTTATTAAAAACTTTTTACCTCTAAGAGTCTGTTTTTCGGATAAAATTTCAACCGTTTTTTCAAAAATATCCTCCGGTTCTTTCATTCTTCCGACACCGTTTGTGCCGCAGGCAAGAAATCCTGTTTCCGGCTCAATTATATAATAACCATTATTCTCAAGTTTTTTTAGATTCTCTTGAACAAACGAGTTTTTCCACATGTTTTCATTCATTGCAGGAGCAATTAAAATCGGCTTAGAAAAAGCGCAAGCGGTTGATAAAAGAAGATTATCGCAAATTCCGTTTGCAATTTTTCCTATAGTATTTGCGCTGGCAGGAGCGATTACAAAAATATCCGATTCGGTAAGCGCAATATGCTCCGGCTTATATTCATCTATTTCAAAATTATCAACATAGACTTCATTGCCGGAAAGAGTTTGGAGCGTAAGCTTAGTTACGAAATTCAAAGCATTCGGAGTCAAAACAACTCTTACATTTGCGCCGGCTTTTTTGTATAGCCTTATTAAATTGCAAATTTTGTACGCAGCAATTCCGCCTGTTATCCCTATCAAAATATTTTTGTTTTCTAGCATACTGATATTATATCACCAAAAATCATCTTACGGTTTTATCTTCATATCCGGTAAGTTCGTTGTCCATATCCGGAACTATTGAATAATATAAGCCCTTTCCGATATTTGGATCACCAACTTTTTTAACATCGATTGTGTAATATTTGTAGTCATATTCAAGTGTTTCCGGATTGTAATTATTTACTCTTAATGCACGAACTTCTTTTCCGTCCGGAGCAGTTAAAGTTACCTGATCAAAGGATGGATATTCTTCTATTATATTACCGTTTTCGTCCATTAATTTCTGGGAAGCATATCTGTCCGACCAGAATTTTTTTGCCTGAACATGATTAACATAGGCAAGATCTTTATTTATTTTATCAATTTCCGTATCAATTTGTGCAATTCTTTCCTGCCTTTGTGCTGTTTCTTCCGCTGTTAAATCACGCTCTTTTGTTTTTTTAAATAAACCTAAAAACCCTTTTGTTTCATATTGAACTTTTGTTTTTTGAAGCGAATGTTTTTCAATCGTTAAATCGGATCTTTTGCTTGTCAGAATATTAGCCCTCTCCTCGCCGCTCTTTCCGACAAGTTCAGGATTAGAATCCAGGTCGGCAATTATTTTTGCCTCTGCATAATCCGTATTTGTACCTGTTTTCTCCTCTTTAATATTATTAATATTGCTGCCGGCATTTGGTTTTATTTCTTCTGCCATCTCGGCTTGAGGAGTAGGAATATCAACTTTAGCTTTCAGAGGTTTTGCAACAGCCTCTTGCGGCATTTTTGTTTTTTCTTCTTCTTTTAGAACATACCCCGCCGATTCGGCAAGCCTTATAAAATCATTATAGCTGTATTCCGTCTTTGTTCCAGTGAGCATGCTGTGAAAATCCGTACTGTAGTTGTGTTCTTTATGAATCTTTAATAACTCTTTCTCCAGAGCCGCTTTTTCGGAATTGGTGAATCCATCACCTTTTGTGTCTACAAATATTCCCTGATCAACAAACTCGTTTAATTTGTCCATATAATCATAAGAAATTCCGGAACGCTGTTTTTCGCCTCTGTATTTCAAAATATTTGTGTAACCATTTTGTTTAATTGCCTCAAAATCTGATAAATTCCCCATAAATTATTTTCCCCAAAATTTAAAAAATATCCTTACTATATTTATTAAAAGTTTTTATTTCGAAAAAAATTGCCTGGTTTGTAAAGAAATATAACAATCTAATTCAAAAATTGTGCTATAATTCATTTTATGGAAGAGAAAGAAACAAAGCGTGTAATAGGTTTAATGTCGGGAACGTCCTGCGATTCTGTGGATGCAGGATTGTGTGAAGTAAATCCCGATATGTCAGTAAAGCTTATACAAGGAATAAATTATTCATATCCGGAACATATAAGAGCAAAAATTTTTGCAGCTTTTAGAGGAGAGATTTCCATTAAAGAATTATGCCAGCTTAACTTCGCTGTCGGAAAATGCTTTGCAAACGCAGCTAAAGTGCTTATTGAAGAATTTGGGAAACCAGATCTGATTTCAAGCCATGGACAGACGGTTTATCACTATCCTTATGACGAAAAACTCGACAACATTCCGTTAAAAAGTACATTACAGATAGGGGAAAGCTCAATCATAGCAAAAGATACCGGCTGTATGGTTGTATCAAACTTCCGGGAAGCCGATATAGCTTCTGGCGGTCAGGGAGCACCACTGGTTTGTTTTGCTGATGAAAAATGGTTTAAAAATTCGCTTGTACAAAATATCGGAGGAATTTCCAATGTAACGGTAGTTTCTGATGATTGCGAAACTTTCGGTTTTGATACAGGATGCGGGAATATTATGATAGATTATTGCGTTCAAAAGTTTTTCTCGCAAAAATACGATAAAGACGGTGAAATAGCAGCTTCAGGAAATATTTGCGAAAGTTGGCTTGATTGTCTGCTTCAGGATGAATATTATTTTTTGGATCCGCCAAAAACTACCGGAAGAGAATATTTTTCAAACAAATACATTGAAAATATCTTAAAAATTGCGCCTTCTGAGCCGGCAGATATCATTGCAACATTGACCGCCCTAACTGCTAAAACTATTGCTCAGGCATATGAAAGATTTGTTTATCCAAAGGTGCATGCCGATAAAGTTATAATCGGAGGAGGCGGAGCTTATAACAAAACAATGATGCGGTTTTTGAGAAGCTATATTCCAAAGCGTATTGAAATTAAAACTCACGAAGATTATGGAATTTCCAATAATTTTAAAGAAGTAATGGCTTTTGCACTTCTCGGCTATTGTACCTATTATGGCATTCCGAATAACGTACCATCTTGTACAGGGGCTGACAGACGTACTGTTATGGGGAAAATCTCGTACTAAATGTGAAACTTTACAGGAAAATTTTATGAATTATTTTTCAGTACAATTGCGCAATTTGTACCACCAAAGCCAAACGACAAGCAAAGAGCATATTTATTTTTTCTATATAATGTTTTATCTGCAAGCTTTATTTGGGGTAAAGTATCATCATATTCGCCGTCATAAATGTGAGGGTAAACACGTTTCTCTCCGCTATCTAAAAGTTTGCAGCAAAGAGCGGTTTCTATGCTTGCAGCTGCTCCTAGGCAATGTCCGGTAAGCGGTTTTGTTGAACTTGCAGGAACTTTGTTCTCAAAAACATTGCTGACTGCCCTTGCTTCCATCAGATCATTTGCAATTGTGCCGGTTCCGTGCAGATTAATATAACTAATCTCTTCCGGGTTAAGATTTCCAAGCGCCAGTCTTATCGCTCTTTCCGGCTCAACTGCCTCAGGATCCGGCGTTGTTGAGTGATAAAAATCTGTCGATTCACCTATTCCCGTTACTTCTATTCCCCCGCCTTCTTTTTGGAGTATAAATACTGCTGCCCCTTCACCTATATTAATCCCTTTTCTGTTTTTACTAAAAGGATTTGAAGGAATATTATTTAAAACCTCCAGAGCATGAAACCCGTAAACAGGTACTTTTGATATTGAATCACATCCGCCTGCAATTACCGTATCAGCAATACCGGATTCCAGAAGCTCTGATGCTATTTTAAAAGCTTTTATTCCAGAAGAACAGGCGGTAGAAACAGAAGTGTAAAAATTTTTAAATCCGTAATGTTTGTATAAAAATTCCGCAGGATTACCTATCTGATAGTGTTTATGATTATGGCTTATTTCATATTCATCTACCCCGGAATTTGAAGTAGCTATTACTATTGCGGTTCTTGTCCTGTCATATTGCTCAATATTTAATGGCTCTAATGCTTTTAATAAAAGTCTGTTACACCTTAGATTATAATCTTCTTCTTTAATTTCCGGCAGTTCAAAATCTACAATTCCAAGGCGTGCAAAATCTTTCTGCACAAACTTTCCGGCCTCGCCTTCTATAGCTTTTGCAAAGATTGTATCAATATCTGACCCCAAATTACATATTGCATTGTATTTAATAATTTTCATTTATTGTATAATTTTAGCATGAAAAACAGCTTTTTTTATATCAAAAATTTTTATTATATTAACGACAAAAAAGATATAGATGTTTCTTTTGTACCGCCGCTTGTGAGAAGAAAATTAAGCTTGCTGGACAAACTTACGCTTGCACTTGCCCAACAATGTTATAGTGAAAATATTCAGGAAATTGTTTTCTCTTCCGAATACGGAGAGTTTATGAGGCTTGATACAATCATAAGCCAGTATCAGCAGGCGGGGGAAGTTTCACCCTCACAGTTTTCAGCCTCGGTACATAATTATCCGGTCAGCTTCTTTACGCTTTATAACAAATTGAATATTCCGTATCAGGCAGTATCTTCCGGTGAAAATTCTCTTGCAGCAGGAATAATTAAGTCCGTTATTTCTCCAAAAGATGTTTTGTTTATTTATGCAGATGTGAAAAACGGAGTTCAAGGAGCAGCGTGTGTAATTTCTCATAATGGTGGAAAATTTAAAGCCAAATTAGAAAACACGTTGTTTAAAAAATCAGAATTTGACGATTTTATAGTATTTTTAGAACAGAAAAAAGCCGAGTACACTTCTCCATTCGGTACGTTAAAGTGGGTTCTTGACTGAAAGTTTTATTAGAATTAGAGTGTAATTAAAAGGAGGTAATATCATATGTTTCAAGTTTATATAGACAAACCGTCATATTTTGAAGCAGAAATGGCTGCTGAATTTAAAGATTTAGAAAGTGCTGAAGCTTTTGCTGAGAAAGAAAAAGCTGCTGATAGTGAAACTTCTTATGAAATTAAGGAAACAAACGGATGCGTTAACAGCTACGGAGAATTGATCGCTACAGTTGTTAAAAGGGGCTAGCAAATTTTATGATTTAACTAATCAGGGCGGACTATTATATAATAGTCCGCCCTGATTTTAAACTAAAAATTGCTTATGAATTCAAAACAGCTGCAACCACTTCATCTGCCGAAATATTTAAGCAATCAAGAGTTTCGCAGGTAGTATGTCTCTTTTCCCAGAGGCAAGGGCGAAGTGTACAGCTGCAATTTTTTGCAATAATCGGAACAACGTTTCCGTTATCCGGAATCAGTTTTTTGAAATTTGTTGGTCCAAATATTACATAAGTTTTTACATTAAGAGCTGATGCAACATGGAGTGGCGCAGAATCCGAACATAAAAACTTTTCTGCACCGGAAATTAATTCAGCCAGCTCTTTTAAATTCCTTGTTTTTTCATACATATTTTTATATTTTTCACACGGAACAATACGCTCTATTGTTTCAATAACCTCTTTGTCATCAGGTCCGCCTGCTACTATAACTTTTTTGCCGCAATCGGCAAGTTTTTCTACAACTTCCGCCCATACTTCCGCTGGAATTGTCTTAATCATTCCTTTTTTTATACTCATTAAACTAACTCCCGGGTGGACTAAAACTGTATTTGATTCGCAGACCTTAGGCTCAATTTCGATTTCCGGAAGTTCCGTATTAAAACAGGTTATTCCTCTTACAAGATCATGGTACATTTTTGCTGCATACTGATTTTTGTTTAGAGGAATTGCTGTACTTAAAAGTAACTCGCTTAATTTGCCTGAATTATACCCGATTCTTGTCTTAATAAATGTCAGGTACAAAAAAACAGAAATAAATTTATTTGCTCCGGACGATATAACAATATCAAATTTTCGCTTCCAAATATTTCTTAAAAGATTAAAAAGCTCTATATATTTATTTTTCCCCTTTATATCCGCAAAAAGCATTTCATCAATAATGCTTGTTAAAGTCCCGACACCTCTGCTTCTAGGCTCAAGCGCAAGTGTTATTTCCGCATCCGGATGCTCTTTTTTTACAGAAATTATTGATGGAAGAAATAATATTTCATCACCTATACCGCCAAAATTTATAAACAAGATTTTTAGTTTTTTCTTCATATCTTATTTTTACTGTAAAAACATCGGGCTTTCAATATATAAATGGAGTGTATATTTATGCGGGTTTTAACGGGCAGATATTAAGTAAAACACCCTGGGGCGGAGCTAAAGCTCCGCCCCAGGGTGTTTTACTGTTCTACCTTATGCTTTCAATAAATCAACCACTGCCTGAAAGTCGTTGTTATTTTCTGCGGTTTTTCTCCATTCACCGAGGTATTTGCCGTCGATTACCTCACCTGCTTTGAAGGTTTTACCTCCGAGAGTAATTTTCTTATCAAGCTTAATACTGTTAATTTTGTCGCCTGAGATATTGTATACAACTCCCGCATCAGATTTGTAAGTCATATTTCCGACCCTGAAACCGCTTGAGACATTACCTGTTGATATAATATTGTCTAATTCATTTTTAATACTTTCATTCTTCTGCCAGAAATTATCCATAGCACTTGCATTAGTTATATCTTTATTTGTAACGGAAGTTACATTCTTTATAGTTCTGTATTTATCGAATCTTACAGTCTGACCGCCTTTCTGCCTGTAAACATATTCAAAATCTTTTAAACCGTACTTGCTGCCTGCTTCGTGACCGAAGTTTGAAATTTCTTTCTGGAAATCATTCTGCAGAGCTTTTAGTTCTTCCGGTTTCAACTCTTTACCGTTAAATCTTGCAAATACAACCTGCCCGTTTCTTACATCCATCTGAATACTTCCGGTTTGTTCCACCAGATCGCCTTTCTTATTCAATATTCGCACCTTTTTGCCTGTAAATGTTTTCTGGAGAGTTTCAGCATCCTTAACCTGTTTTGCGTGGTTCTTGATAAATCCGTCAAACTGGTCTTTTGTTACCTCAACCCATTTTCCTGCTTTATCTCGACTTGAAGCTTTGACAACCTGTCCGTTTTCTACGGTTAATCTATAGAGGTTTTTGCCGTCTGCAATTTCTCTTGTGTAAGAGAGGCTTACACCTTTAGGGAGTTTTGTACCTGCAAGAGTCATGTTTCTTACTTCGTCTCTTACAGTCGGATTGTTACGAACCCAGTTTGCTACATCTGCAGCTTTGTCTATAACTTTCTTGTCTTGTGTAATAATCTTAACAGGTTTGCCGTTCTTTATCACAAAGGACATACCATCTTTTTGGATTGTATATTCCTGTAAATTCTTTCCGCCGTTTTTGATTATATTAGAAATCTTTGATGCAGCATCATCAACTTTTGTTGCGGTTTTCTCAGCAGCTTCTCTAGCAGAAGTTCCGAGAAGTTTCTGACCGTACTGCTTAAATCCGTTCAGCATTTTCTTAATGCCTGTGCCGTCACCTCTTTTGTAAGCTTTAATACAAGCCAGCGCACCACCTGCAACTATCAAACCGCCTGCAATAAGTTTACCTGTACTGATACCGTCGTCATCTTTTTTCTCAGCACCTTTAAATGTCGGGTCAATGCCGGTATTTGTTACAGTGCTTTCCGCTGCTGCCGGTGAAGGTGCATATTGACTTGCACTCTGCACGGTCTGCCCGCTCTGTTGAGTTCCCATAAAATTCGGATTGTATGAATTCAGCGCATACATAAAGTAAGGGTCATTTGCATACGAACCTATACTTGAAATACCATAACCCGGAGCCATAAATAACCACCTTTCCCTATTAACTTACATTTTTATACCTTATATATTCATGAAGTTTTTTTGAATCAAAAAATTGACTTTTTAAGAGAAAGTTTGTTACAAAACTTAATATTTTATCTCAGGAAATTTGTTATAAGGCGTTTTGCCTTGCAGAAGAAGCAGGAATCTTTTTCATGGATTTCCTTTATTTCTGCAATTTTGTATGCCTCCGGCTGCGTGGTTCTCTGGTATTTTATTTTTGGAGTTCCAAAAAGCATAACATAAACAGGCTTGTAGCCGGAAGGAATTTCAAGCATTTCGCAAATCTCCGGGAAAAATTTCAAACAAACCTGCGCAAAGCCGCACCAGCAAGTTCCGACGCCGAGATGCTGTGCATAAAGTTCAAAATAACTTAGCGCAATTATCGGATCAACCGTCGCACATGGAGCAGTGACAGGAGAGGAAACAACTACCATATGCGGCGCTCCCCTAAAGATTACATCCTCACCCTTTATAAGAGCGTCTTTGTATTTTGAAAATTTGTCCAGAAGAGGAGAAATTGCTTTGTAAGATAGAGTCTTAACAAGCAGTTCATTCACTCTTTTTCTTATAATATCCATAGCGGATTTTGTCTCTACTATAGAGAAATGAAGCGAATGAGAATTGCAGCCTGTTGGAATATAAGGAAGCATTTCTTTTAATTTTGCCATTGTATCAGGCGAAATCTCTTCTTCTTTATACTGTCTCACACTTCTTCTTGACTTTATCAGCTTTAAAATATCATTATAATCAACCGGCTCTGAATTTTCCGGATTTTTGTCACAAAAACTCAAAGCTCCGGTAGGACATATTGCCAGACAGTGCTGGCATGCAATACACCTTGCCTCATCAACCATTTGAGGGTAATTATCATTATCAAAGGCAATACAGCCTGACAAACAGTCACTTATACACAAACCGCATCGTACACATTTTTCTTTGTCTATTGTAATTGTTTTCATAATATGCTCCTTCAAATGTTTGGTGGTTCTAACATTGACTAATTCACTGATTTGAGGTTTAATAATGTCATAATGTTAATATCTATTCTGGAAAAAATCAATGGGTTAAATGAGGCAATTTTTGCACCTGTTGATCATGTGGTAGAAAAACTTCCGCTTGCAGATTGGGCTATAGACGGCATCTGCGACAGTATTCATCTGATTCCGTTTCTGTTTATTGTCTTTTTAATAATTGAACTTTTAGAGTTTTATTATGCGGACAGAATTAATTCTGCCTTGAAAAAAACCGGAAAAGGCGGCGTTCTTATCGGCGCACTTGCAGCAATATTCCCGCAGTGTGGGTTTTCAGTCATAGCAAGCAGTCTGTACTCTAAAAGAATTATTACTATCGGAACGCTTATGGCAGTTTATCTTGCAACTTCTGATGAAACAATTCCAATACTGCTTGCAACTCCTCAAAAAGCTTATTTAATTATCCCGATTGTGGGGATTAAATTATTCATTGCAATTCTGATGGGCTATTATATTGACCTTGTAATTCCTCAAAGACCTTTTGAAGAAAAAAGTATTCCGCAAATAGCAGATGAACATATCGAAGAAGGTTGCTGCAAGCACGATTTGGAGCACGGTAACAAGAGAGAACTTATTATACATCCGATTTTGCATACAATAAATATATGGGGCTTTATACTTGTTGTAACATTGATTTTAAACTATTGCCTGACAAACATTGCTATCGGAGAAATTATTTCCGGAAGCAAACTTTGGCAGCCGGTTATTGCGGCGTTTGTAGGGCTGATACCAAATTGCGCCATCTCAATAGGACTTACGATGATGCTTATTAAAGGGACAATTACATTTGGCGCTGTAATGAGCGGACTGCTTGCAAATGCAGGGCTGGGACTGCTTGTTCTTTTGAAAAATAACGACTTTAAAGATACATTAAAAATTATTTTTATGCTGCTTATTATAAGTATCGTATCGGGTATGACCATTAATTTTTTCAGCTAGCGCAAAAAAATTTTTTATACGTTTTATTTTGATATGCAAATATTTGGAATTAATAACTATACTTATACTCCATCCTGCACACCTACAGCTTTTAAAGGACATTCCAGGCAGCTTGAAAAAGTTCTTGATAAAGTTGTGAATAAAAATCAGATTAGCGAAAGTGAAAAGAACTTAATTATAGAAAAAATTAAGGCTGCACTATGCGATATCTTCTCTGCCAGCAGATTTATAGGGGAAGGCAGCCACAATGCAGTTTATAAAATAACAAAAAAATACGCAGCCAGAATTCCGTTAAACGAAAAAATTAACAAATTCAACATTGGAAGCAGTTTCGTCTGGGGCGAGGGAAAATTTAAGAATTTAACCAATTATTTTGGAGAAGCAATTTTAAAATTGGGAAATTTACAAATATTAAAAAACGTAAGTCCGCATATGCCAGCCGGAGTTCCCGAGCACATTGCAAAAAAATGCGGCAGACAAAAAGTTGAACAATATTATATTAACAAATATCTACCTAAATTTTCGAATATTTCCCAGCATAGTTACAATGAACTTGCAATGAACCTTGCAGAATTGAATAACATGAAATTCGGACCACGCAGCTATGGGCTTTTTGATTCTGATAACCCGAATAACATTGTAGCGCACGAAAGAAGATTAATGCTGGTAGACGATATTTACACTCTGTATGACAAACCTTATGCCAATACAACTGCAAGACTTTTAAATGTTTTTATAAACAAAGCTTCCAAAGATTACGAAGCACCGCAAACAGACAATAAAATAAAACTGGTGAAAAAGATTTTCAAAAAAGTTGTAACTTCTGGTGTTTATGCAGATTTGATTCACGCCGATTCAAAAGAAGATTATACTTATTGGGAAAAAGCACTGAAAAAATGCAAGATTAATATCCCAGCGTATGTCGTGCTTGAAGAACTGGAATCTATAAGCCGCCAAGAATTAAGCAGAGGAGAAAAAGCCCGAAAAGCAGCTGCATATTTATCTGCTCTTACAGGTTTATATCATACAAATAAATGATTTCAAAAATATAAATATATTTTATGATATAGCAGTGGGAGAGTGTATAAATGTTAAACCAAGTTTTACCAAAGCAGCCATCAGGAATTTCTTGTTCTATAACAAAAAATTGGACAGAACAAGCCATTGAATGCTACAAACTTAACGGCAATTGCAGCGAATGCTCGATAAAAAAAGCACACTATTCATTTGACTGTCAGATGCCAAAAGTCGTAGAAATACTGAAACTTATGAATGGTGAACCGGAGCTGGAAGATTAAAATTTATTACCGATTTTTTCAAGAGAAACAACACTGTCAAATTCTTTGCGGATTTTGTTAGTTTCGCTTTTTTCTGCTTCATAACCAAGTGTAATTATGGTAGAGAGTATTTGTTTTTCTCCAAGTCCAAGTTTTGATTTAACCTCTCTATACGTTTCCTGTTCAATGCCGGTAATTTCATTGCCGAGAGCTCCGATTATACAGGAGCTTATTCCAAGAGATTCAGCCTCCAACATCATATAAGATATAGGATAAATCAGCTGCTCCATAGTTCTTATCAGAATTCCGTTTTCGCTCTGAAGTGCAGGATTTAGAGCCGGATTTTTAATATGGGTAATTTTAGCTTCTTCCCAGGCATTTTCGTCTGCAACGCAAACAATCAATGCATCCGCATTCTTAACATGAGCCTGCCCGATTGAAAGCTTTGACAATAAATCTTTGTTTTCTTGAGATTTAACCAGAATAAATTTCCAAGATTGAACATTCATCCAGGAAGGCGCCAATCTGCCAGCTTCAAGAATTTTTCTCAAATCTTCATCAGAAATATGTTTTTCCGAATATTTTCTTACGCTTTTGCGTGATTTAATTAAGTCTAGCATTATTCTGCCCTCCTATCCTTCTGCAAGTACAATCGTAAAATCGCTCCCGACGGAAAAAGTTTCTGTCGGATCGTAAATAAACTGCATATTATTAAGCTCCGGCATCTTCTTCTGAAGCCAGTTTAAGAAATCAACAGTTACGTCATTTTTGTTTGCCACAAAACGGGTATGAGAAAGATGGGTTATTTTAAGCATATTAACCTCAAATCCCAGCTCCGCAAGTTTTTCTTTCATAGCCTGCGCTTCTTCTTCTTTTCTTGGAGAATACATAATACCGGCTTTGAACTTTGTTCCGTCAAGGGTTGGTTTCTCTCTGTAAATCATTCTATTTATAACTTGCTGTGTCTTTTGCGGATCGAGAATCCAATAGCTTATATATCCTCTCTGGTTTGGTGCACCCGGAAGAGTTGCAAGCTCTATTTTGTTTTCATCAACACTTCTTGCAAACGCAGCGTATTGCGAAAGTTCATAAAAACTCATATCTGTTTTAACGTAAGTATTGCATATATTTAAGACTTCCGGAATCTTAGTTATAACCTGCGGTGAGTGGAGTTTTTCAAAAAGACTGCGCAAGAACCACTGCTGTCTTTGGGTTCTGCCGATATCGCCAAGTCCGTCTTTTCTGTATCTTAAATATCCGACTGCCTGTTTTCCGTTCAGAACGGTATTGCCTTTATCAAGATTAATATGGAGTTTTCCTGCATAATCGTTATATCTCATAGGTTTTTCTACATAAATAGGAATACCGCCGAGCGCATCAACAACTTTTTCTACAGCTTCGTCGTGAATTATTATATATTTGTCAATTTTTATACCAAAAGTTTCTTTAAGAGTCTTTTTAACCAGCTCGACACCGCCAAGTGCGTGTGCAGAATTGATTTTTTGGATACCTTTATTGTCCGGAAGATAAACTTTACTGTCTCTTGGAATTGAAATTGCATTGATTGATTTGGTTTTAGGGTCAATATTAACAATAATAATTGTATCCGAACGTGTACCTTCCCAGATATTCGCACCTGTTCCGTTCGAATCAACTCCCAAAAGAAGAATGTTTTGTCTTTTTGGAGAGAATGGTACATCAAAATTTTTCTGCTCTTTTTTATAAAATTTTACAAAACCGCTTGCATTATCGGCAGTTTCTGTATTAAGTTTTTCTAGAATATAGCTGTTCTCTACAACAGTTACACAAACAATAACCGCACATAAAACTGCAAGTACTATCGTGAATAGAAGTTTTGCAAAGTTTGAAGTTTCTTGTTTATCTTCTCTTATATTTTTTAAAAACGCTTTGTATTCTTCTTCTTTGTTTTCGTTGTCGTTTGCGATTTTCATTTTTAATATACTCTCTTATTAAAGAATTATATTTGAAGCATACGCTAAAATCAATTGGGAAAGAAGTGGGCTATAGTATGAGAAGTGTTAGATAGGTAGCGCTCTACATTTTTTTACTGCTTAAATAATTATATACATTCACCTCCCCCGTTGTAATTATTCTTTTATTTCTGGTATTATGTTTGTATGACAAAGTTTTTGTTAATTAGTGAGGATAGCGAAAAAGAGGGAATTATAAGGGAGGTCTTTCCGGCAGATGAGGTTTTAGTGTCTGTCGACCAGACTTTAATTTTTGATATCTTAAAAGTTGAAGAACCGGACGTTGTAATGGTGGACGGCGATATCGAATCTCTGGATTTAAAGCCGCTTTGCAGAAAAATTAAACAGTTTCCTGTTGTAATTTTGCTTATTCTGGGTGAAAAAGAGCTTACAAAAGACGTTATGCACAATGCTAACCTCTTTATTAAAACTCCTATGGATAAAAAGCTTTTGTCTGCAACTATTGATTCAAGCTTGCGCACAAGGCATTCGCTTTTGAAAATGGCAAGATCCAATCAGGAACTCGCAAGAAGCCTGTACCAATTAAATGTTTTGTATAATACCAGCTCGCAACTTGCAGGAACACTGGATAAGGATGCGCTTATTAAAATTATGATAGATGGGATAGAAAAGTCTCTTAATTTTGAGCTTTCCTGCACTTTGATGTTTCGCTCGGAGCGTGAACCGGTATTAATCATAAATTCGCTTTACAAAATTTCCGACAGGCTTCTTGAGGCATTGAAACTTCGTGCAATTCTGAGCTACAAGTCTTTGCTTGAAGATCCGCCGGTCGATATCAAGATCGGAAATTTAAAAATAGAAAAAAATATTAAGCATAATATTCAGGAGTATGATTTTTCCGTTTTAAGGTTTGATAATATGTTTGCGCCGATTACGCTCAATGATGAGTTTTTCGGGTTTACTGAAATCTATAGGGAAAAACCTTTTACGACAGAGGATGCAACCTGCTTTCAAACGCTTGTCCAGCAGGTAACAATTCCGCTCCAGAGTGCGTCTTTTACGCAGGAATTGAAGGCTACAAACAGAAAGCTGCAAAAACTTGAGAGATTAAAGTCGGAATTTATTTCAATCGTTTCCCACGAATTAAGAACACCGCTTACGGCAATTAAGAACGCAATGGATATTATCTTGAGCGGTAAAGCGGGCGAGATGACGGAAAATATTGAGAAATTTGTTTCTATGGGAAAGAGAAATGCTATAAGGCTTTCAGGAATTATCAACGACCTTCTTGATATTTCCAAAATCGAAGCCGGCAAGATGGATTTCAAATTTGAACTTATTCATATTGAGCCGGTAATTGAGTATGTAAAAAATAATCTGGCAGAAGTTGCAAAAGAGAAGAATCTTGAAATCAAATACACTTCATCGGGTGAAGAAGTCGAGGTTTATGCGGATTCAAACAGGCTTGAGCAAGTGCTTACAAACCTTGTATCCAATGCGATTAAATTCACTCCTGATGCCGGTACGATTGAAATATCTTCAAAAGTCGTAAATGCAAGAGAATTGCAGTATGATCATTGTTTTGAAGATGATATTAAAAAACTTCAGGGAAATTACCTGCTTGTCTGCGTGGAAGACCACGGTATCGGTATTGAAAGAAAAGACTTGAACCACGTATTTGATAAATTTGCACAGATAGAAAATTCGCTTTCCCGCAAAGTCGGCGGCTCAGGGCTGGGACTTCCGATTGCAAGGCAGCTTATGGAATCTCATAACGGCGCAATCTGGTGCGACAGCGAAATTAATAAGGGTTCAAAATTCTATTTTGTAATCCCTGTTGCAAATGACAGGTCAAATTTCCTTATGATAAGAAAACAGCTTGCACAGAAAGCCCGCTCAAACGGTTCAACTATTGCGGTTATCAGGATTAAGTCAACAAACGAAGTTATAGAAAACTTGCTTAGGGAAAATAATTTATTAAATAAAACGTATATGACAAATTCGCTTCTGGAAAAAGAAGGCGCAATGACAACACTTTCATTAATTCTGGTTGACGGTGACAAACCGTCTGCAGAGTTTTTGAAGAAGAAAATAGATTCTGTTGTAGAACAGAATAAGAACTTGTACGGCGAATGTGATATAATGTATTCATACGATATTGAAGGAGACACCCATGAAAAAGATTCTTATAGTGGATGATGAGCAGGATATTGTAGAAAGTCTCAAATTTGTGCTGGAAGTTTCGGGCTATGTGTGTTATACGGCATTCAACGGCGAGGACGGTTTACGACTCGCAAAAGAGATTATGCCGGATTTAATTATACTTGACGTTATGATGCCTAAGATAAACGGGTATAAAATAAGCCGTCTCCTCAAGTATGACAATAAATACAAAGATATACCGATAATTATGGTAACAGCCCGCTCGCAGCTCGAGGATAAGATGATTGGCGAAGAGACCGGCGCTGATGAATATATCACCAAACCTTTTGAACTGGATCAGATAGTGAAAAAGGTTGGGGAGTATCTGGGCGAGGGGTAAATGTATCTTACTTGTGACTGAGTGATTAAGTGACTAAGTGACTGAGAATTTTAAAATTGTAGGTTGGGTGAAACCCAACATTAACTAGAATTATTGTCGGGCTAAAGCCCGACCTATAATTAAACAGGCAAAACTTGATAATTGAATAGAATATATAAAAGGCGACCGGTAGCAAAGTCAGCAGAGGTTGACAGGGCAGAGTAAGATAGCATTGGTAATAAATACCAATGTCAACCGATAAGTCAAAGTAAAAAACGCCCGATGCAGCCGGTTAGTAATAAAGTCAGCAGAGGGCAACCGGTAAAAGAAATATATGTTACATAAGTATAACCATTGTTGCCCGATAAGTATAGGTAAAAAAAAATGGAGACAATAACAAATAAAACATTAGAAAAATTAAAATATGAACTTGTAAGAGACGGGATTGTTTCTTACGAGACTCTTGAGAAGGCGGAGGAGCTTGCAAATGTTCAGAGAATTAACATAGGTCAGGCTTTGATTAATTCCGGAATACTGGGCGAGGATACTCTGTTAAAGTTTTTGGAGAGCAAGCTTCATATTCCTTATGTAAATCTGGAGGATTATGAGCCGGATCCTAAGTGTTTCAAGTTTGTTTCATTTGCCGATGCAAGAAGGTACAGAATAATACCTTTGTTTAAGATAGAAGATGTTTTGACGGTTGCGATGGCAGATCCTCTGGATTTGTTTGCGATAGACAAGATTATAGAGACGGCAGAATGTTCAATTGAGCCGGTTATAGCGTCCGAACACAGTATTGTAAAGAAGATAGATGAGTATTACAAGGTTGCAGATACGGTTGACAGCATAACTTTGACTTCCGAAGAGGATGAAGAATTTGACTGGACGGAAGAACTCCATAGGGAAGAAGCTGGTGAAGAGCATATTCAGCACGTTATAAGAGCAATTTTAAAGCAGGCAATTCTTGAAGATGTTCACGAGTTAAACTTTGAGCAGACAGAAGACGGGCTGAAAGTTGTATTTAAGAAAAACGGCGAGCCTTCAGATAAAGGAACAATTCCTGCTATATTGAATTCTGCTTTTGTATCGAAGTTAAAAACGCTTTCTAACCTTGATGCGGCTGTTTGTGAGATTCCGCAGCTCGGAAAACTTTGTTTTAAGGTGGAGAATACAATGCTAATTGCATCAGTTTCTTCTTTTCCAACAATTATGGGTGAGAGAATTTCTTTAAAGATTTACAAGCCGCCTAAGCATTTGAGTCAAATAATAAGCGATGAAAAGCAGCGTGGTATAATTTCGCAGGCACTTAATCATCCGGGCATTATTCTGGTTTGCGGCTCACCTCTGAGCGGAAAAACGCATATTATTTATTCGCTTCTTATGGAAATGACAGAGTCGCATAGAAATATTATGACAATAGAATCTATTGCCAAGTATGAGTTGAAGGGCGTTAATCAGTGCGAATTGAATGAGAATATTGGTTTTAATATGGATAAAGCACTCAAATATGTAGAGTTTCAGTCGCCTGATTTAATTTATCTTGAGGGAGTTAAGACGAGAGATGCTTTTGAATTTTTGTCAGAGCTTTTTTATAACGATAAGACCGTTATTACGGAGTTTATGGCAAACAATATGACGGATTTGAGGCAGAAACTTGCATATGAGGATTTTCAATCCTTTAAGTCCTTGATAACCTGCCTGATATTTATACATTCAAGAGACAGTATTGAAGTGTTTGACAAAGAGACTCTTCAAAAGTATTTAGCATAAGTATTGTAAAGTATTGCAGTGGTTTGTATTCAAAGAAAAGACTCCCGAGTTTGGGAGTCTTTTCTTTATAAGTTGTAAATTATAAGTTATTATTCGTAAACATATCCGTTAGTTAAGTCAATTTTCAGAGGTCCGAGGAGTCTGATATTAACAATTTGTCCCGGCATGGTAAGTACTTTTGCGCCTTTGAATAACTTTCTCCAGAAACCGATTTTGCCCGGATCAAGTGTTGCAACACCATATAACATAACAGCCTGATCGTTAGGAGTTACAAGGAGTTCGTTTTTAATAATTACTTCGCCGTTTTGTCTGAACAATTTAGCTCTCTGAACGTGTTTTACCTGACCTTTTAAGTCGCTTCCTTCAGAGATAAGCAGATATTTATCTTTAGTAACGATATTTTTAGGAGCTTTAGCAGTATAAATATCTGTTACGTTAGAAATTTGAGAGCCGACAACAGTTTCCAATTTGATAGGAAGAATAGCACCAGCCGGAATTATACCGATTGAACCCTGAACTTTAACATTATCAACAATGTATCCTTCAGCAGTTCTTTTTTGCATGCTTTCGGCCAGTTTTGCGTTAGGGTTAAGCTTAGCTTCCTGCATCATTTTATAAAGAATAGCCGCAACTTCTGCTCTGTTAGCAGGTCTGTCAGCTTCGAGTTTGCCTTCATTACCCGGCATTACAACGATTAGGTCGAGTAATTGGGCTTTACCTGCTGCAATCAAGAACCAAGCCGGCATCTGTGTATAATCTTCATAGCTTTTGGAGATAATTTCCTGTGCTCTCTGTTCGCTGATTTGCTGGGTTGTAAGAGCGTTAACCGCAATAGTGATAGCTTCAGCTCTTGTTACAGAATCATAAGGTCTGAATCTTTGTCCGTCAGCGTCAGGAATCAGGTCGAAATAAACAGCCCTTCTGATAATATCGTATGCCCAAAAATCTTTATCAACATCAGAGAAGTGAATATCTTGAGTTACATTAGCATCCTCCTGTCCGAGAGCTTTGATAGCCATAGAAGCGAATTCTGCTCTTGTAACAGGAATATCAGGTTTATAAGTTCCGTCAGGATACCCGACAACAACCCCGACTTCTGTCAGGAATTTAATAGATTGATATGCCCAGTGATTTTCGTTCATATCAGAATAAAAAGCGTGTGCAGGATTGTTGAGCATTAACGCAATGCCTAATGCAAACACTCCCTTTAATAAATTTTTGAACATTAAGAGTCCTCCTTATCATATCTCCTGTTATTTTATACTATCTTAAATAAGCAGTTATTGCAACGAATATAGAAGAGTTTTAACAATTCTACATAATCTTTTTTGATATAATAATGATAGCAAAATTTTTTTTTACGTGTTTTAATATCATCGGGTGTGATTGTATGCAGATAAGTCCGATATCAGGAATAAATTTTGAACGACGGTTGAAAAGACGTGAAGAAGCCGAATATAGTGATGTCCTAAATCAGGGCAGAAATGTTTGTATTGGCGAAAATTCTATTGGCAAAAAGAATATACTGATAGTTCCGGCTTCATCTCTGCCGAACAAAACCGGCGTTGGCAGTTTGGATTCACCCCAGAGCCGTGATTTTTTTGACTTTGCCCGCAAATACTGGGGTATTGATGAGATTCAAATTCTTCCTGTAGGACAATATCCGGAGTATAAAGGGCAGTATCCGTTTTATTCCGGCACTTCCTTGGATTTAGGAAGTCAGGTTATTAATATTGACAAGTATGTGCCAAAGGAAGATTTTGATGAAATCGTAAAACAAAATGCAGTAAAAGACCGTGTGAATTTTTCGAATGTTGTTGGCAGGAATTCTGCGCAAGAGAAAGTCTTAAAGAAACTTTTTGAAAGCGGAAAATACCAGAATGAGCTTGAAGCTTTCAAACTGGAAAATCGTCAGAGACTTGAACCTAAGGCACTTTATCAGGCGCTCGGAGAGCTGAATAATTCTTTCGATTACAAGAACTGGAATGATACGGATAAAAATCTGTACGACCGCTCTGTTGTGAGCGAAAAAGAATTTAATGCAAGATTGGAAGAAGTTAAAAAATTGAAAAATTCTGAAATGGATTTTTACTATTTTAAACAATATCTTGCGGAAGATAGTTTAAAAAAAGCGCATCAGGAATTAAATAAAAAAGGGCTGAAATTAGACGGCGATATGCTCTGTGGTTTTTCACGGGACGAAGTTTGGTCTCATCCGAAAGCCTTTATACCTGATACCCAAATCGGCTGGAGCCTGCCAGCTCTGGATCTTCATTCCAAAGAAGGTCAGGAACTATTGAGGGAGAAGGTTAGATTTTTTGCTCAAAGATATGACGGAATCCGAATTGATGCATCGTGGACATACGCTAACCAGCCGCAGATTAATGATGGAAAACTTATAAAAAGAGTTGATTACGAAGATAAAATATTAAAAATAATTGATGATGAGTTTAAAAAGGTAAAGGGCAGCAATTATGATTCAAAAAATATAATGCATGAGTTTGCTGCAAATATTGATGATTTTAATATTTTTAATGGTTTTGAACTCAAACCGTATCTAAAAGATCGTGTTAAAATTTATACCTCGGATTATCTTTCTGATGATTGGGGAACAAATAAAAGCTTTCTTGAAAGAGGGTGGGATAAAAACGGCTTCATACTTGGAGCTAGAAATCATGATTCCGGCAAGATTCAGGTGAGTGACGTGCAGGTAAAAACGTTAAGTGAAATACTTAAAATTCCGCCTGAAAAACTCGAAAATCCTAAAGAGTTTACAAAGGCAAAACTTGCAGAGCCGATGAGCGCCAAATATAACATGATTTATTTTGCAGATGCTCTGAATATAAATAAGCAATTTCAAGGCAACAGCGACAAAACCCTGAATTATACAACACTTATTCCGCTTGATTATCAGGATAAATACTTTTCTTCGCTGACTAATGGTGAGGGATATAACCCGATGGACGCTCTGGAAAAATCATTTAAGGCAAAGGGACTGGATAAGACAGAACCGGAACTATACAAGAAAATAGTCAAGTTTCGGAACATTCTGGAAAAGCCGGAGACAATCACCGGAAAATTAGCAAAGATCGGTCTAAGTATAGCAGCTGCGGGGCTTATGCTGTATGGATGCTTAAAATGCCATAAAAAAAGTTCTCTAAAAAATTCTTATTTGTAAGTTCTTTACAATTAAAATTTTTTGGTTAAAATAAAAGAACACCTCTGTAGTGGGGAGGAAGTACATTACCCGAAAGGAAAAATATGATTAGCAAAATTTCGCCTGTACTGGCTCGTTTTGTCAGCAGTTCAGGTCACACAAATCCGATGAAAAAGAATCTCAAATTCAAATTTAATGCAAAATTACAGGAATCTCGCAATAATTTGTTTAATTTTACGAGAGACAATATAGGTAATATTAAATTTTAGGATTTAATATTCGCCTCTGACTCTTGCGAATTTTGTGTTGGCATAAAAGTATTTCAAAATCTGATATGCATTGTATCCTCTTTTGGCGAGGTTGTTAGCCCCGTATTGGCTCATACCTACGCCATGCCCGTTCTTTTTTATACCATCGTCAAATGACGGAACTGATTTCAAAAACGGTAAGTCGGCAGACCAGACTTGCCCCCCGGTTTTGGTTTTGCCTCCTGCGGAGGCAGAATAATATGCGGGAACAATTTTTCCCTGACAAACAAGTACAATTCCTGTAGTCTCTTCTACAGCATCGTTAGTATTACTTTTTTCAGCGCTGGCGCCGCCGTATGCCTGATCTTCCGGTGTGTCTTTAAGGTCATATCCGTATTTCGCACGTTTACCTCTGTTGGCTATGGCGTAACTTCTTGCAGCTATTGCTTGTGCTTTGTGAGCTTCGTGCTCCCAGCTTGATGGCATCTCTGACGGAACAACACCTCTTAGATATTTTTCAAGCGGAATATCATTTATTACAGTTAAGCCCAGACCATCATTAATTATTTTGAAATTCCCCCGATACCATTTGCGTTTTACGCTCAAAAACCCGTTTTCTTCAGGCTTAATTATTATTTTGTCGGCACGCATCTTATTCCATTGACCATCAACTTTTATTGCAATAACACCACGGTACGGTTTCATTTCGTATCCCTTCATTTTTTCCATAACAAAAATTAATTTGTTAGTGTCGCAGTTTATTACTTCGGCTTTTGTGGAAGCTCCGATAAAAGTTTTATTCACCTGGGTTTGCAAACCTATTTTGATAGCAAAACACGGGCTGCACATTGCTATTAGTGTAAAAAATAATAATAAACCTCTTCTCATCCCCATAAAAATATTATACACCAGAAAATAATAGTTGAATAGTTAGTGTGTGAAGGATGATGGGTAAATAGTAATATATAATATTATTTTTCAATCAAGCGGATTCTTGTGTCTGAATAATATTCTTTATTAATCTGATTCATATTTTCTACTCTCTGAATTTTATTATCAAGTTCGGCATTGGGACTTTTTTGTGAAGCCAGTTTTAAATATTTTAAGGCAGCTTCTGTATCACCAAATTTTTCATAAATATCACCGATTTTGTACAAAGTATCATAATGTCCCTGATAACCTTTTTTGTATGCTGCCTGATACATTTTTAGAGCTCTTTTGTACAATTCTCTTTTGTAATAAAATTCTCCGAGCCTGAAGAAAGGTTCAGGCTGCATCTTATCGACTCCGATTGCAGCATAGAAACAGCCTCTGGCATATCTGTCTTCTCCAATAAGATCATATAAAGTTCCGAGTCTTGTTTTATAAAAAATATTTTCGGGATTTTTGTTGCAAAGTATTGCATATAGATTTAATGCAGCTGTAACCTCTTCATTTACACTGCCACTCGAGGTTTTTAGAGCCAGATTGTAATAAACTTCGGCTTTAGTATCAAGTTCTTCTTCCGAAAGCTTGGAATAATCTATCGGAATTTGATAATCTAATTTTCCTTTAAGCGCAGAATGCGAAGGAAGAGTTAAGAATAAGCATAAAAATACCGGTATTAATAATTTAATCAACTGTCTCATATAATTTATCTTAACATTGTATAATAATATCTATTATATCAGATAATTTTTTAGTAGAATATAAAAAGAGGGTGCCAGTTCGTGAAAGAATTTGTATGTTTAGCAGTGTTTATAATCTTAGCTGCCTTGTTTGCAATAGCAATGGTGGCAGCAGGTTTTATCTGCCAGTACAAAAAAAACACCCCGGTCAAAAATTCTATATATGAATGCGGGATTAAGCCGGTTAATGATGCCAGAATCCGGTTTGATATACGGTATTTTAATTATGCGGTTATGTTTTTAATCTTTGATATAGAAACAATCTTTCTGTATCCGTTTGCAGTGTTTGTAAATGAACTGGGGCTTTTTGCAATAATAGAGGCATTCATTTTTGTTGCATTGCTTTTATTTGGGCTTTATTATGCGATTAACAGAAAATTGTTGAGATGGGGGGAGTAGTATGGAGGTTAAAAAAGAAATGTTTACTTCCGGTATTCCCGGTGTCATAGTAACCTCAATAGACTTTGTTCTAAACTGGAGCAGGGCAAATTCCCTTTGGCCTCTTACGTTTGCGACTTCTTGCTGCGGGATTGAGATGATGCAGACAGTTGCTTCGGATAATGATATTGCTAGGTTCGGTTCTGAAGTGTTTAGAGGCTCTCCAAGACAAGCAGATTTGTTAATTTGTGCCGGAACAATAACTCACAAAATGGCACCCGTATTACAGCGATTATACGAACAGATGCCGGAGCCCAAGTATGTTATAGCGATGGGAGCTTGTACCTGCGGGGGGGGGATGTTTGCCAAAACTTCTTATTCTGTTATAAGAGGTATTGATAAAATTATTCCGGTTGATATTTATCTTCCAATGTGCCCGCCTCGTCCGGAAGCACTTCTGGATGCTATTAGAAAATTACAGTGTAAAATAAAAAAAGAATCAATTCTTGATAGGCAAGAGTTTGTAAATTCGCATGACTTAAAACTTGTTGAGGATGGAGATATTCTGGTGAAAAACGAATTTATAAAAGGAGGTCATCATGATGGATTGGGATAAATTCAACAAGATTTTTGAGGGTTGCGAGCTTCTGGGAAATAAAATTCATATAAAATCAAGATTGCATGAAGTTATACAATTTGTGATTGAAAATTATCCTTATGATATTTTGAAAGAAATCATTGCAATTCACAATCAGGATGGTACGGTGGAACTTGTTTATCATCTGTATTCTACTGTTGATGAAGAAGATCTTATGATTTCTATTTGTGTAAATGATGAGACAGACAGCATTGTTGATATATTTAAGTCTGCAGAGGCTGACGAAAAAGAGATTTTCGATTTATTCGGAATAAAATTTAAAGGTCATGACAATTTAAAAAGGTTATATATGCCGGAAAACTGGGATGGTCACCCTTTAAGAAAAGATTATATTCAGGATGATACGAGGTTATGCTGGAATGACGACAACGACTCTTAAACTGAATCTTGGTCCGCAGCACCCTTCTACACACGGGGTTTTGAGGCTTATTCTGGAACTCGACGGGGAAAAAATTCTCTCTTGCGAGCCTGATATCGGGTATTTGCACAGAGGGATGGAAAAAATGGCTGAACAAATGTCATATATTCAGTATCTTCCGACAGTTGACAGGGTGGATTATCTGGCAGGGTTTTTCTATTCGGAGCTTCTTTGTAGAATAGTTGAGGGAGCTCTTTGTGTGGAACTTCCGGAAAAAGTTCGTGTAATAAGGGTTATGCTTTTGGAGCTTAACCGTATGGCGTCTCATATTCTCTGGATTGGAATGTTTCTTATGGATCTTGGGGCGACTTCGCCGTTTTTCTATACTTTTCGTGAGAGGGAGATGATTCTTAGATATTTTGAAAGAATTTCCGGTCAGAGGATGATGTATAATTACTTTGTATTCGGCGGAGTAAGAAGAGATATTAATTTTCTTGAAGATGTGGAGGAAATTTTATCAATTTTACCTTCCAAACTTGACGATTACGAAAAACTTATTGAAGAGAATCCTATTTTTATCAAAAGAGTTGTAAACAAAGGTGTTTTGGAAAAAGAAACAGCGCTTAATTATGCAATAACGGGTGTTAACTTGAGAGCAAGCGGAGTTGATTATGATTACAGAAAACAGGATTATCTCTATAAAGGTTTTGATATCGGAAAAGTTATTTTGAGAGAAAAAGATTCTATGGCACGATATAGGGCAAGAATTCTGGAAATAAAAGAGAGTATGAAAATTGTTCGTCAGGCGCTTGATTATTTAAAAAAATCCTCTCCGCTTGAGCAAAAACTTGTTAATCCGATTAACTTGAAACTTCCTGAGGGCGATTACTATGCAGACATTGAAGCACCAAGAGGTATCGCAAGCTGTTTTGTCCGCTCAACGGGAGAAAAAGAACCATATAGACTCAAATGGAGAACAGGCTCTTACTATTCAGTGAATCTTTTAAGAAAACTTTTAGTCGGAGAATACCTGAATGACGCTATAGCAATTGCGGGATCGCTCGATATAATTTTGCCGGAGGTAGATAAATAATGAATTATCTTTACTTCCTGTACATAGAATTTTTGCAAAAATATAATATTCCGAAACTTTTCGGAGATATTACGTATTATTTTATACCGTTTTGTATAATTGCAGCGGCGCTTTTGGTGATTGTACTTGCTCTGGTGCTTGTTGAGAGAAAGTTACTCGGATTTTTCACCCAGAGAAAAGGACCGAACAGGGTCGGCTGGTGGGGGCTTTTGCAAACATTAGCAGATGCTTTCAAGCTTTTATGCAAGGAAAATATTACACCGGATAAAGCTGACAGATTTCTTTTTAACCTTGCACCTATCCTTGTTTTTGTACCGATGTTTGCGGCGCTCGGAATAATTCCTTACAGCTCGGAATTTACTTTTGTAAATACAAGTACAAATGTAATTTTATACTTAATTCTTGCTGCGTTTCCTGTTTTGAGTATATTCTTAGCAGGCTGGGCGAGTAATAACAAGTATTCCCTGTTCGGTGCTGCAAGAAGCATTGCGCAGGTTTTGAGCTATGAACTTCCGATGACTTTTGTAATTTTATCTTCCGTAGTTCTCGCATCTTCAATGAATTTAACCGGAATTACTCTTGCGCAGACTTCTAAATTCTGGTTCTTGGGCTGGTTTATTTTCCCGAATATTCTCGGATTTATCATATTATTTATTTGTATTCTTGCGGAATTGAACCGCTGTCCGTTTGATTTGCCGGAGGCGGAAAGTGAATTGATTTGCGGATACAATACCGAGTATTCCGGCATGAGATTTGCAATATTTTATCTGAGCGAATACGCTATGCTTTTTGCAAACTCAATGTTTATATCTATTCTTTTCTTAGGCGGATATCTTTCACCATTCGGTAAATACCTGTTTGGTTCATCTTTCTTAATTTATTTTGAGCAGGCGTTCTGGCTGTTTTTGAAAGCATCGATACTTGTATTTATTATGATATGGATAAGAGCTACACTTCCGAGGCTTGCATCGTTTGACCTGTTGAAATTCTCGTGGGTATATCTTCTTCCGCTTTCTATATTGAATCTATTCATTGTGGTTATGATAAAATTCGCAGGAGGGGGGTAAATGTATAATCGGTGAAGGGTGAGGTGTGAAGAGTGAAGGGAACATTAAAAATGTAGTAAATTGTAGGTCAATGACTGAGTGGTTAAGTGACTAAGAAAAAGTAGGTTGGGCATACTTGCCCGACAATAACCTAAAAACAGTAATAATTAAATGAGGGTAAATGTTAATAAAAGGAACTATAAATTTATTTAAAGGTTTGTTTGTCGTTTTTAAACATTTGTTTAAGCGTCCGGTTACTCTTGAGTATCCGGAGAAGAGACGGGTTTTGAATGATGTTTTTAGAGGTAAGCCTTCTGTAAACGGCTGTGTAGGCTGCGGAATTTGCCAGAAAGTTTGTCCGACAGGCGCTATAAGTTTTTCTAAAGATGAAAACGGAAAAGTTATTGAATACAAATTTGATTTAAAAAAATGTATAATTTGCGGTAACTGTTCTTTTTACTGCCCGAAAGGCGCAATTAAGATGACAAGAGAGTACGAACTTGCGACAGATAATGTAAATAATTTGACTCTCAAATACAAAGGAGGCAATAATGATTGATAATCCAATAATTTTTTATTCGGCTTCCATATTTATAATCTTGTTTGCGCTTTTAAGTCTGTTTGCAAAAAATGTCGTTTATTCGCTTCTATCTTCAATAGTAGTTTTCTTCTTCGGTGCATTGTTCTTCTACGTTTTAGGTTCAGAATATAATGCAATAATTCAGGCAGCAATATACGGTTTTGCGGTTCCGATTCTTATAGGACTTTCAATAATGTTTGGCGGAGGAAAATCAAATAACAGGACTAAGCGCACTCTTTCCTGGTATTTGCCTCTGTTTGCGGGAATCTTTATCCTCGCATTTATTTATCTTATCTTAATGTCATTTGTAATAGTACCTGACACTTTTAATATATCCGGCAGTTTTCAGGTGAATGCATTTGATACAATAAGAACTTTTGCAAGAGCTTTGTTTGTAGATTATGTCTGGGCGTTTGAACTTGTATCACTTTTGCTTACAATAGTTATTGCAGGTTTGGGAATGCTCAGGGGAACTAAACATAGAGGGCTTAGAAACAGCAGAGGAGGTGAAAAATAATGGAAATAACTATGTATCATTATTTATTTATAGGGCTTCTTTTGTTTTTAATAGGGCTTTTGGGCTCGACTCTTGTAAAAAACGTCATTAAAGTTTTAATCTCAATAGAAATCATGCTTTTGGGTGTAAATATTAATTTTATAACTTTTGCGGCATTCTGCGATAATATTAATTTTGAAGGTTATATAATATCATTATTTTACGTAGGATTAGGTGCGGTAGAACTCGCTGTTGCACTGTATCTTTTCTATCTAATGTATCAGAAAAAGGAGAGTGATTGTATTGAGAGATTTAATGAGTTGTAGTAAAACAGTGACTAAGTGACTGGGTGATTAAGTGACTAAGAAATTTTCTATTCATATATCACAGTTCTAAAATAAAAAGTAAGTGGATTTACTAATCCAACCTACACTTTCTCAGTCACTCAGTCACTTAATCACTCAGTCACTGTCAAATAGTGCTATTCACACTTCACGCTTCACGATAAAAGAAAGGACAAAATTTGATTTTAGACAACATATATTTAATACTTCTGCTTCCGCTCTGGATATTTTTAATCATAATGAGCGCAAGATTTTTTGCCGTATATGTAAATAATAAGATAATTTATACACTTACCTTGCTTTCATCTTTTCTTGGTGTACTTTTGTGTTCCGTAAGTCTTTTGAAGCTGGATAATATTGTAGAGCAAACTCTTCCGTTTATAAAAATAAATAATTTTACTCTCGAGTGCGGACTTCATATTGATAAATTATCTTTGATTGTTGCTCTTGTTCTCTTTCTGGTAAGTTTTTTTGTTCAGTTATTTTCTGTCTCATATATGAAAGATGAACCTAAAAAATACAGGTTTTTTGCATACTTAAATATGTTTAATTTTTCAATGGCGGGTCTTTTATTCAGTCCGAATTTATTCCAGATGTATTTTTTCTGGGAACTTGTAGGAATTATGTCTTACCTGCTTATAGGGTTTGATTACAAAAACAAAGAGAAATCCGAAGCCTCAAGACGTGTGTTTTTGATGAACAGAGTCGGTGATACGGCTTTAGCGGGAGCAATTATTTTCTCTTCTTATATTATGTTTTCTTATGGCGGAAATCTCACTTTTGCAACGCTTTCTTTTGAAGATATGAATGCAATTTCAACCATTTTATCCGCATATACCTCTACTCCGCTTTATTACATAATTTGTATTTTGTTTATCACGGGTGCGGCTGTAAAATCTGCCCAGTTTCCGTTTTACACCTGGCTTCAGGATGCTATGGAAGCGAAGCTTCCGGTAAGTGCACTTTTACATTCGGCAACAATGGTTGTTGCGGGAGCTTATTTATTAATAAGACTTGTGCCGATGTTTACTCTGGAAGAACCGTTAATGTACATAATTTCAGGACTTGGAATTTTAACTGCACTTATCTGTTCAATTCTTGCCTCAATTGAAACTCATCCTAAAAAAGTCCTTGCCTATTCAACTTCTGCAAATTTAGGTTTGATATTTTTAGCGGTTGGTGTTTTAAATATAAAAGCAGCTTTGATATTTTTGATTGCGCACGCTTTTATTAAATCTATGTTATTTTTATCACTTGATAAATGTGAAAATTATGTTAACTACGTCACCTTCCTGCTTGGCGGTTTAAGTTTGTCAGGGCTTATTTTTGCAGGAGTTGTGGCAAAAGAATTTTTGTTCGTATCGGTTCAAAATAATACTCTTTTATCCGTATTATATTGTATCGCAGCTTTTATAACAGCTTTCTATATAATGCGAATTTCTCTTGTAATGATTAAAGACAAAAATCTTGTTAACAGAATCGATACTTTTGAATATCTTCCGATTGCGTTTTTATTTTTGTTAAATATTATTTTCTATTTCTTTATACGGGAAAAAGTTTCATATAAAGTTGCAGAGCCTTTCTGGGCAGCACTTGCCGGATGGGCGGCAGTTTATATTCTGCATACTAAAAATTTGCTTACCAAATTTAGCCGAACGCCAAGGCTGCTGGAAAAGCTTTATAATAATATATTGACAAAAATTTATAGCTTTATAGCAAATACAGCAAACTTTGTTGACGTGAAGATTTTAGCTGATTATCGCCCTTTGATATGGTTTGCACGGTTTGATGTCAAATTTGTAAATTGGATTGAGATGAATATTATGAACAAAGCAGTCAGTGTTACTTGCGGCTCTGCCAAAAAGTTTTCCGAATGGTGTGAAAAACTCCAGACAAAAAATGTGCAGAGTTATAATGCTTATGCTTTCATAATAGTTACGATTGTTTTATGTTTGGTAATAATTGCTTACAAAATAATGATAAATCAGATGAGCTAAAGGAGAAATATGGAAAAACTTTTATCACTACCGTTTTTAATATTTATGCCGCTTGTGATATCAATGTTTGTGATATCGCCGTTGTTTACAAGAAATGAAATTGTCGTAAGAAGGTTTGCAAAATCTGTATTCGGGTTTCACTTTCTTTATTCAATTTTGATGCTGGCGCTTTTTGATCCTGCTAATCCATACATAAGCCAGATTCATTTCTTCGGGCTGGATTGGGTTCAGTCAATGGGTATAAAATTTATTTTCAAGATTGATAACATTTCAATGATACTTGTTATGCTCACTTCTTTTGTTTTTCTTATTTCATCTTTTGCAAGCAAATTTAATATAAGAGAGAATCACAAATTCTATTATTCAATGCTTTTACTTCTTGAAAGCGCTATTCTCGGAATTTTTACGGCAGGTGATATGTTTGTTTTCTTCCTGTTTTGGGAGTTGGAGCTGATTCCGGCATACTTCCTCATCGGGGGTAAATGGAAGAATCTGGAAAACGAAAGCGAAGCTATAAAGGCACAAAATTCAGCTATAAAATTTGTTTTATTTACCTTCTTAGGAAGCATGGTCATGCTTCTCGGAATTCTGCTTCTTCATTACTATAACTTTATTTCTAACGGTATTTTATCCGCAAGTTTTGTTGATATAAATTCATCACAAATTCCTGCAAATATTCAGAATATTATTTCTGTATGTTTGCTGATAGGATTTGGTGTGAAGCTGCCTATTATACCGCTGCATACCTGGCTTCCGGACGCTCACACAAATGCGCCGACTCCTGTGAGCATGATTCTTGCAGGAATCCTTTTAAAAACAGGGGCATACGGTATTTTTAGGTTTAATTACCAGACACTTTCAGATGCTTTTATTACAATAGCACCGTATCTTGCGGTTTTTGCATTAATAAATATTATTTATACGGCTTTCGTTGCTTATGCTCAAACTGATATTAAACGAATTGTAGCGTATTCAAGTATTTCAAATATGGGGCTTATACTTTTAGGGCTATGTGCAATAAATCAAATCGGTCTTTCGGCTTCTGTTTTCCATATGGTAGCGCATGCTCTTATAACCTGCGGATTGTTTATGATTGCAGGTATTGTTTATTTGAGATGTAAAACAAGAGATATAAACACTTTATCCGGAATTGCAACTGTAATGCCGAGATTGTTCGGCTTTGCAACACTGATTGTACTTGCTTCAATCGGAATACCCGCCTTTGCTCCGTTTGTAAGTGAAATTTTGACAATTATAGCTTCTTTGAATGCTGATTTTTCGGATGTGTTAAAGTTTGCTGCTGTATTCTCACTTCCGCTGCTTATAATAAGCTCTTGTTATATGCTCAAATTTTTACACAAAAGTTTCTATGGCGAACTGCCGCAGGAGTTTGAAAAAGTTAACGATATAACTGTTCACGAATTTATAGTTCTGGCTTCCACTCTTGCAGGGCTTGTAATTTTCGGAATCTTCCCGCAGGTTCTCCTTTCTATGACGCTAAGCATGGGGTAAATATATTGGGTTGGTAAGTAAAACTACAAGTTAAAAAGCCCGAAGCAATCCAGAGATAACTACTCACTATTCACTGAAAAAGAAAGGTTCAGAATGCTAAAAGATCTATTTAATATTTTATTACCACACATATCGATAGCAGGGTTTATAATTTTGCAGCTGGTATTAAGCATGGCTCTCTCTCCGAGATTTTACCGCTATGCAAGACTTGTGTCTGCTATCGGAATATCTTTGAGCATTATTTTACTTTCTACTGTCCAGACAGAACCGCAGTATTTTGCTTTCAGAGATTCGTTAATGTCAGATAGTTACACTCTCTTATTTGACTTTTTGATACTTGTATGCGGATTTTTTACTGCACTTCTCAGCCGAAACCACATAAGAACAATCAAAGCTAATGCTTATACGTTTCAAGCGGTGCTCCTTTGCGGAATTTTCGGGGCAATGAATATTATATCTGCAAATGATTTTCTTACACTTTTTGTATCAATAGAAATTTTGAGTTTTTCAACGTATTTTTTGATAGCTTCTGCTAAAGGTTATTATTCTAAAGAAGCATCTTTCAAATATCTTCTGACTTCGGCAGTTTCAACAGGTGTTTTTCTTTTTGGTGTCTCATATTTGTACGGAATTACAGGTTCGCTAAATTTATCTGTAATTTACGAAAGGATTATGATTCAAGAACCTTCTATTATGTATTCAATATCTGCAATAATGATTGTTCTCGGAATTATATCCAAGCTTGCGCTTTTTCCGTTTGCAAACTGGGTAATTGACGTTTACAAGGGGGCGGAAACTTCTGTTCTTGCATTTTTGTCTACGATACCAAAACTTGCAATATTCGGAATAGTTTGCAGACTGCTGGTATTTCCGCTCTCAAACAGTTTTGAATTGACTTTTGTGCTTGTAGCAGCAAGTTTAATAACGGCTTTCTGGGCTAATATTTATGCAATCAGGGAAAATAACGTAAAAGCGATTCTTGCTTGTTCGACAGCAGCAAATTCATCTTATGTAATGTTTGCGGCAAGTCTGGTTTCTGTTTACAATCTTTCAACGGTAATTTTCTATCTTTTATGCTATGTGATGATGAATATTTCTGTTTTTGCATTCCTGAATATATGTTCAGACAGGCATGATATGAATGTGAAAAGTTTTAAAGGCTTGTTTTATAACAATCACGGACTTGTCGGTGCATATGCTTTTTCGATTCTCGGACTTGCAGGTATTCCCGTAACTTCAGGATTTATTGCAAAAATTTATCTTTTCACTGCAATTGCAAGCTCCGGTTTAATCTTTGTTCCGTTTCTGCTGATACTTTTGATTTTAATGGTTGTTGCTTTGTATTATTACTTAAAAATTCTTATGCCGCTTTTTGAAAAATGTGATAAGAATGTTGAAGTCACTCTGCTAAAACCGGTATTTTCTCAAAAGTTTGTGCTGGTTATCACTGCAATTATAACGCTTTTGATAGGTATTTATCCGGAGAAGATAATCGAGCTTTGCAGGTTTATTGCTTATAATATTTAACTACTCACTCCCGGTGCGGCATGCCGCACCGGGAGTGAGTAAATCTGTTATTCAATTTCAAAGCTTATGCTTTTTGAATATCTTTTACGCTAAGCGCAATTCTGTGTTCTTTCGGAGTGAATTTCTTGATTAATACATCAACTTCAGAACCTACTTTGAACATGTTGAACGGATTAACGTTGTCATCTGACATTTCTGATACAGGAAGAAGTGCTTCTACTCCAGGGAATATGTTAATGAAAGCACCGAAAGTTGTAACCTTATTTACAGTTCCCTTAACGACTTGTCCTTCTTCAAACTGACCTTCAATTTGCTGCCAAGGATTTTCACCCATTCTCTTTAATGATAAAGAAATTCTCTTTAATTCGTGATCGATTTTGATAATCTTAACTTCGATAGTGTCACCGAGAGTTAAAACATCAGACGGGTGTTTAATTCTCTGCCAAGAAATTTCAGAAATAGGAAGAAGTCCGTCAATTCCGTTGATATCAACGAATGCACCAAAGTCTGTAATTCTTACAACATTACCTTTTACTACCTGATCTTCTTCAAGAGAAGAAAGAACGTTGTCTACAACCTGATCTCTCTGTTCTGCAACAGCCTGTCTTTGAGAAAGAATAAGTTTGTTTTTCTTTGGATCTGCTTCAAGAACTTTAACTTCGATTTTCTGATCGATAAGACCGTCAAACGGAGTTCCTGTTCTAAGTTGGGAAGATGGAATAAAGCCTTTAAGATCTGCTACATCAACAAGAACACCGCCCTTAACTGTAGAAACAACCTTAGCAAGAATTGTATCGCCCTGAATTTTAGCGTCATTCAATTGTGCCCATGCCTGAGCGAATGCGATTCTCTTGAGTGATAACTGCATCGGCTCGTCATTGTTTTCTTCTTTTAATACATAAAATTCTCTGGTATCACCGATTTCTAAACCTTCTACGTCGCTAGAAAGTTCTTTGTTAGGCAGATACGCTTCCATTTTAGCGCCCTTAACGCTTACAAGATAACCTTCCGGTTCTTTTTTTATTACTGTACCTTCTACGATATCTGCAACATTGTTAGTTTTTGCAAAACTTTCTTCTAACAACATTTCAAATTCGTCACGAACATCAGTTGCTGTCATAATTATTTTCCTCCTTTTATTTTTAATATGACTTTATCTATTATTGATTGCGGAGTTGAAGCCCCGGCTGTTATGCCGATAGATCTAACTCCTTCTAATATTTCTGGTTTTAATTCCGTATCATTTTCAATATGAATAGTTTTTGTATAATCTTTTAAAATTTCTGCTAGGTGCGAAGTGTTTGCACTTTTTCTTGAACCTACTACAATCATTAAGTCGCTTTCTTTGGCAAGTTCTTTTGCTTCTTTTTGACGCATTGCAGTTGACTGACAGATGGTATTGTAAATTAAAACCTCTTTTGCAATTGTGTTAAGGTAATTCACAATCAGGTTAAGAGAAGATACCATCTGTGTTGTTTGGACAACAACGCCGACTTTTCTGTGTGATTTAATAGCAGCTTCGTACGGAGCAAGTTCTTCTATGGTTGTTGCGACAACTACCTTGTCAGAATATAAATCAGCATTAGCCTTGATTGCCATGACTTCCGGATGATTAGGCTTGCCTACAATTACAACAAAATAATCATTTTTTGCAAGTTCAACAGCACGCTGCTGAACTTTTTTTACGTCAGGGCAGGTCAGATCAACAAGTTCAAATCCGGCATTTTTAATTTGTTCAAAAATTTCAGGCGCAGCACCATGACTTCTTACAATACAAATCCCGTTACCGTGCTCCGGAATCTCATTGATTGTTTTGATTCCCATTGCTTCAAGTTCATTAATAACATCAGTGTTATGTATGAGTTCGCCTAAAATATAAATATTTTTATCAGGGTTTTCTTTTTTTAGCTTGACAGCAGTTTCTACGGCACGTTTAACACCGTAACAAAATCCTGCAAATTTGGCTAGTTTTATGTTTGGATTAGTCAAATATTTTGTAATTCACTTTCTAAAAGAACTAGAGGAGTTTTCCTCAGTACCAATATTAAACTATAAATAATATTAAAAGTAAAGTGCGATAGGCGGACAAGACTTATTTATGACAAAACATGTTCAAAAATAACACTCGGCTCCTGCTCGGTTTCCTTGTTACCCCAGCCTTTGGCTTTGGCAGAAGTTGTTATATAGAGTTTTTTCTGCGCACGTGTAATCGCTACATACAATAATCTCAAACTCTCTTCCGAATTGAATTCTCTGAGTTCAAGCTCTGATTTTTTCTTATAGTGAGGATTAAACCCTCTCACCTCTTCCATAAATATTGTTGAAGATTTTGTTTTGGCTTTTTTTACATCAATAGATAAATTCTTTTCAGCCATCTCCGGCAGAAATACATATTCAAACTCATCGCCTTTTGACTTATGCAAAGTCATTATCTGAACTTTTCCCTTCATTGCATCTTTGTCCTCTTCTTCCGAGAAGAACTTAAATCCGCTTAAAGTCGGCTTTTTAGAAATTTCTTCCAGTCTTTGTAGTACAAGATTAAATTTTGCATTAGAACTCAATCGTTTAACAAGTGTTGCGATTAAATACACATTGGATTTTTCGATATCGCTTGTGTAATAAAAAAGTCCGATTCTGATTACAAGCTCCTCAAGCGGCAGTGTTGAAGAATTTAGCCAGTACTGCATATCCCACAAAAATTGCGCAAGGTCGTTTGATTCGATATCATCTCCGTCTTTTTGAATAAAAGGTCTTTCAGACGCCCTGATTTCAAGCTGTAATCTTTGCTTATAGAAACCTAAATCAGAGAGCGTTTCGTAAGTCGATACAACAACCTCATTATCAAACGGGTTCTGAATAAATTTCAGAATGGCAAATATTGTATTGAAAACTCCTTTTTGTCCTAATGATTCGCTTCTTGTAATACTTTTTAAGCCCGCATCATTTATAAAGCCTGCCCAGGAAGCCACCTGATAATTGTTTCTCAAAAGTATTCCGATTGTTGCATCTTTGTTTCTTGTAAGAATATTTTTAATTTCTTTGAGGATAAAATTTCTTTCGGCAAAAGCATTTTCAAAAACACGTGAAAAAATGGCATTTTCGCTGACAGGATTTTTCCCCTCAACCCCTTGCATATAACTCGTGAAAAACGCTTTCGGTAAAATCTCATTCCCGTAATTTACAAGATTATTCGCTAACGTCATAACCTCCTGCGTGCATCTTTGTGAATGGTTCATCTCAACGGTCTTATCTGCAGTTTTGATAAACTGCCTGAACCCTTCAACATCAGCGTTGGAAAACGTTGTCGTAATTGCCTGATTAATATCTCCGCATCTTACAAGATTTTTATATTTTCCGCTCAAAAGTGCAATTAATCTTTGCTGAACTCCGGATGAATCCTGCGCTTCGTCCTCTATAATATATTCGCAAATGTTTTGATAATACTCTAAAATATCCGGATTGTTTTCAAGAAGCTTAACAGACATAATCAAAATATCATCATAGTCGATTAAATTTTCCTCCCTCAATTTTGCCTGATATTCTCTATAAAAGTTCTTGAATTTCTCAATTTTCTTATCCGTAGAAGGAGTATCAATATTTCCTTCCTGCAGTTTTATAACAGAAATAGCTCTGTCAAATTCATCACTCTCGGTTTTTGTGAATTTTCCTGCTATAGATTTTATAATCCGCATCCTCTGGGTATCGTCGCAAATATCAAAATCAGAATCCAGATTTAACCTTTCATAATTTGCATTTTCTTTTATAATCTTTAGTGCAAGTCCGTGAATTGTACTGATATTAGGAAGCTGGGTTGAATTAGGGCACATGTTCTTGATTCTTTCTCTGAAATTTCTGGCAGCTGAATCCATGTAAGTAAGAACAAAAATATTCGATGGAGTTACCCCTTGATTTATAAGTTTGATAATTAATGCAAGCAAAATGGTAGTTTTTCCCGCACCCGGAACTGCAGAAATTGCCATGCTTCCGCTTTTGTAATCCAGAACGGGTTTCTGGTCAGCTCGCGGTATAATTTTGAAAGCTATCGCTCCCTCTCCTTCGGGGAGGGTTGGGGAGGGGGTTGAACCTGCAAGATATTCTTCTATTCCGCCCAGATTCTCGACGCCTGCAGGATCAAACAAACTCGAACATGCCCAGATATGGTCAGATGCGAGCAGCAAGAGTTTTCTTAAAATTCTTGCCGTCTTTTGTTTAGCTAAAAATATATCATCCTCAACCGTATACTCGTCCTTTGTCCAATCAGCTTGAAAAACCCACGCATTATACAGAGGTCCTGTATCTGTCTTTACCCAGTCAGAATGCGAAACATCCAGCCAAAACTGGTATTTTGAAGAAATCTTGTTATCAATGATTTTTTGCGGAGTTGCAACAACAAGATCATCATCTCCAAATTCCAGAATCGTACTGGGATTTTCTGCAATAATTGAGTTTTCTATCTGAACAATAATCTCCTCCGCACGCTCAATTACGGTTTTTTCACCGAGAACACTTTCAAAATCCCTTAATTGTTTTATGAAGAAATTAAATTTATTAATCTTACTTCCGTCTGCATGCTCTACCAATTTGTAAAACAATTCGTAAACTTTTAATGATAATTTTTCATCTTTTTCTTTAATCTCTTCAAAAACTTTTAAAAACTTTTGATATTTTTCATCATAAAATTCAAGAGTTATTTTAGGAAGTGTTCCGGAATTTTTGTATCCTGCAAGAATACTGTCGCAATATTTTAAAGGGATACCGAGATAATCAGATAAAATTACCCTCAGCTCCATTTCCGTAATATCAATTCCAAGCATGAGTTTGAGAATATTCAAACTCGCTTTAACCAACGGATTGTCAATTAGTTTTTCGCTTCCTGATAAAAACAGAGGATTGCAGATATGTTTCAAATTCTCCTCCAGAGTAAATTTGAGCATGTTGTCCTGGAGCGGAGTGATAATTGTAATATCTTTTGCTTTAACATTTTTTTTGAATAAGTTTTTTATCTTTTCAATCGTGAAATCCAGAATTTCAGCACGTTTGGAGAGCGAGATTAATGTAAAATTTTCCAATCTTTCTCTCTTGTTTTCGAGAATGTTTGAGAAAATTATTTCTGTATTGGAAGTGACTGAGTGACTAAGTGACTGAGTGAGTGAGGAATTTAACATATTATATTCACAACCCCTCACCGGAATCGGAGATTCCGACTCTCCCACAAGGGGAGAGTTATGCGCTATACTTTTTTGCTTAACATCACAATCAATATTTATATTTTTACAACAGGCGAGCGCATCCCCCCGCCCCTTGTGGGAGGGGGTTAGGGGGAGGGGATGAGTTTCTACTTTGTTTAAAATCTCTTCAATTACACCTTCAATATTATTGAATATTTCGTTATTAAAAATTCTTAAAACTTGATATCCATTATCAATAATAAATTTATCTCTAATTTCATCATGTTGTTTTTGTTCTTTACTAATATGTCCGCCACCATCAAGTTCAATTACTAATTTTTTTTCATAACAAACAAAGTCCAGTATATAGTTTCCAAAGGCTTCCTGACGTCTAAACTTTAGCCCGTTTAATTGTTTATTTCTTAGATAATACCAGAGGGTTGCCTCGGCAGGAGTTGATTTCTTTCTTAATTCTTTAGAATACTCTAGGGCTTCTTTTGTATAAAAATGTTTGGCTTTGATAAGTTCATCTTTATCACCCCTCACCGGAATCGAAAATTCCGCCTTGTCTCTCAATACAATGCTATCTTGTGGAGGCAAACATTCAACAACCTCTTCATTAAATAAGTGTACTAACTTACACTCAATCGAAGTGTCTGCGCTCAAATACCCGCATCTGCTTGAGCCCAGTGCGTCAAAACAAATTACCCAATCTTTTAATTGCGGTTTCAAAAATGATATAAAATCAAAACAAACAGGAGTCATTTCATCGGCGTCATCCACTAAAAGATATTTTATGTTTTTAAAATAATCCGTATTTTTATAAACATGATTGAAAATTAATGTCTGCCTTAAATAGTCTAAACTTCTTGTTTTTAAGGTTGAAGACAAAAGTTTTTTTATAATCAGTTCCGCATCATCCGCAAACGATTCTTTCAAAATCTTTGATCTTTTTTCAACTTCTTCATTAGTTAAATGATTTTGAACAATAAGAGAATATCTTCTGAAAATTTGATGCAAAAGAGAATGTTTTGAATTATAGCCCTTAACATCTACCTGTTTCAAAATATCTTTTAATAAAAACTGCGATACCTCTAAACCTACTAAGTTTGGAAGTATAAAGGCTTTTTTAGAGGGAATGGAATTTTCTATAAAACACCAATTTTCTACAAGTGTATTATATACAATTGAAAAGAATGAATGAATATTTAAATTTTCAATCGCATTAATTTGAATGTTTTTTAAGATTTTATCACTAAATTGTTTTTTTAAAGTTGAATTTTGGACAAGAACCAGTATTTCTGATGGCTTCACGCCATCAGATATCAGCTCCGAATATTTTTCAACTAATACTTTAGTTCGAAAATCGACTTTAATAAAATTTAATAACATACTCCTTATGGACTATTTTAACACAAATACGGTTCAAACCTCTTGCAAAATATGAAAATTTTTAATACAATGATTGGGTAAGTTTTTTACAGTGACACTATTTAAGAAGGAGATTAAAAAAATGGCAAGAGTTAAAGAAGAAAAAAAAGGTATTCAGGAACAAATCATTGAATCAGCTGGTCAAATCTACAACTACCTTTCTAACAAGGGTGAAGTTTCTATCAGCAAAATGAAAAAAGACCTTTCTTTAAACGAAAACTTTGCTGAAATGGGCTTAGGCTGGTTATCAAGAGAAGACAAACTTGAATACACTCAAAAAGCTAAATCAGTAACTGTAAAATTAAGATAGTAACTGAAAACAAGTTTAAATAAAAACCTCTCTAAATTTTAGAGAGGTTTTTATTATTTATTTATGGATAACAAAAATATTTTTTACTGTTTTTAATTCAATATGATACCTTCAATAATAAGCGCAATAAATTTTAAAGCATTAAAATGGAATGAAAAAGTAAACCATCCAAACGGCGTTGAATACAGGTTGTGGGAAGATGGCGAAGATTATTTCTGTAAGTATACAATCACTAAACCCAAAGGTATGATTTCTGATTTAGAGCAATGTAAAAAAGATTTGGGCTGGGCTTCCCGCATAAATACAGCTTTAAAATTTATAAAAGGAAGCAAAAAATTTCTTGATGAAAAGATTTATGGAATTATAGGAACCGGCGGATTAACTACGGTTTTTGATATCGGAGATAATCGGGTTTTAAAGATATCAGAAGAAAATCCGTTTGAGTACAGAAAGTATAATCCGAAATTTGATATTCCGCTTGTTGGTGAAGTCGAGCATTTTGACGGGATTTACGGATATATTCAGAAAAAAGCAGACACGGAAAATGTCGGTTTAAAAAATGTGCTTTCCGTAAAAAGAAAAATGAAACGGGCAGGTTATACATCTTCGCAGGACTTTGGTATGCACAGAGTTGATCAGGTTGGAGTTTACAAGGGAAAAAGTTTGCTCTTAGACAGCAGATGCGCAGTCAGAAGAAATAATTTTATAACACGTTTTACTCGTTGGTTTGAAGATAATTTTAACTTTAAACGTGTTTACTATGCATACAGGATTGAAGATATCATGGACAGACCGCCGACACACATAGAAGAGAAGCCGCTTCCGAATTATACGCTAAAGGAAGCTTTTGGGCGTATCAAAAAAGTCATTAAAAGCTGGAAGTAAATTTATTTATTTTCTCCCTTTTCTACTGTAGGCGAAAGCCCTTTTATGGCAAAAGGTTTGGCAAAATAAACGGCACTTACAATTCCAAGAAGTGCACCAAGAACATTCAGCGAGGTTTTTACTCCCTTCCAGTTATTTGGAAGAAAGTTTGAAACCGACAAAAGTCCGCTTCCTGCCATCAAATAAATATATGCTTTAAAAATTCCCCTCGGGACTGCGACACAATCCTGAACATCACGGGGGTTTTTGACATTGTCTGCGATTATGTCAATAAATTCCCTTTTGGGTTTGTTTGGCTGCGTATTATAAAAAGATTGGTTTGTCTGGATTTTAGAAATATTCATAACACTTATATTAAACCCTAAAAATATTTTTTTTGCGTTTATTTATGCAAAATCTCATTTTTCTTTTTCTCAAAAATTTCCATAAGGCGGTTCATGGTAACCAAATCAAACTTAATTTTATGATAAAAACTTTTGAGTTGATTTATAAATTTTATTTTTTTCAAATCATTTATGAGAAGTTTTTCTTTTTGTATTAAAAAAGATTCTTCAAAACATTTCTGCGGATAAAGAGTTTTTGCTTTTTCGAGGTTTTCAGCGTTTGTAATACTCTCAATCATTTCAAGAATTTCTTTTTTTTTGTTAATTGCTTTAAATAAAATATCTAAGATTTCATCCGGATAGCCGGCTTCTAAAAAACAGCTTTTTATTTTATCAAGTGCTTTTATGGTTTTGCATGCTAAAAAAATATTTTCGAAAGTATTATATCCCTGTAAATCAACTATATTAAATGTTGCCTGTCCGTGATCTTCCACCTCAAGAGTTCCGGATTTAATTTGTTTCAAGACATTTGTGTTTGGAATTTCAAAAACAGAACCGTTCAAACCTACAATTTCAGGATACTTAGAAGTTTCGTGATAAACATTTATAACAGCTTCTGGATTTGCCTGCTTGAGTGTTTTTAGCATGTTTTTTAAGTTATTTTTATGAGACTTGTAAAATAAACCATCACCGGGAATAATTGCCCCTATATCAAAGCCTTCCGGCATAAGAAATTTGACCATGTAATCAAGTACTTCTTCCGGACAATTCGGAAGGGCGTGATAAAGTGCGTGTGTACATTTGTCTCGATTATAAAGATACATGACAGAACAATCGTGTACATAAGAGGTTGAGATAGGAACCTTAGCTTTTGCTTTCAGAAATGAATTTCCAAAACCGTCTTTGTTTGTAGAATAACCGAATTGTTTAATATATTTGTTTTTCTCAATAAAATTCCAGAAATTTCTGAGCGGAATAGAGCCTTTGCATTTTGTCCCGGACATAAATTGAGGTTGGATATGCTGAATCTTTTTTAATGATTTTTTAGGTGTATAATATCCGACCGGATTATTTATAAAAAGGTCGTGAAGAGATTGTTTTTTGTATTTAATTCCGTAGAAATTCGGACTTTTAAATGTATAATTCTGTTGAGGAGATATTCCGCTATTAAAAAAAATACTCATACTACCTGAAAAACATATAAAAAAAAAAATTTTGCTATAAAAAATGTTTATGTTAGAATGATTTTGTTGAAATAGAATATACGGGTGCGTGGCGCAGTTGGTAGCGCAGTTGACTCTTAATCAATTGGTCGTGGGTTCGAGTCCCACCACACCCACCAATTTAAAAAGAGCCTTAATGGCTCTTTTTATAACTTTTTAGATTAGCGTAACATAATTATCTTTAATATTCACGTCTCTTGTATTAGTCCAAAATCTCTGCACCTTTTGGTTCGATTTTAAGAGTTCTGATGTCCGTTTTAATACTCTGACCTTCCCAAACTTCTTTAACAATAGACTTTATTTTATCTAAATCATATTTGTATGAAATTATAAGCATAGAAGGTCCGGCACCCGAAAGTACACAACCAAGAACACCGTCTTCATGCTTAAAAGCTTCCATAATTTCTTTCATACCGGGAACAAGTTTTTCTCTGTACGGCTGGTGTAATTTATCCTGAAGTGCAATTTTCATCAGTTTTTCATCTTTTGTATCCACCGCATGAATAAGCATGGCAAGATGTTTTGCATTAAAAACTGCATCTTGCATTGGAACCTGTTCGGGAAGAACTGAACGTGCAATGTTTGTCGACAATTCAAAATCCGGAATACAAACCGTTATATCCCAATCTTCAGGCCAGTTTAATTTCCTATATACAATAGAGCCGTCGTCTTCTTGCGACGCCATAACAAATCCGCCCAAAATTGCCGGAGCAACATTGTCAGGATGACCTTCAACTTCTGTTGCAATAGAAAGAAGTGCTGTTTCATCAGCAGGAGAACCAAGTAATTTGTTAGCAGCGAGTAAACCCCCGACTACAACTGCTGCAGAGCTTCCAAGTCCTCTTGTTATCGGAATTTGTGCCTGAATATTTATTTTTAATTCAGAAGGTTCCTGACCAATTGAATTATACAACATTTCAACTGCTTTATACACAATATTGGTCTCGTCCCTTGGAATGTTGCTAAAATTCATTTCATCAATTGCATCATCTTCTGACATTAAATTTATTTCAATACCTGTTCCCGGAAGTACCGTTTCTTCTATAGTTATAGTGTTATATATAGGAAGTGCTATTCCCAGACTGTCAAATCCTGGTCCGAGATTTGCCGATGTTGCCGGTACTTTTACGCTTACTTTCATTACTAAAATTTCTCCTCAAAAAGTATATGTAGATTATACAATAAAGAAAAATAAAATGACAAATTCCAGCTATTATCTCGCTAAAATATGGAATATCTCACTAGATACACATATTACGAGAATTGTAACAAAATATTACAACAAGTCAATTTTTGTAAGCCAAAATACTTTATATATTTAAGTGTAGTAATTTACAGGAGTGTTGTATGACAAATCCATACGCAATGCAAGCAAATCCATATGAAACCGGCTATTCGCAGCCAAATTATATGCAGCCAAACTATGTACAGGCAAACTCTTATCAGCCAGCTGTAACTGTAAACCCTTCCGAAACTTCCACCCCATCTACTGTTGGTATGATGACCCTTGGAGCACTTGGAGGCGGCACGGTCGGCTTTTTCAAAAACAGATATCCAATCGGTAAAGATGGAAGCGTTTCAGATAGTTTTACAAGAAATGTATTTGAAAAGAATTTAAAAAATAATCGACCGGAATCTTCTCAAAAATTTTTTAAGCAATTAAAAGAAATTTTAAACAAGATAGATAAAATTAACTCACCGGAAGATTTCAAGAAGCTTTTGAATGCTAATAAAGAAATTATTGAAGACCAGTGCAAGGGAATTTCTTCAGAAACGTTAATAGATGCCGTAAATTCAACCAACTTAAAAGAAAGTAAAAAGTCATTGAAAGAATCTCTGCAGGGAATTATGAATTTTGAGTTGCAAAAAACCAAAAATGCGATTAAACTCGCTTGGAACAATGATGCGAAAAAATTTGTAAAAACTCCAGAATTTCAAGATAACAAACTTTTTGAAATTATAAAAAATACAAAAACTAATGTTCAGTGGAAAAAAGCCCTAAAATACGGTGGTATAACTGCCGGTATTATAGGAGCATTGACTCTGGGATATAAATTGCTGACGGGAAAACGAAATAGTTAAATTTTATAGCATTAATTGAATCTAAAAAAATCAGCATGTTATAATCGTTTTATGAAATATCCGAATTTGGAAAAACTGGTTGATATAATTGCGGTTTTAAGGAGTGAAAACGGTTGCAAGTGGGACAGAGAACAAACTCACAAATCTTTGCGCCCGAATATGCTGGAAGAGGCGTACGAAGCCGTTGATGCTATTGACGACGGAGATATTGCCAATTTAAGAGAAGAGCTTGGTGACGTTCTTTTGCAGGTTGTATTGCATGCACAAATTGCTAAAGATAATGGTGAATTTGATATAGAAGATGTGGCACAAGAATTGAGCGCAAAACTTATTCACCGGCATCCGCATGTTTTCGGGAATCAAAAAGTCGAATCTACACAGGATATTTTAGATAACTGGGATAAGCTGAAAAAAGAGGAAAAAACATACAGAAAATCTGTTCTGGACGGAGTTTCCAAATCTCAGTCAGCATTGATGGCAGCACAGAAGATTAGCAAAAAAGTTGTCAAGGTCGGGTTTGAATGGGATTCTGTTGAGAGTTTAAAAAATTGCATTAATTCAGAATATAAGGAATTTGAAGAAGCTGTAAGAGCCGGAGACAAAGAAAAAATGGAAGATGAGATGGGTGACATTTTCTTTGCAACAGTAAATCTGGCAAGATGGTACAAGATTGATGCTGAACAAGCATTACTAAGAGCTAATAAAAAATTTACAAAACGTTTCAAAAAAATGGAAGAGATAAAGGAAAAGCCGTTTGAAGAATATACATATGAAGAATTTAATAATTTATGGAAACAGGCTAAACTTTTAGTCGGGGAATAAATTTCAAGTTGACCCGTTTCCCTTAAAACGTAAGGAAAGCAGGCTATTTTATAAGGAGTTTCAAATTTATGAAAAAATTATCAGCAGTTTTAGTTTTGTTAATGATAGCAATGATACCGGCTTTTGCTAATGAAGAAGAAGTTACAACGGTATGTGCAGCTCACATTCTTGTGCCGACAGAAATGGATGCAATAAAATTAAAAAGTGAAATAAAAAGTTTTGATGATTTCCAAAATTTTGCCAAATTGTACTCCAAATGCCCATCGGGAGCAAATGGCGGAGATTTGGGATGCTTCCAAAAAGGTCAGATGGTAAAACCTTTTGAAGAAGCAGCTTTCAACGGAAAAGTAGGGGAAGTGTCAAATCCGGTTAAAACGAATTTTGGATATCATCTTCTCTGGGTAACAAAAAAATATTAGTACTATGAAAAATAAACTTCTTGCGAATCTTGCATTATTTATAACTGCGTTTATATGGGGCGTATCCTTTGTTGCGCAGAGAGAAGGAATGGAATATATAGGTCCGTTCACATTTAACATGGTAAGAAGTTTCCTTGGTACTTTAAGTTTGCTGCCGATAATTTTCTGGGTAAAATGTACCATTCCAGATAAAAGAACAAAGAGAATGAAACATTATCAGCACATGAATCTTGCTCGTGCCGGCATTGGATGCGGACTGGCTCTTTTTATTGCAATGAGTATTCAGCAGTATTGCATGCAGTACGTATCAGCAGGAAAAGCCGGTTTTATTTCTGCATTATACATAATTTTTGTCCCGATAATATCAGTATTACAAGGGCAAAAATTAGAGAAAAATGTAATTATAAGTGTTATCCTTGCAACAATCGGGCTGTATTTGCTTTGTTACAGATCCGGAGGCGGGTTTAATGTTTATGATCTTGTGCTGCTGGCTGCATCATTCTTCTATGGTGTTCACATACTTGTTGTAAATTATTATTCTGATAAAGTACATCCGGTTAAGGCATCCTGTGTGCAATTTTTCGTTGTTGGCATTCTGTCCTTGTTTTTAACAGTTCTATTTGAACATCCTACATTACCGGCAATTATTTCTTGCCGTGTACCGCTTTTATATGCAGGTATTTTGACTTGCGGAATTGCATATACATTGCAGATATTCGGGCAAAAGAATACCTTGCCGGTTATTGCATCTATTATCTTTAGTCTGGAATCTGTTTTTGCAGTGCTAGGAGGAGCGGTAATTTTGCACGAAACAATGATTCCAAGAGAAATTGTCGGATGCGTGTTTATGATAACAGCAGTCCTCTTATCTAATTTTAAACCGGAAAAAAGATTTTAAAATTTATTGATTAGACAATTTATTAAAGTTATCAAGATATGTTTGGGCGAGTTTTGGTTTATTCAGTTGCCTGTATACATATGCCAGATTGTAGTGAAATTCCGGAACATCTGATTTAAGCATGATTGCTTTATTAAGGTTTGTCTTTGCCTTTTTTATTTCTCCAAGCTTAATATATGCGCAAGCCAGATTATATAAAATATACGGATTTTCCTTGTTTAGGGAGGCTGCTTTCTTATAATTTTGAACAGCCATATTCAACTGGTTATTTTGTGCATAGTGATTTGCAAGATTGTAATATGCCTTGTAGTATTTTGGCTCTACAGAGATTGCCTTTTGATACATAAATATGGCGTTATCTTTCTCACCCTTGTCTTCAAGCACATTACCAAGAATCAGCCAATCTTGTGCGGAGCGTTCCTTTTCATCGATTTGCAAAATCAAATCCATTGTTTTTTGATAGTTGTTATCAATATAGAATGCCGTTGCGTGCTTGGACAAATCTTCAGAGGCAAAACACATTGTTCCTGCTAATAATAAAGCTGTAATTAAAAATCTCCTCATAATGTAATTATATGAGAAAACTAAACTTTAAGCAAATGGGATTTATATCGCAGTTTACACTAAAAAGGCTAAAATTATCACCCTGAACTGGTTTCAGGGACTTACTACCGGTAAGATTCCGAAACAAGATTTTGATGTAGAAGCTATGGAGGTTGAAAAAGAAAACTTGAAAGACATTGCAAATAAAATATTTAATATATCAGGTTAACTAAAAACATAAAATAATCAGTTATTATCAAATCTAATTTTGTAGATTGCCATACTTCGAGCCTTTATTAATTGAATTCTTTACTGTGATTGACAAGCATTAGAATTTTTGCTACCTTACTTTTGGGGAATAGTGTAGAAATTTCTACACGAAGTATAAATTACAAAGGCGGGGTTATGAAGATTAGAAAGACAATATTATTGTGCTTAGTGGTAATTTTTAGTTCAATACAAATCTGCATTGCATCCGAAAGTTCTGCCGAACAGGTAAATTCTATTCAGACAAGAATAAATTCGGTAGCTTTTGATATACTTAACAGGAATAAAATAGAAAAACGAATTGTATTTGTATATGACGAAGATGGGAAGAAAAATTTACTAACTTCGGATAAGACGCTTACAAAACGTGAGGTGATTGTTTATGATGATATGTATAAAGCTGTAGAAAATGATGATGAACTTGCTGCAATGCTTGCAAGAGAGATTTCTTTTGCCATAAGATCTTTTGACGGGGTTTGTAACGGCTTTTTACGTTCACTTCAAGTAAAAGCTGCACCGAAGAAGTATGAAATCGTGGCTGATAAAAGGGCTGTGGATTATATGGTTAACGCCGGCTACGATCCGGTGGCGCTTATTATTTATATTCAAAAAACTGCACCGCAGCTGCGCTTTGACATGATTTCCACGCACAATCTTACTTCTAAAAGGCTTGCTGTTATTTATGAATATATTTATACAAAGTATCCTTATTTTCTAAAAAATAACCGGTATATAAATAATAAGTATTATCAGAACTTTCTTTTAACTTCCTCTTCTAACAGAAAAATGCTTGAAGAGAAAGTAAAAACAAATTCTAAGGAAAAATTGGACTATGAATAAATTATTATATGTTTTGTTATTTTTTCTAATTAGCGGAGGCAGTGTTTTTGCAATTCAAGATAGTTTTGTAACCTCTTCGCTTGCGGATAAGAATCTTGAACGCCCTTATTATCAGGAAAAATACAATTATGAAGATACAACCTCAATTCCTGTTAAGTTGGTTGTAACAAATAGAATAAAATCGGAAAAAGATCTATACGAGGGACAGGAGTTAGAATTTAGAGTAACCGAAAACGTTGTTTACAATCATAAGATTCTTGTTCGCAGCGGAACTCCGGCAACTGCCAGGGTTGAGACAATTATAGCAAACGGAATGAACGGTATACCTGCAAGTGTAATTCTTGGTGATTTCATTGTTGGTGATTTAAAAAGCAGCAGATTAACAATGGAATATGAAAAATATGGAATGGATTTAAGCCTGTTTGTTTTCCCTCTAAAATGGCTTTTAACTCCACTTCCTCCAACAGGATCACTTACAAATTTTATTAAGGGCGGACATGTAAAATTTAAAGAAAATAAAGAAATTACTATTTTTTACCATCCAAATTGGTTATAAATTACCGGTTTACCGGACTTTGCCCCACTGCAGAATTTTAAAAAGAATAATGAATTCTTATTGACCATATGGTCTATTTAATATAGCCTGAATTTTAATCTCCGGATTGATGGCATGGTCATGACAATCATGTACACTATTATCAGGGAGAGAGAGTATATTATTATGAAGAGAACGTTGTTGTTTTTAGGAATGTTTTTATCAATGATGTCGGTTTTTGCAGAAGATAATGTTTTGCAATCAATAGAAATTGTACCGGTTAAAGACACATACAATATAGTACTGGTTGCGGATAAATCAGTAGATGTAAAAAAGACTGTAAAAGCACCAAACCAGATTACACTGGACTTGAAGGATATCAGACCTTCAAAGACATTAAATACTGTATATAACAATGTTTCAAATGTAGATACAGTAATGGTAGAGCCTCAAGGTAACGGGGTAAGCATATTCTTTCAGGCAGAAAATGCAGCGGACACAAGCATTTCATTTGATTCATTAGCTCCTGTAGTTCCGGTCAAAGAAACTCAGAGCATAAAACTTAACAGTCCTGTAGACAGCTATGCTCCTATTTATAAAGAAGATTACTCAAAAGAAAAAACTTCAGCTTTGTTTAACAGACTAAAAAATTCTTCTACAGTAGAAGGCATACGTGAATCTGTTGATGAAGACACTGTTTCCGATACAGTAAATAAGGTTTTTTCATTCGGTCTGGTAGGACTTTTGGTATTCTTTGTAGCAAGACTGTTCAAGCGCAAAGAACCTGATATGAAAATTGGTCTTTCACAGAGCCTTAACGAGCGTGAAATTGAAATGTACAGAGGTCAAAATCCGATTGGCAATTCATATGTCAATGTAGAAAAACCTTTTACAACAGTAAATTACGGTATCAATGCATACCAGAGAGAAAATAGAAATCCTTATGAAAACGAAGCTCCGATTCACAATCCAAGATTAAGAAACTACGTGAATCCTGGGATAAATAATTTGGGAGTTAACACAAACGAGGGCAGTGCAACGAGAACAATGAGCCAACCGCAGCAGCCGGCATCACACGTTGCAGTAAAACCGGCTGTCAGAAAAAATACAACACCGGTTAATACAGCGCCTGTAAATCAGAGCAACCCGAATATCGACAACCTCAAATTTCTTGAATCAATGACTGCTATATATGAAAAGAGCGGACGTCACGATCTTGCAAGAGGTTTGAAAGCAAGTTTAAGCAGAAATAATATTAAATAACTAAAACATCCGGTTATGTTAACCGGATGTTTTAGTTTGTATAAGAATGTAAATTTTTGTAAAAAATTGTACAAAAGTGTTACGAAAATACCAAAATGTGGAATATAAACTATATAACCCATGAAGGATATAGTTTGCGATGTCGTTTAAGGAAGTAAAGTCAAAAAATATAATATATAGAAGTTGTCAAAAGCTTTTGACACCCATTTGCAGTATTGCTTTGTTAGGGAGAGGAGGATAAAAACCTTTGTTAGAAGTGATTTTAAGTATTCGCATAGAATTAAGAAGTTAAGTAGTTGAGAAGGGAGTAGTAAAAATTTTCACTTTTATCCAACAGCAGAGCATTTCCTCATTCCCTCGCCCTTTGAGGGAGGGGGTAAATGTTTTGGGTTGTTTGGTCGTCATCCCTCACCCCTTGAGGGAGAGGGTGCAGTCGTGCTTGAGCCATCAGGCGAAAGCTACGAATGCGGGTGTGGGGGTAACTCAAGAACACCTTCAATCCGCTCCACTATGCGAAGGCAAGCTTTTCTCAGGCACGCTCCCGCTCTGCTCCCGCTATCGCTTCGAAAACCTTTCCTTCGCTCCGTTCCGCTTAAATTTAGCAAGTGTCGTATTCCCATGCCACCCGATATCCGAGTGTGTCATGCTGAACTTGTTTCAGCATCTTACCGTCTTAGCGTGTTACCTACCATCTTGTAAGATCCTGAACAGCTTGAAAATCGGAAGTGAAACAAAAGCACAAACCTATATCACAACGAACGATTTTCTACGCTTTCAGGATGACAATGCGTACACCTCCCCTCGCCCCTTGAGGGAGAGGGTGCAGTCGTGCTCGAGCCGTCAGGCGAAAGCTACGAATGCGGGTGTGGGGTTAAAAACAATAATTCACGAATACCCCCCTACGGTCTCCGACCACTTCCCCCTCAAGGGGGGGGAGAAGTCTGCGTTTGCAATCAACAAGCTTTGCATCCCCTCGCCCTTTGTGGGAGAGGGTAGAATTTCAAGTTGAGCGTGAGCGAAACTTAGAAATTCGGGTGAGGGGTGTAATCTTAGAAAGAGTTATTGTCAGGTAAAACCTGACCTACATATTCTTTTTATTGTTGGGCAGGTATGCCCAACCGACCTTCCCCAAGGTGTAGGGGGCACGCCAAATGAGCCACGTCATTCTGAATCCAGCATCCGTTCACGGACGAAGAATCTCTATTTTTTTCGCCCAAAAGATCGGTTCTTTTTGGAAATTTTTTCAAACACTTCTTCAAAACTTTCAATGGGCTCAAGGCGATAACCGCAATGTTCGGCAAGAGTTCCGCCCATCATAAATAATTCTTCCTGCGGATATCGCCTACATATTCCGGGTCGCTTTTTATGAATTTTGCACTTGTGAGTTTCTTTATCTAAATTCATACATTCAAATACAAGTCCCGTTTCATCTTTGTCTATAATTTTCAAATACGTATAGAACGGATGCAATTTTTGTAATTTTCTAAATTCTTCTTCTGTCTGTATTACGTTTCTATGCTTGACATAAATCTTCTGACAGCAACGTCCGCAAGCGTTACAAGAGCCAACACGATAATATTTTCTTCTTAAAATATAAAGGTAAAAAATTTTTTTTAGTTTTTTAAACATCTACAACCCGTGATTTTGCAAGCTTATATTCGCTTGAATTTTGATTTGCCAGAAGCATTGCTTTTGAGAAATATTTATTTGAGGTTATAAAATCTCCGTTTTTATAAAATTCTCCACCCTTTTCCAGACAAATCTTAACAATTCTCTCTTCGGGACGAATAAAAGATTTCAGGCGCTCAATTCGTTCTCCGAATGCCTCTTTTAAACTTTCTTTAATTATTACACAGTTTTCATATTCAATCAAAGCCATGTGGTAATTGTTTTCGCTGTCATATCGCATTGCCCAGTCTTTATGCCCCTGATAACTGTATTCATCAAAAGATTCATCAAGATTTTTGATAAGTTTTACTGTTCTCAAATATTCCTGCTGATTGTGCAAAACAAGAGGTAGCAAACGCCGCATTATACAGTAAGCAGCTGTAAAATCTCCAATATTGATATATACCGATGCCAGTTTTTGAAGCACATCCAGAGAGTGATTATCAAGGCATAAAGCCTGTTTTAAATAAATCAAAGAATGCATATAATCATTTTCTTCAAGATAAACCTGACCCAGAAGATGATTTATATCAAAACTCACCGGAAGATTAGTAACCGCAAATGTTAAATATTCAATAGCGGATTTGTTATTCTTTGAAACGAGTGCCCTGCGGGCTTTTTGCAAAAATTCTGTACCAATTTCATTACACTTATCCAGACTGGATTTGATTGTATCATACGAACTGCTGGTTTTATCTTTTGTGTATTTTAAATATTTTTGATAATAAAACACTGACTGGAAACGCATTCCTTTTGAGAAATAAGAAGTTGCCAGATTAAGACACACAGCTGCATCATCGGGCTTGTAGGCATAATAAAATGCCCAGTTTTCTATTGCATTTTTTATATCCATTCGTTTGTAGTAAATATTCCCAAGATATAAAAATGACGGATTTTTAAAACCTTCCAGATTAATAGATTTTTTAAAATATTCTTCTGACGGCAGTAAATCATTAAGTTTATAGTAACATCTTCCGATTTCATAGTACAACTTATGGGAAATACTTGTATTAAGCATTCCCTGATACAGTTTAAGAGCTTCTGCATATTTACCATCCTGGTATAGAGTTTTTGCAGCATCGAGCGTCTTTTCCTCCACATTGGAGTTATCCTGTACATAAAAATCAGACGATACCATACAGGTATTTTATCACATTTAGAGCTCTAAATCATCCCATAGTTTCGGATTTGTTACAAGACTTGATAAAACGTCATCCTCAAAAACGTCTACAACGCCTTCGCCAAAAGCCTCACGCATTCTTTCAAGATGGGAGGTGTCATCAAGGTCACTTGTTGCAATTTTTGTAAACTTGTTTACATCTAAATCTTTTTGGAACAATTCCATAGCGTTAGATGAGATTTCAGAGCGGTCAACATAGTGTGATGAAGTATATCCGCTTTTTTGCAGGTTTGCCCTAACCGCAGCCAGATTGATAATATTATTTGCACTTCCAAGCTGAGAGTTATTGTATAATAATCCGTTATTTTCGTTGTTGATATTATTGAACATGAGACCCTAATCTCCCCTATTATTTTTCACCATTATCATATATTTTTTTTATTTTGTAATCAACTGTTTAGAGGATTCTGACGTAATTCGGAATATATCGGTATTGTGATAGAAACGAGGGCAGCGGCAAAGCCGCTGCCCTCGAGTATTAATTCAACTTAAAATAACTAAGATTTAATCAATAAACTTGCGCCAATCACGCCTGCAGTGTTACCTAACTGTGCCGGAACAACTTCCACCTCTTTCTGGATAGTCATTGCACGTTTTGCAATAGTTTCTCTTATCGGATCAAGAAGAATATCACCTGCGTCTGCGACACCGCCTCCTATGATAATTTTTTCCGGATTAAGAAGGTTCACAACACTTGTTAGTCCCATGCCAATGTATTCACCCATAATTCGGAAAATTTGTCTTGCAACAGGATCGCCTTCTTTTGCAGCAACTGCTACAATGTACGGAGTTATGTCAGGGTTGGCAAGTTCTCTGTATTTTGTAGATTTACCGCCTCTTATATATTCTTCTGCCATAGCGACGATGCTCGGACCAGAAGCGTAAGCTTCCAAGCAACCTCTGTCACCGCAGCCACAAAGAGGACCGCCTTGCATATTTAGTTTAATATGTCCGATTTCGCCGGCAGCGTTATTTGCACCACGAACAAGCTTTCCGTTTACGACAAGTCCTGACCCAATACCTGTTCCAACTGTTATACAAACTAAGTTTTCACAGCCAACGCCTGCACCATAATTTAATTCACCAAGCGTTGCTGTTCTAACATCATTATCTACACGGGTCGGAATACCAAATTCTTTTTCCATAATTTCCGCAATCGGTACATTAACCCAGCCTGGAATATTAGGGGCTAATCTTACAATACCTTTTTGGCAATCAATTTGTCCCGGAAAACCAAAACCCATACCTTCGATATCAGAGGCTTTCATTTTTGTTTCTTTAAGCAAATCTCTTACAGCATCTTTCATACTGTTTATTGTATATTCGTATCCCATCTCTGCTCTTGTCGGGATTGAATTTGAGTAAATAATTTTTCCTTTATCGCTTACAAGTGCGATTTTTACATTGGTTCCGCCTACGTCAATACCAATTCTTTGTGCCATTTATACTTTCTCCTTCCTATAATAAGTGCCTAAATTCTAACACAAAGGGGAATAAATGTATAGTTAGTGAATAGTGAGTAGTGAGTAGTGAATAGAATTGTTACAAACTTAGCGTATGTGAAGGGTGAAGAGTGAGGAGTGAAGGGAGGTAGGTAGTAGTAGGTTGGGCTTTCAGCCCAACAATAAAACTTGCACAACACGAATCTGCATCTTTTCTTTTATGCTAAAATTATTTTATGTTTAGACATGTTGCACCGATAATTTTATTATTAATATCAAATATTTTTATGACTTTTGCCTGGTACGGACACTTGAGATTCAGAAGCCTGCCGCTTGTAATAGTAATCCTTGCAAGCTGGGGAATCGCATTTTTTGAATACTGTTTTCAGGTACCGGCAAACAGAATCGGGTATAATTGTTACAATGCGGTTCAGCTGAAAACTATTCAGGAAGTTATCACACTTACCGTGTTTTCCTTCTTTTCTGTTTTGTACCTTAAAGAACAATTCAAATGGAATTATCTTATAGGATTCGCTTTTATTGTTCTTGCAGTATTTTTTATATTTAAAAAGTAATACTATGAAAATAGAATCTAATAATCTTACATTCCAATCAAAAATTAAATTTATTGACAGCGGCGTTTTTAAGGAAAAAATCAGCAAATTAAATCCAAAAATCCATGAAGTTGGTTATCCGTGGAATCCCGACACAATGAAAAAAGGCAAAAATCTTTTTACAACTTCAATTATGGATTGTATTGCCGGCGGAGTTGTAGATAATAATTCTGTCACAATGTTCCACATGTGTACTCTGAATCAGGCGCAGGCGAAGAAAAACAGGCTCAAGGGGTTTGATATAAAAAACTTTGAGCGCAGACTTCTTGAAAAAATCGATCTGACAAAAGAAAATTTACACGGATTTATTTTAGGCGGATTCCAGATGGAAGAAAATTCAAAATACAATGTGAATAAATTAAGAAAAATTAAAAAAGTTTTCGAAGAGAATCAAATTCCTTACTCAATATTTGGCGCAAGACGTGACGTCCATTATTTTGGAAGATATTCAATATTATATGACAATAAAGAAGATACTCTTTATATTACCAATTCTCTTGCAGGACAAAGAGGGCTGAACGGTAAGGGAAAAGAGCTTGAAGTTCTCGGTAACAACAGGATTTTTTATCACACTTATACAAAAACCCGTGGTAAATACGGTGTGGATTATATAAGAAAAGAGTATACCGGAAGCACGGAAGATTACTTAAAAAGTCAGTTTCGAGATGTTTCGTTATGCAAATTAGATAGTTTTGTATAATTTTTTATGTTACATTTTTAGTATGAAAAAGATAGCTCTTGTAAGTCACGGATGTGCAAAAAATTTAGTTGATTCGGAATTAATTCTCGGACTTTTAGCCCAAAACGGGTATGAAATTACGCTTAATGAAGATGAAACAGATACAGTAATTGTAAATACCTGTTCATTTATTTGTGATGCAGAAAGAGAATCAATCCGCTCAATTCTTGAACTTATCGACAAAGGCAAAAAGGTTATTGTAACGGGGTGTCTTTCGCAAAAACACCCGGAGGAATTAAAAGAAGAAATTCCTGAAATTAAGGCAGTTGTCGGAACAACGGATTTTACAAAGATTATTGAAGTATTGAAAAAAATTGATAAAGAATACGTTTGTGAAGTGAGTGAAAAGCCAGAATATATTTATCCCGAAAATATTGAGCGCCAGCAGATTACAATGGGCGCAAGCTCTTATATCAAAATTGCCGACGGATGCAACTACAGATGCGGTTACTGTGTTATTCCTTATCTAAGAGGGAATTATCATTCGAGAAAGATTGAAGATATTGTAGAAGAAGCAAAAAAACTTGTTAAAAAAGGAGTTACGGAAATTATTCTTGTGGCGCAAGATACAACAGGCTACGGAATTGATATTTATAAAAAACCTATGCTTTCAAAGCTTCTTGAAGAATTGAATACTATTGAGGGTTTAGGCTGGATAAGAGTAATGTATGCTTATCCGACACAAATGAGCGACGAACTTTTGAATACAATTGCAAGATTGGATAAGGTTGTTAAATATGTCGATATTCCGCTCCAGCATTCGCATCCGGAAATGTTAAAGATGATGAACCGACCTTCTTTCGATTACCGTCCGATGATAGAAAATATTAGAAAAAGAATCCCTAATGTTTCAATCAGAACGGCATTTATCGTAGGATATCCGGGTGAGACGGAAGAGCATTTTGAGCATTTATGCAATTTTGTCCGTGATATGAAATTTGATAGGATGGGCGTCTTTACTTATTCAAGAGAAAAAGGAACTCCGTCTTATAAGATGCCAAACCGTGTACCCGCTAAAATTGCAAAGCAGAGATACAAAAAGCTTATGGAAATTCAGCAGGAAATTTCAATTGAACGTAACAAAAAATTTATAGGCAAAACTATTCCTTGCATAATAGAATGCAGTTCTGACGAGGGCGAAGTTATTGCCAGAACCCAATATGACGCTCCGGAGATTGACGGAGTTGTAAATATTCAAACCGATAAAATGGTTGTCCCCGGCGACATTGAAATGGTTAAAATTACAGGTTCAAGTGAGTACGATTTGACTGGCGAAATTTCATAATAAAAATTGAATCTTGGTTATTAATACCAATGCGGATGATCTCTTTGATTAACCGCAATTTACGCTTGTACTATACAGTATAATTCCAGGAATAAAAATGTATTTTAATTGATATATTTTCCATTTTATATTAATATAAAATGGAATACAGGCTAAAAATTTTGATTATTTGTAACGCTAATTTTCGCTAAAGAAAGGAGGTTTTATGATAGTCAAAATTAGCGAAAAAGAACTATTATTAATGCTAATAATAGTTCTTACCCTAAAAGTCCTTTAGTCAGGACACGGGCTCGGGCACTAACGCTGCCCTTGCCTGTATTCTTATTTTAACCTATTTTTTAAATTTTTCAAGCGTTCACATAATTACTTATTATTTTTATTATATAATTAACCTATGAACAGCCGGGATTATTTGAATAACAAATTTGATATTATCGTCGTCGGAGCGGGACATGCAGGATGCGAAGCTGCATTGAGCGCCGCAAGATTGGGCTGCAATGTTTTACTTTGTACCTTAAATGTTGATAATATTGCACTCCAGCCTTGCAATCCGGCAATTGGAGGACCGGCAAAGTCTACTCTTGTGAGGGAAATTGATGCTCTCGGCGGAGTTATGGGAGAAGTTGCTGACGCTACATATATCCAGATGAAAACTCTGAATTCTTCAAAAGGACCGGCGGTAAGAGCACTAAGAGCGCAATCTGATAAAAAAGAATACACGAATTATATGCGCCATATTCTTGAAAACACTGACAATATCTGGATTAAGCAAACATGTATTACGGATATTAAAGTCAAAGATAAAAAAATTATTGGTGCTGTCGATGAATACGGGCTTGAATATTCTTGCCGTGCAATAATTCTGACTACGGGAACTTCACTTGAAGGGAAAATGTATGTAGGCTTGCAGGCATATTCCGGCGGAAGGCTCGGAGAGCGTGCCGCAATCGGACTTTCGCAATCACTAAGAGACCACGGAATTATAACAAAGAAATTAAAAACAGGAACACCGGCACGTGTCGACAAGCGCACGATCGATTATTCAAAAATGGAAATCCAGCCTGGTGATGAAAAATTAAGTTTTTATTCTTTTAAGCCGAACCGCCCTATCCGTCCGCAAGTTCCGTGTTATCTTACAAGAACAAACGAGGAAACTCATTCAATAATCCGTGCAAATCTGGATAAGTCACCGATGTATCAGGGATTAATTCAAGGTGTCGGACCGAGATACTGCCCGTCTATTGAAGATAAAATAGTAAGGTTTGCTTCAAATCCTTCCCACCATATTTTTATTGAGCCGGAAGGTTTGAATACGTATGAAGTTTATATTCAGGGATTTTCAACAAGCCTTCCGGCCTGCGTTCAGGTAGAAATGCTGCGTTCGCTTCCGGGGCTAGAGAATGCTCATATAATTAAACCGGCTTACGCCGTAGAATACGACTACGTTCCGGCTGTTCAGACAAAGCATTCTCTAATGTCAAAAGATATTGAGGGACTTTTCTTTGCGGGACAAATTAACGGAACAAGCGGGTACGAAGAAGCCGCCGCACAGGGTTTGATTGCGGGTATAAATTCCGTTAATTACCTGAATAATTCCGAACCGCTTGAGCTTTCAAGGGCTTCCTCATACATCGGAACTCTGATAGACGATTTAGTCACAAAAGATATTCAGGAACCATACAGAATGCTGACTTCCCGCTCCGAATACAGGCTGCTTTTGAGACAAGATAATGCGGATGAGAGGTTAACAGAAATCGGGCATAAAATAGGTTTGATTGATGATGAGCAATACCAAAGATTTTTGAACAAACAAGAGAGCATTCAAAGAGAAATCGAAAGACTTAAAGAAACAAAACTTCCAGCAACGGATGAGGTAAATGAAATTCTTTCAAAATACGGTGAACATATTGACAGGGGAATGCGCCTTGCAGAACTTCTTAAACGCCCGAATATTACATACAATATTTTTAAAGAGTGCGACGAAGAAACAAGAAATTTGAATCTGAGTGACAATATTACGGAAGAAGCGGAAGTTTTAATAAAATATGACGGTTATATAAAACGTCAGGAGCTGCAGGTTGAAACCGCAGAAAAGCTTGAAAAATACAGAATTCCTGCAAATATAGATTATTCTAAGATTAAACACATATCAACCGAAACAAAAGAAAAACTCGAAAAAATCAGACCGCAGAACCTTGCACAGGCATCGCGCATCGGCGGAGTTAAACCGGCAGATATTTCGGTTCTGATGGTTATGCTGGGAAAATAAGATATAAATAAAGCGGCGGAGCCTTTCAGGCTCCGCCGCTATTCTACAATTCTACACACCGGCAACTTTCTGTAAATGAATAAAATATATAACAAATATCACTGCAAAAATTATACATATGCTTATACCTGCAGTGGCTTCTTTGACCTTATATTTTTTCACAAGTGCAATAATATAAGGCACAAATACCACAACAAGCGGTTGCAAACATATTTGCGTATATTCCACAAGTGAAAATATCAAATCACCATCTTTATCCTTTGTAGTCATAATTTGCGGCCAATGATTGAGTATTACAAACCCGATTATATTTGCAATAAACCATAGAATGTACAAGCCAAACCCCATAGGGATAAGCAGTGTTTTGTAGTCATTATTTTGCAATTTAGTCGTACAAAACGGGCATACTTTGTCGGTATCTTCTATTTCCTGCCTGCAATAGGGACATAAGATTTTACTCATTATACAACCCCCGGAATTACAACTGCAAGGAATATAAAGAATATCAATAATAACATCAATCCTATCGGGATAAGACTTATAACAAATACGGTAATGCCGACATTTGAATTATAATCTGTAAAATACCGACCTTTGCCATCTTTAAATTTATTAAAGCATATCATAACAAGATCGATATACGACCAGATCCCGCAGCCACCAAGAGTCAGCAATTGTGCAATACCTATCGGGATATTGCCCGTATAGAATCTGTGGATTCCAAAACACCCGAGAAACCAGGCAAAAAGCAGTGTTGCTAAAAACTCCGGCGGATTATCAACAGGTACATTATTTATATTTTGAATCCATTCCCTGCAGACATAGCAGCGGGTTGCCTCAGCAGGTATTTCCGCACCGCAATTAGGGCATTTTTTTGTAGCCATATACTATCCTCTCAAAGCTGCTGAAAAAGCAGATGCATATATTATAATTCCAAATACAATAAGGGCAATCCAAATAAAGAAGAATGTCTTACCCAGAGTTGCATTATATCCGCCCAAATCCTGATCATTGGCATCTTTGTAGTTGTTAAAACAAATACTTACAAAATCAATCAGTGTCCAAATACCGCACCCTCCGCCGGTTAAGAGTTGCAAAATACCGATTCCGATATAGCCGGTATAAAATCTGTGGATACCTAAACCGCCCAGAAAGAACGATAATAAAAGTGTTGCTGTGTAACTTTTTGGCTGTTGCATGATAAAACCTCTTTCTTTTTACTTGCGCCGAAAAATCGGCTCTCTTCCATTAACTATTATTTATTTTACATTTGATTTCTCTTACCAGAGTTGATATCCAGATATATACCAGCAGCGGTGCAACAATAACCACTCTCGGGTTAAACTCAAGTGCTTCTTTAAAATGGAATTGAAACAATTCGCTGAATGCTCTTGTCATGCCGCAGCCAGGGCATTCGTGACCTGTAATAAATTTAAAAATACAGATTGTATGCGTATTATAATGAACTAATAGTTCCACACCAAAATAAAACAGGATAGGAATTAAGACAAGGACACCCAGATTAAAGTTTGTTTTACATAATAATTTATTCATTTCTTTATCTAATACGTACATAATGATAAAAACTTTAACAAATATGAATAAAATCCTCCGTTTACTTGATTTTGAAAAATTAACATTCTAAAATAAATAGGCGGGTTGCCCCACAACTTTTCACAATGATACAAAGAGAGAGTAGGAGTATATTATATGAAAATATTATTTGCATCGGCAGAAGTTGCACCTTTTTCCAAAGCCGGAGGGCTTTCAGATGTAGTCGGAAGTTTACCTAAGGCGCTTGAAAAGGATGCAGAAATTGCAATTTTTACTCCGCTCCACGGATGTATTGATTACAACAGGTGGGGCTTAAAAGAGCTGGAAAACTCCGAAATGTGGATAACTTTCGGCTATTCGCCGCAAAAGTTTAAACTCCATATGACAAAACTTCCGGGAACAAACATCAATGTCTTTTTTGTTCAAAATGATTGGTATTTTTCCTGTTTTCAAGAAGTTTATCCTAAATGGCTTGATCCCCGCTATGAACACGAAAGATATATCGCATTTTCTCTTGCAACGCTTGAATACGCAAAGCAGTTGAATTTTAGAGCGGACATAATCCATTCTAATGATTGGCATACTGCAATGATACCTTTGTATATCAAAGCAAATTACAAGTTTGACGAATTTTGGTCAAAGACTAAAAATGTTTTTGAGATTCATAATCTTGCATATCAGGGTGTCTGGTTTGAAGATATTTTAGATTTTGCAAATATGAGAAAAGATATCGTATTCAACGAATGGGGCTGCGAGCACTACGGACGGGTTAACTGGATGAAAGGAGCAATTAATTATTCAGATAAAATCGTTGCAGTTTCTCCAAATTATGCAAGAGAAATTCTAACAGGCGAATACGGTGAAGGTATGGACTACACCCTAAGAGGACATACAGACAAACTCGTAGGAATTGTAAACGGTATAGACTATGACGTTTTTAACCCTAAAACCGATAAAACAATTTTCAAAAACTATGATGTTAAATCTTTTGAAAACAAAGAAGAAAATAAAAAGAAAATTCTTGAATATTTCGGATTGAAATACAATCCAAATAGACCGCTAATCGCACTGATTTCAAGACTCGTTGAGCAAAAAGGGCTGGATTTAATACGTCAGGTGGAAAATGATTTAAGAAATCTTGAAGCTGATTTTATATTCCTTGGCTCTGGTGACAAGTCTTACGAAAATCTGTTTATCTGGCTTTCAAATAACACTCCGAATATAAGAACTTACGTTGGTTATAGAGGCGATCTGGCAAACCAGATTTATGCAGGCTCCGACTTCTTCCTGATGCCATCAAAGTTTGAACCTTGCGGGCTTTCGCAGTTGATTGCAATGCACTATGGCTCTCTTCCGATAGTTCGTGCAACAGGCGGGCTTGAAGATACCGTAACAGGCTACCCGCTTGATAATTCTACCGGATTCAAGTTCTGGGGCTACGACGGATGGGCAATGAAAGATGCTATTCTCACTGCAATGTACGTCTACAAAGACAAATACACCCTGAATGCTATGAGAAAATCCGCAATGGAAGCAGATTTTAGCTGGAAGGAAAGTGCTAAAAAATACTTAGAAATGTACAGGTCGTTAGTTTAAAATATGTTTTTAATAAGAAACGGCGCCGTGTTCCACGGCGCCGTTTCTTATTCTATCCATTTTCTTTTTAAGAAAGTTTTTCAATCAGACTTGCGTGCTTGGAGGCAAATGCCTTTCCTCTTGCAATAATTGCAGCTTTAAGAATTGCATGCAAATCTATTGTTGTCATGTCTTTATAGTTATTTGGAAGTCTAAGTGACCAGTTTTGGTCGCCAGAAGTTCCTGGTCTGTTGTATACATCATTAATCTGGAAGAAATCAGTAAAGAACATTTGAATATTTCTTGCTTTTGATGCAAAAATTTCTGTTATTTTAACAAAAGTCAAATAATCTTTATCCTGAGTTAATCTTACAATAATATCGTCCTTGTTATCAGCTTCTGCAAATAAGTCTTCTACAAGATTTTTTGCGTGTAAATAACCTTCGTGTGTATTTATCATGCTCTCAGCCCACATTGCAATAGGATTATTGTCATGAGTACCAACCATTGTCCAGACGTTTTCTGTAATATTTTTGCATCTGTACGGATGCTCAGGTTTTTCTGGAACAACAAACTGCGTAAGTCTCATTCCCTGAAGTCCGTATTTTTTCATAACAGCATCAACAGGGTTTGTAAGAGTCCCTAAATCTTCACAAACGATTGCATTTTTATCCAAACCGCACTCTTTTGCAGCTGCTATAACGATTTTTTCAATTAATCTGCCATAAAGCTTGATTTGTTCATCAGACAAAGTTTTGACTCTCTTTTCCTTATCAGCTTCCAGAGTAGTATCTAAATCTTCCATCTTTGCAATAGCGTATCTTGAAAGCTCCGGATGTTCAGGAGAAGAGTATAATCTGCCTGCCCCTTCTTCGCACATAGGTTTTTTACCTACTTTATAAACCCAAGGGTCAATCAAACCTACAATATGATCGATTCTGACACCGCCAGGATTTTCTTTGAACATTTTTTTGTAAAGATTTTTCATCAAAATGCCGCCTTCACCCAAAGATCCGTCAGAATTGAACATTTTGTCCGGATCCATTACCGGGAAGCCCCACGCCTGACCGTCTTTTGAGAAATAATCAGGAGGGCAGCCAAGATACCAGCCTTCTAAGAATAAAGACTGATAAGCCCACGCATCTCTGTCAGAGAATGCAACCTGACGGTCTGCAATCATCTTTATACCCTTTGAAAGCGCATATTTTTTGGTCTCTTCATTTTGTTTTTCAAGTACAAACTGGCAAAACTTGTAAAATTCAATTTCATCTGAATATTTATTTTTTATTTCATCTATTCTTTGTGCGTAAGCTTTCTTTTCATCTTCTGATTTAGGATTCATTAATTTTTTATCAGTTTCATTTTTCCAGGTGTACCAAAAATCATTATCATTTTCGATAGAAAGAGCTTCATACAACGAGTCATTGTCAAGCCAGAAGCTGTTTTCTTTTTTAAACTTGTCAAACTCTTTCTTTATAGAAGAGCCGAAAAGTCCGCCATGAATTTCTTTAAAGTTTGCCCAAGCTTCTTTTAATGCTTCATTTTGTGCTTTTATAATGTAAGAATAAGCGGTTCTTCCTTGATTTTGTTTTGGATTTCCTGCTACAACTTTTTCAAAAGTTGCTTGAGACAGGATATTATCCCATTTTTTTTCTGTTAATTGTTTCAAATCTATAAACAAAGGATTTCCGGAAAAAATTGTACCTGTATATGGTGAGGAATCAGAACTTTTTGTTTTTCCGGCAGGTCCAAGCTGCAATGCATTGAATATTCCGTGAGCATAATCAATCAATTCGTGTCCGGCTTCAGAATTAAATGTTCCAAAACCTGTATCTTCACCATTTTTGGAAGGGAAGCTGCTTCCGTGAATAATCAGTGCAAAGTTATCTTTTCCTAATACTTTCAGTGCTTCTGATACGAGTTTAGTATCAATTTTATTTGATGTTAAACAGACCATAAATTACTACTCCTCTAATTCTCTTCATAATTAATACTATCATTGATAAAAAACTATTTCAATAAAATGTAAATGATTGTTAGATTTTGTCAGATTGAATGTGGAGTAATTCTCTTTGATTTACAAAGATTATAAACAAGTATAAATTAAATCCTGGTTATTTAATTCTACAAAATCCTTATAAACATACGGGATATCAATCATAATTTCTCCTTGCTCAATATCCGGAGTTAGATTGTAATCGTTCACAAAATTTTGGTCCAGCGCAATTTTATATTTGCCTGGAGAAATACCTGAAAAATAATAATTGCCGGAATTATCAACTGTTGAATATGCGACCTCCTGACCTTCCATATCAAAAAGACTTACTATAAAATCTGTAATGACCATTTTTCTGTTAAATTCATCTTGTATTTTCAGTTTCCCGGAAATATTGCCAACCGTACTTTTTAGCGGAAATTCTACTCTTGTTGTTTTCATTGGCTCTACATATATTGACTGCTTTAAACCTTTTTCCGGCGACAGGTTCGCATGCAAATTATCTCCGTCAAGTTTAATATCATAATAACCTTTTTCTACGCTTTGAAGTGGACAAAAACCGCTTCTTTTAGTTTTTATAGGATCGCTTTTCCAGGCAACTTTTACTGGGACATTAGGTACTTTTATATCTTCTTTATCAAATACATTATTATGGTTTTTATCGATATATGCGGCTATTTCAACAAAACCTTCATCAGGAGATGCCGTTCCTATTGATTGCAAACCACAGCCTGAAAAAGCAAAGGTATCATTAAAGGTAAAGTTAATAGAATGTCTTGTATTTGCCGGAATATACATATTATTAAACATATAACCCATAGCTGTATTATATTGATAATTAAGACTTATAATCATACCCGTTTTTGTTCTGTACCCTATTGCAGCAGTATATGTACATCCTCCGTCATACCCTTGATATTTATAACCTACACCTAAGGCTAAAATTATTCTTTTAAACTCCGGAAAACGATAATTTAGTTTTATCATATTGTAATCATTTTTAGTCCCTCCTGATTCATACTGAACACTTTCATGCCCGAGTCCGAGAACACCTTTATTTTTAGGAAGGCGCCAGTTCGTATTACAGTAGAGGTTGCTGTAATTGCTTGTAAATCCGTTTGAATATGAACTTGAAGAATTATATTCAGTATTATAAGCATTTCCCATATATCCGGCTTCCAGAGTTAATTTAGAATTTATACTTTTTGATGCATTTAAATTATAGTAATAATTCAAATTATGCCCGACGCTGTTTTCGCCATATCTTAAGTTCCCGTTAAGCCGCAGTTTAGCATAATTAAACAGGTTGGCTCCGGCATTAATATATGCTTCATCAAAGGTTGTTATACCACCGCCGTAACGATGGTCAAGATTTGAAAAATATCTTGTATAGCGCATATTTGCATTGAATTTTTCACGTGTGTAACTGTAAGCCGCTTCTGCACCAAGCCTGTCGCAAATAAACCCCGAGTCGGAACCTGCTACATAATAATTTGGTGATTGCTGGTAGAGTCTTAGTTTTAGAGTTGAATTATGGTAGTCAAAAACATTTTCCAGAGATAATGAATACCCAGGATTGTATCCGGAAGCATCATAGTTAAAATCTTTCATTAGAGATAATCCGGCAAGAGCATTGAGTTTATAAAACTCATTTCTATATAGATTTAAAGTGTTAATTAAGCTCACACCCTCCATTGTATTAGGATTACGGTAAACACCGGAGGATAGTATTGAATAATCATTATATAAATTAGTTAAAAATATAGCATCATCATTTTTTTTGATAATTTTATCGTAAATCAGCTTTGTATCAAGAGTCATATTATCACTTATTCCGTACTGTCTGCTGCCGCCTGCTACAAACTTTTTAGAAGTCATCTGGTAAATATAACCGTTTGAACTGAACAGTCTGTTGTTAAATCCGGAAATTCCTGTAAAAATACGATGCTTTGACTCACCCTTTTTTAAAAAGCTATTAAATGAAGAATTATCAGTTTTTTCATATTCATTATAATCCGATAATTGCGCACCTATAAGCATTGTCCCTATTGAATTATAATTATCTTTAAATCCGGAGACCTGACCTAATTCATAATAATATTTATCACGCCATTTATTTTTATAAGAAAAACTCAGCCCGCCAAATGAAAAAAACTGCTGCGTGTAGTTATTTGTATTAAAATTGAGAGAATAATCACCTTCGTATAATTTACCTTTTAAGCTCATTCTTGTATTATTATTAAACATTACATTATTCTGTGTTGCATTTAAGTACACCTGCTTTGCGGAATCATTCATCATCGAATTGCTCACTTCAAACGTATCAAAAGACAGCCTGCCCTTTTCTTTAGGCTGTAAAATATTTTTTTCCTCTGCTTCTTCCTGTGCTATCTCTGTAGTTTTCTTTATAATATATTTGTTTTTAACTTTTACGCATAAAGTGCTGTTATCAATTGTAAATTCGGAATTAAAAATACGTTCTGCAGTACTTTTATCAATATAAAACTCGTTAATTTCTATAATGCCTTCTTTTTGAAACTTAAATGAAGATGAAATAGAAGTATTATTTAAAAAAATTCCGCTTCTGTTTATAAAAATATTTTCACCCTCAAAGTTAGAGAAAGACAGTTCTTTTTGAGAATGATTTACTTCAGCCGGTAAATTAAAAATTTTTGCTGTTTGTTTGACCGGAAGGTATATCTTATCATCAGAAAGCATCATTACTTCAATATCATAATAATCTGCACCGTTTACTTCAAGAGAAGTTATTGTAGTCTGTTCATTCTGTGCAAATACACCGCAAAAACCGGTCAAAAATAACAGTACTAAAAGTATAAAAAACTTCATCAGGGTTTCCTGTATATATTCAGAGTTATTACAGCCTCATAAACCCCAGCAGAATCTTCACCTATAGAGTATGTATTCCCGAGCGGAGTATTGGATATTGTTTGAGAAACGTTCATATCCTGCACTCCTCCGCTTAAAATCCGGCAGCAAAGCTCGCCTCTATAGTTTAAAGGTTTTATATCATAAGATGAAGTATTAATAACAGGATATGCTATTATATTAGGATTCTTAGAAGGGCTTCCGGACATAATATCAAAAACTGCGGCGGATTCAGGCAGACGGTCTTTATTCCCCAGCATCAGATACAGTTTATCATTATTCATTACATAGGCATTTTTCATTCCGCCAAGTGTATCTATACTTCCGGATAAAATAAAATCATAAGTATTATCGTCACCATTGGTCTTGATATTAAATATTGCTTCCAAGCCTGACTGGAATCCGTTTTCCGGATTTATTACACTGTTATTTTTTGAAGAAGGTACTGTTTTGACAATAGCTGCTGAAGGCACAACAGTTGTAATTACGCTGTCCATTACTGCAGCGCCGGAGCATACCGGCGCTGTTAGTAATAGTAATAAAAAGATAATAAAACGATTTCTCATCAAAATATCCTATGTTGTAGTATCTGTTAATGTTATATGAGCCTCATAAGTTCCTGCGTTATCGTCAAAAGAATATGTTGTCGAATCAACAGAAGATGATATCGTAGTTGTAGCCGTTGTTATTCCCGGATTCACTTTAAACTCATACTGGCTTTTGCTGTCATTATATTGTGGCTCAACTCCCTCCGTTGCACCGCCGATTGTAATACCTGTTACCGGATAGGCAATTGCATTTGCGTTGTTTGAAGGAACTGCAGTTCCGGTTTTAATATCAGTTAGTGAGGCAACAGCAGGTTTTTTAGTTGTATTAGTCAGTATTACATATACAACCCCCGCTTTTTTAAAGAATGCCTGTTCAAAACCGTTTGCGGTATCTGCCTTTGCTGTAAGATACAAATCAATTTCATCATTCGCACGAATTGTAAATATTGATGAAAAAGCGCTGTCTAAATTACCTGTTGCCGGGTCAATAGTTTTTGTCTGAATGTCAGTTTCTGCTTTAATATCAACAAAAGGCGCCAGGGTCGCACGTAAAATTTGTGTATCAAAGGTTTCAGCATGTGCACACATACAAGATGCGCATAAAACTAAAAGTGACGTGAATAATTTTGTTTTCTTCATGTGTTGGTTTCTCCTTAAATTGAATTACTTACATTAAATGAAATCTCTTTTATAAGATTTTTATTTTCTCCTTTTTCGTTTTTGTAGGTTAAAATAACTTTTAGAATATAATCTCCTGCTTCAAGATTATCTGGTATTAAGCCGGTCTCTTCAAAAATACCGTTTGCTCTTATAGTATTGCTGTTCATATTGAACTCTTGTACTAATTTTTTATCCTTAATAATCTGTGCTTTTCCGTGATAACGCACTTTGCTGTTACCGCTTGCCGAAAGCTGCATATGGTAAACCAGATTCTTATTATTTTTTTCAACCGTTAAATTATTAAATGAACCTACCTTTACAAAACGTCCTTTATCAACGTAAATCGGGATACCAAGCCTTGTTTTTACAATAAGCTTTGTATTTACATTCTTATTTTTACTTGGAAGCATAATTTCTTTTGCAGCAACATCTTCAATAAACATTACCATTCTGGATTCACCGTCAGGCATGCTTTTTAAATCAGTAAATGTAACCCGGACTAATTGCGGAATCCCATTTTTTAAAGTAAATTCATTAGGAACAAATCTTGCATGCGGAATAAGATTATCCGGCTTATCAGAATCGCCAATTGCGTTCATCTTACCCTCATCTGTTATTGTAAAATATTCTGGATAAAGCTTATACCTGATTGTCTCATTTTTGTCAGCCTGAACACTAAATGATGTTGTAAGATAATTTCCGTTGCTTTTGTTAGCATTTAGTTCAATTAAAGTAGGCGCAACTTTTACCGCAGCCTGAACCTGACAGATTGATAACATAAAAACTAACACTACAAATTTTAGCAAATTTTGCATATCATTCCCTCTCCATAATATAAATCAGCGGGTTTTGTCTAAGACCCTCTTTTATATATCTGTCTTTATCAATATTTTTAAATGAATATTCAATAACAAGACTCGTTGGAATATTATTCCCCTGCTCAAAACCCTTAATCGTTGAACCGCCTTTTGCAAGAAGATAACGCCTGTTAGGCAAAATGTTAGTTAGATTCTGTTCACAGCTTGCAATATTACCTGTATAACTTTTTATCTGAAATGAATATTCTCCATCTAATGTCCCAATATTAGAAGTATCAAGCCATAAAGCCCAATTTGTGTTGGAAGTTAAGTCAAGCCTGATATCATTCCTGTTTTTCACGGAAAGCTGCTTATTAAAAACATCGTCTTCACTCAATACAATGTAAGGGTCTCCGCTGAAAGATGATATTGATTGTTTTTCTTCTATTACAAAAGTAAATACAAAATCACATTCATACTCTTGAATTAAACTTGTTCTGTTGACAAACTTTAACGGAATAGTATAAGTACCTGCGGGAAGTTCTCCTATGTTTTCTATACGCAGACTTATATTTTTTTGTGCAGTTCGTGTAAAATCAATATCACCCAGACTATCAATATAAAATAATTGCATGCCGGTATTGCTTAGCTGATATGACTGACCGTCACATATAAGGAATAATTTACTTACCGGTATTCTAATATTAGAATCCTCATTATTAGTTATATAAGGTTCAAGAGCCGTTGCAAAAAGTCTGGAAATCCAGATTTGAGGATATATTAAATTAACACCTGCCGTTACAGAAGAGGAAGTAACAACAGGCATACCGAGCTGTTCTGCACGCATAAACATATTAGCTCCGGCTGATGGAGATATTATTATAATTGATATAAGTATTATAAAGTGAATTATTTTTTTCATTACAAATGAAATCCTCAAGTCTATTCCTTTATAAAATTTCTTTTTAAATAAAAAAATAGCTGTATGTATAAAACAATATGATAGTTTGCTAAACAGCCTGTTAGGGAATTTATATTTTATTGGTTATTAATATAGTTCTATTGAAATGAAAAAATTTATATTAATTATAATAATTCTATGTACCAGCTCAAGCGTATTTGCGGAGAATCAGGACTCGCAAGTTATACAAGCTGCTGTGCCTGAAGTTTTACATATAGAAAAAATTATTGTAGAAAACACAGAATACGAAAAAGATGAGGAACTAAAAAATGTGGAAATAAGAAGTACTGAATATGTGAATGAAAAATGCTACAGACTCTGTCTCAGCCCGTTTTCAGTAAGAATAACAACGAATTTATCAGATCCTATTCAGGTTAGTGCAAAAATGGAAAGCTGCTGCAGTACATGCGGCAGATATCCACTAAGTAATGAGGATTTGTCTGTAACACCTTCTTCATACACAATTACAAATCCTCACGATAAAATTGAAACAGATTTTTTCACACCAAAAGTACTTGCCCACGATACAACAGTTTGTACTACATACAGAGCACATTTAGTAATAACGCTTGGACGGGTTTAAATATGTTAAAAAAAATAATATCATTATTTATAATTATCACATTTACAGCACCGTTATCGTATGCACGTGTTGGTCAGCCGACATTTGTCTTTGCAATAAATGAAAACCCGGCAGCAGCGTCCGGAGACAATAATAACAATGGAGATGACGGTTTATCAAGAGGAGCAGTTACAGCAATAACTCTCGGATCAATCGGCGGCGCTGCCGTTTTGGGCCTTGCAGGATGGCTTTATAAAAGAAAATTGGAACAAAACCTTACAGCAGGCTGTATAAGAGGCTCCGCAGACCCACTTATACCGTTCTGTATTGAACGTAATCCTAACGCAGAGTTTTATGCAAGGATAAATAAAAATTATCCATACCTAAAAAAAGCATTGAGCCTAAATGAAATACATTATTGTCCAAATTCTAAATATCTTCTAATCTATGACACCTCTATTGAAAAAAGGACTTTTGATTCTATCAGATTTAATCTTCCGCAGGGTGTTAAGTCCTTAAAAATAACTCATGTAACAGACCCTTTCAAGCATGGAGAATTAACAACAGAACTCTTTTTTAATCAAAAAAATAATAACTCCAGTCAACAAGGAATAAATGTGCTTAAAAATATAAAAAACGAGATTACGAATGTTGAAGGTGTAATCATGAAAACCATTCCAGTAGACAACTCTAAATATGACTCAGCTTTGTATGTAATAAGTAACTATTCTACTAAAAAGATTTATGGAATAGTGTTCGAATTTATTTTTTAAATTTTGTAAAAAACACAAGACTTCGATAATAAAATTATTTTAATAGCAAGATAGCATTACAACAAGTATAAGTTTTATTAAGAATTATATTAACCAGCTTTAAATTAAAAATTTAATAATCTTGATGGTAACGAGATGAAAATAAATTTTTAAAATAAATAGAGAGTAGAGTGCAGTAAGGTAATATTACATACTGAGTGGACATAACAAAGCCCCCTCTCCCGAATTTCTAAGTTTCACAAAAGCTCAACATGAAATTCTGCCCTCTCCTGGGGTAAATGTAACAAAGTCTGAAGTAAGATTCCAAATCTAACGCAAGCCGAGGGGCGAAGGGAGCACCACACCTAGCGTGGAACTTACCCGTCCCTTGTGGGAGGGTCGAAATCTTTGATTTCGGGGAGGGGTTTTATAACAAATATTGAACTAGTATTTTTTACTCCTAAAAATTATCATGGACAACAATGGAAACGAGATTCTGTTGAAAAAGTCAAGTACTTTTTTAAATTTTCTTTGGGGAAAAATGTATATTAATTTGAGCCATTTTTTGCACTACAAGATGAGCGCTTATGGGAACGCTTTAATTTATTACTATTAGATTAATTTATGCAATTTTTAATTTTTTTAAATATTTTGTTCTTGTTTTTTCTGCCCAATCAGGATCAAAAGGCTGCTGATTCTTCAAAACTCCCATTGAAGTCAATAATATTTTCCTCATTACTGCTGTCACAGCAAGCTTCTTCGGTTTTCCTTTCTCTATTAAATTAAGATAAAATCCTGTAAAATAATTTGGATTTTTAATACAACCTAATGCTGGTAAAAACAAAATTTTTCTTAAATTGGAATTGCCCATTCTTGAAATATGTTCTCTGCCTCTAATACTTGAGCCGGAAGAATGTTCTTTGGGGGATAAGCCTGCGTGAGCAACCATTGCTTTTGGAGAGATACTTTCAATATCTTCAAATTTAAACTCTGCAAGCATTACCCAAGCAACCTTATCTCCTACACAATCTACTGTTTTTAATAGTTTCATTTGTTTTGATAAAAACTCATCTTCCTTTATCAAATTTTGTATCTTGAAAATAGTTTCAGAGATTTGTTTTTCAATAAAACGAATTTTTTTATTGATTAGTTGTTTTACATCTGAATCCAATGCTGATTTTAATCTTGCAATTTCTTGTGTTCTTGATTCAGATAATGATTCCTTGTATCTTACCAAACTTCTAAACTTTCTAATTGCTTCCGGCAGCTTTGGAGTATGTGGGGGATTGTGTAAAAAAGCATAAAGTGCTAACATTGAACTATCAACTTTATCATTCTTTGTTCTAAGCATTAAACTTTTTGAGAATGATTTTGTTTTGAGGGGATTTACCACACTTACAATATGAGCCGAATTTTGCAGATATTCACAAAGCTCGAAGTGGTAAATTCCTGTTGCTTCCATACAAAAATGAATTTCTTCTTGTTCTTGTTTTCGCATATAGCTTTCTGCTTGTTTAAAAAACTTTTTAATACCTTTTTTTTCATTTGTAAATGTTGAATACCCAAAGATATTCTGTCCGTCGATGGTATAACTAACATCAAACTTGCCTTTTGCTACATCAATGCCTACATACAATTTTGTCATTTTTACCTACTTTCTTTTGATAGAAAATTCTTCTAAAATCCTAATATTTCACTCGTAAACACAGATTTTAAATCTTTGATTCTGTTCAATTTTCACAGGATTTGAAGATATTTGATTTTTCTCGAATACAAACTTTTAGTTTTAGCTTTTTTTAATCTTTATCTACCAATACAAATATTTTATTAAAAATTAACGGGATTTATCCTCGTATTTCGAGTTTTACTCAAGTTCAGCAACAAATTTTATCCGTTAATTTTTGCAGATAGATTTTTCTCTGATTGAATCTTTATGGATTAAGTGATGAATCAATCTTTTCTGCTATAAGTTTGTATTTAAACTTGACTATTTATACAGTACGAGTTCAGCATGACATTTTAATATTTGATTTCCATGTAAAAGAACACCGGTTTGGTTATATTGTACAGGTGGTTTGATTATTTTCGGACACTTTGTGTTTGGGGAAAATCCAAGCTACAAACTTGATTTTTTAATTAGCAAAATTTATATTTACAGGGTTTAAAATATATTAGGAATTCAAATATGAAAATAAATGGAATAAAAACAAATATATTTAAAGATATTATAATCCCTGCGACTAAAAGGCTGTTCAATTTTAAAAAAGTTGACCTTGTACGACAACCGGCAGCAGATACGGTTGAAGTTAGTCTATTAAAAGAGAATTTTCAAGGAATCAGTTCTAAGACTTTTAAAAAACTACTTTCACCTGAATTTACTCCTAAAACTAACTTAGATGAAAGTGGCTTAAGGATAACAACTCTGATTGATAAAAAGACAAATAAACCTGTAAACGCATATATTGCAAGAGTTGATGAAGATATCCCTAATATGGAAAAATACTATCTTATGGTTCCAGATGCAAACGGGGAAATAAATATTAAAAATAAAAATTATAGAGTTATAGGTGATACATATTTTTATATAGATAAAGAACAGGAAATGATAAGTCCAAAATTTGAGGGAGCATTTATTGACGGGGAACTTTGCGAAAAAGTCTTATCCTACATGAATGCAAAGGGGAATAAAGAGTATGGCGGAATCGGAACAAGAATGCATCAATTACGAGTAGAAAGAATGCTCCAAAACGGTTTGGGCAATGTTTGTATTGTTGCAGAAGGAAATTCTTTTCCATTCCATTATTCAATGGGATACAGACTACCTGATGCGAAAAGACCTATCGAAGATTCAACAAAAATTTTACAAGAATTTTCAAGTTTAAATCAAAAATCTCCACGTGATAATTCAAAATACATCTTTCTTGAACGTGATAAAGATAAAAAAGTCGTTATTAATTGGTCAGCAACATTAGAGCACTTTTTGAATGATTATTACAAAAATGGCGGAGCTCCACTAGTTGATTTTTCTCCGAATATGTATTTGAACGAAGCATCTCTTGAACAGTGGATTGATATGATAAAAAAACAACCAATATTGTTTTAATTAAAATAGCAAAAAATACAGTTTTATAAAATTATTTAACACAGCAAAGGAAATATTAATAAATGAGAATAGACAATAATATCCGATATTACACACAGCCGATTAGTAATAGAACATCATTTACTTCTTTATTTCGATTGTCATCTTGCAAAGATAGTTTTGGAGTTGAACGCTCAACACAAAATTCTACGAGTAGTAGAGATGACTTGAATTATGATGAACTAGCCGAAATTGCTAAGAATCGATTTAAAAAATATGAAAAGATAAATATAATGCCAATGAATGGTTCAGATGGTACTGAAAGTTATTGTATTGCAAACTCCATATTAAAAACATTTGGAGAAAGTGATGCGGAAAAAAGAATTTTTCCTATTATAGTTTCAGATATAGATACTGATATCATTGAAAATTATGGAAAAAAAGGAATTGTTGCGTTAGGGGAAAAAGATGAGAATTTATTTGGTAAAAATTTAAGTAAATATTTTGATTCTACAAACATGTCTGAACTACCTGATATAGCGAGATATCCAAAGGATGCAAAAGCATATAAATTAAAACCCAAATTTAAAGAAAATTTTAAATTTGAAGTAATGGATTTTATGAATCGATTGAAAACTACAAAAGATGAAGGAAATTCAATCATACTTATAAGAAATTGTTTAGCACAAAGTTATACCTCTTGGGAAAGAAGTTTATTGTTATCTGAACTGGATAATATAATACATGATAATAGTTTATTTGTTATTGGAGGCTATGATAGAGCTAATATTCCCGATTTTGTACAGGAATTAGAGACATATGGATTTAAAGAAGTCGGTAAAAATATTTTTTCAAAGAATAATACTGTTTATAGCAAATTGGCAGAACCAATGATTAAACAAAAAAATTTCTTTTCAGATTTTATAATGAAAATAAAATCAAGTTTTAAATTTAAATTTTAACATAGTCTGTAGGTCAGGCAATGCATGACTTACTCTTCGAATAGCTTGTAGGTTGGGCATACCTGCCCAACGATAAAACTGGACATTATTGGAAATTGGAATTTTCTTTGATTTTTGTTTAGTTTCAGCCTAATTTCAAAATATTCTTTGTAACTTTATGTCCTAATAAAGTCCGTTTTCGTCCAGTTTGATTTTGGTATAACCAAACAACTTCCGACGGCTAATATTTAGTGTTGTTGGGCAAGTATGCCCAACTGACAGTTTATTATTAGTGTAACAAACTGGACGTTAAAGTATACCAATCGCACTTAAAAATATAATAGTACATAACGAAAAATTAAAATACATTTTTAATGCACAAACAAAAAATCGGAGACGGTGGGATTCGAACCCACGATACAGGTTGCCCCATATAACACCTTAGCAGGGTGCCGCCTTCAGCCTACTCGGCCACGTCTCCAATTCAATATAATTATAATAGCATAAAGATATTTTTTTTCAAAATTAAAATCCTGATTTATTTCTAAATCAGGACACTTTTTATACTCTCAACTATCTTAATAACAGACAGTCCTTTTCTTCTGGGGAAAATGTAAATATTATTATATTTACCCCCTACTTCACAGCTTGCAGCTTAACCTGAATCCCTGCTTCAGAGTTAATTGTTACTGCATTTGAAACTGCCATTGCCCGTCGCTTTTTTGCCCCTCTTAATATAAATTCAACTCCGCTGAATGTGTTGTTTGTTGGGGTTGCAATCTTCTTTAGCATATCCTGTTGTCCTTTCCGATAAATGTATTTCTGTTCGTATTATACTTATCGGCATTTTTTGGAAAAACTTTAGGATTTTTGAAAGAATTTTTACATTTATTTACATATCTAAAGATTTCTTATAAATCTCATTCTTATTCAAACCAAACAAGGCGGAAAGTATTACTGCTACTTCCTTGTCCTTAAATCCTTTGGATTTTAGAGTCTTAATTTTATATTCTAAATCTGCATTTTCGGGTTTTTCGTCCGCATAAATCATGCAAACTATTTCCCCTTTTATTCCGTCTTGAAAATGTTCTATAACAGAGGAAATATCGTCGCATATAACCTCTTCAAACAGCTTAGAAAGCTCACGGGCAAGGGCAATTTTAGCGTTAGCCCTTACTGATTTAATTACCTCAAGCGTTTTTAAGATCCGCTCAGGTGACTCATAAAACACTGTATTTATCCCTGCATAAGTCTGTACTGTTTCAATAATCTGCTTTTCGCTTCTCGGAATAAAGCCGATGAAGACAAATTCTTCATTATTCCTCGGGACTTGAGACAAAAACGTTGTAACTGCGCACGCTCCGGGAAGCGCCGTTATAGAAAAACCTTCCTTAATCAATTCTTCTACAATTACAGCTCCGGGGTCGCAAATCATCGGAGTTCCGGCATCAGAGACCAGCGCTATTCTTTTCCCCGCCCTTAATTCCCGCAAGAAAAAATCTACCCTTTCACGCTCATTGTACTTATGGTATGAAACACATTTTGTTCTAATATCATAGTGATTAAGGAGCTTTTGCGTAACTCGTGTATCTTCGCAGGCAATAAAATCAACTTCTTTGAGGGTTTCTATTGCGCGCAATGTTATGTCCTGAATATTCCCGATAGGTGTAGGAACTATGTAGAAATCAAATTTTCGCTGTGACATAGATTAATTATATCAAAAAAGTATTAATTTATTTTTGGGGGAACATTTTGTATATTTTGTTACTTTTTTTAATTCATATGTCTTCATTTTTTCTTCTTTAAAAATAAAAGAAGAAAAAACGAAGCAAAAAAGAAGAAATTTTGATTGTTTCCAATGCTCTAGCGAGCATAAAATCAAATTGATGTCTGCGGGTAAACCCGCACTTTGCCCCTCGCTAAGAAACGCTCGGGAGGGCTCAGCCGCAGGCATTTTTAGGAAAATATATGTTTTATAAAAAGTTTTTGTCAGGTAAAACCTGACCTACATGTTTTTAACAAGTCCCGCACCGCGAGCGTGTTATGCGTTAGCATAACAATAGCGAGCGAAAGAGTGCAGGCTCCGCCTGCAACATCCATTCAATCCCACGCTCGTAAGAGCGTTGAAAACAATTGCGTTATTTCTCTTTCTTTTCGTTCTTTTCTTTCTCTTTGTTTCGCAAATAAAGAGAAAGAAAAGGACAAACAAAATAAAAAAGATAAAAAGTAACAAAATATACAAAGAGTTGCATTATAATAGTATAGAGCTTGCTCCTCAAGTAAACGGTTATTGTTGTGTTTTCCCCAAGCTACATTTCTAAGATTATTTAATTATAAAACGTAAATTAATGTATAATACTCTAACTAGCATTGGAACAACAAATTATGAATCAGATTTTTTGTAAAATTTACCCCAAATTTCCACAAATGTAAAAATACTGCCCAAAATTAAAATAATAAGATATATATAATGGATTATATTATTTTTTTCTATTTGGATATCATTATGTGTTCTTAAAAAATATTTAATCGTTTTTAAATCTTTTTTCGCATTATCTTCTGAAAGATAACCTGTCTCAAAAGGAAAACTTTGATAATAATATTTATCTTGCGGATAGGCTATTTCATAATAGTTCATTAAACGACGTTGTATTTGATAATGTACGGTAAGTTTTTTATCCGCTAATGTATCCATATCCAAGCCGGAAGATACAGGACGTTTAAAGATATAATAAACCATACACGTACATTGCCCTTGTGTACAACTTAGAGTTTCTTTTATAGGAGTTTGCACAAAGATTACCCAGCATCCTATTATAAGACATGCTAAAAGCCATATTTTATTGGTCAATTCTCTAATCATTAAAACCTTGTTTTTTCTAAAAATGTTTTAACCGCATCTTCAAGATTATCAGGTGTGGTTAAGGAAGTCATATTCTCCTGCGGTAATTCTTCTTTTGAGGTCATTCCAAGAACTTCACGCATTTTGTTGTAAATAGTTAATATTACATACAGAAGAATAGAAGAAATTGCAACGCCTGCCATTGCAAGCAGGAATTTTTTTGCAATATTCTTTTTGCTTACAGGCTGCTTATATGGAATATTTCCAGGTGCAGGCGGAAGCTCCTGAACGGTATTTTGTACCGGTGCTGCCTCTTGCTGCTCAATCGGCTCAAGCGGAGTTTCCTGAGAAATACCCGTTAAAGCCCCTTGGGTTTCCTGAATATTCTCCGGCTCTGCAATAGCCGGAGATATCAGTGTAAGCATAAGTAATAATACTAAAATTTTATGTTTCAGCATTCTTTTTTGTAGTCCTTCTTGTTCTCTTTTGAGAATTTCTATTAGGTCTGCGGCTGCGTTTAACAGGTTTTGCGTCGGCAGTTTCTTCCGCTTGAGCGGTTTCCGAAGTATTTTCAGGCGGAACAGGTGCTTCTTCAGAGCTTTCAGGTTTATTGGCAGAATCTTCTGCCGGAGCAGTTTTATCCGCATCCGGCGCAATTACCGGAGCAATTTCAGACACTTCATTTATAACTGTCTGTGCTGCATTTTCCGCAAGAACATCGGATTCTTTTATCTTTTTGCGGTTATTTCTGCCTCTGCCTTTTGCTTTTTTCGTTTCTTTTTCTTCCTTAATTTCAGTAACTTCTGCCTGTGCAGCAACGGAAGGATTTTCTGTAATTGTCTCAAGTTTTTCTTCCTGTACCGTTTCAATTACTTCTTCCTGTTTATTTTCAGGCTTGTTATTATTAAATTTATTGTTATTATTGAACTTCTTTTTATTATTCATCGGAAGTTTAAGTTTAGCGGCTTTTGCTCTGTATTCGCCTTCGGCTGTAGGAGACGCAAACTTAATATCCTCCATAATATATCCATTACCCTGACAGTGAGGGCATTTTTTAGCAAAGATTTCACTAAGAGCCTGTCCTTGACGGTGTCTTGTCATCTCTACAAGCCCCAAATCAGAAAGCTGACCAACTTGCGGCTTAGCCTTATCCGCTTCTATAGCCATTTCAAGCTCTTCCATCATAGCGAGTTTATCAATGCGGGAAGTCATATCAATAAAGTCGATAATAATCATACCGCCGATATTTCTAAGTCTTAGCTGTCTTGCAATCTCGTGAACCGCTTCTATATTGGTTTTAAGGATAGTCTCATCTTGAGTTGCAGAGTTTGTAAACTTTCCGCTGTTAACGTCAATTACGGTCAGCGCCTCTGTTGTCTGAATAAACAAATAACCACCTGACGGAAGATTAACTTTCATTTGCAGGGCAGCTTTAATTTCTTTGTGAATATCCATTGCTACAAGCAGAGGTTCAGAACCTTTGTACAAAGTAACGTTGATATTCTTATTCATATGCCAGTTCTGGAGAATAGTCTGTACTCTGTTAAGCGCAAATGCTGTATCAACAACAATTTCCTGAGTTTCTTCGTTGCAGGCTTCTCTTATAACCCTGTATAATAAATCCTGATCTCTGTATAAAAGACTTGGTGGATTTAGGCTTTCAGCAGATGTAATTATATTATTCCATTTTTCCAAAAGGATTTCTAAATCCTCCTGAAGATCGGCTTCAGTTTGTCCTTCAGCTTCCGTTCTTACAATAACACCAACGCCTACAGGTTTTAAAAGGTTAAGAATTGATTTTAATCTTGCTCTTTCTTTAGCGGACGTAATTTTTTTACTTACGTTAATACCCGGCTCATTCGGCATAAGAACGAGAAAACGTCCCGGAAGCGAGATTTCTGTAGTAACTCTCGGACCTTTGTGTCCTACAGGTTCTTTCACAACCTGGACAACAAGTTTTTGTTTCGGCTTTAATTTGTCCTGCAAAGCGCCTTTTCCCATAACGTCCTGTGCGTGCAAAAAGCCCATTTTATCAGAACCTACATTTACAAAAGCTGCTTCTATTGAAGGTAAAATGTTTTCAACTTGAGCGAGGTAAACATCTCCGAGGATGATTTCTCCTCTGTGTACATAAAACTCGGCAACTTTGCCGTTTTCCATAACCGCAGCAATATTATCCCGCTCAGCTATGACTATTTTGTTAGCGACTGCATCTTTCATTGTTTCTAAATCCTTCTTTTTCATTTGACGGGGTTTTATACTTTAATGCAAAGCTCTTTTACATTTACCCCATCTTACATTTCGTTGAGGTTTTCATTCAAGAATCTGACTCTCGTTATATCAAATACCTGATTCGGATTAACCAGCTTCATTAAATCATCTGCTCTAAGTGCCGGTATGTCAGACCCCTGACCGGTTTTTAGACATATAAACAGATTGTCTCCTTCAAATCTATGCGTCCCGATAGATTTCTTAAAATCTGTTGTTTTTTCAAAACCTTTCTTGTTTTTCTTCGTGATTAAAACTTCATCACAAGACAAAACCTTATCTACATCATAGCGGAATTTTTCGAAATTGTAAAGTGAGTTCTCATTTGATTTATTATAAGGTGTTATACGATATTCAGCCCACTGTGCTTCAATATCCACTGCTGTAGCAAACTGTTCAATCCTTTTTACTCCGACAATTTCCGCGCCCTCCGGAAGATTAGGATTAATTATATTTTTTACTTCTTCTTCAGTCAAGTTGTCATAAATCTCGATATCGACCAGTTCACCTTCACTTTCAGCAAACAGAGGAAGTGCAATTCCCATTGACACCTTCATTGTAGGATTAAAACCGAGAGTATAAACCATATTCAACCCGCATCTTGCAAGGACTTTGTGGAAAGTATTCTGCCAGTCGAGGTGCGAAAAATACCTTAAAAGTCCTTTTTTCGTAACTTTAAGCCTGTATCTGTATATAGGAATATTCGGATCTCTGTGCGCCCTTGAAGGGTCTTGCAGCTCTACCGATACAATTTTTTGAGCTTCTTCGGAAGCCTTATAAGGTTTTGCCATTACTTTATGAGTTTTTAAAGACGTGCAAACACCGCAATTTACGCATTTATTTTCACATGTTGGCTGTAAATTAAACTCGCAGCCCTGTGTAAAGGCTTCTTTGTATTCATTTTGCAGCCATTCTTTTGATAATCCTACATTTATAAAATCCCACGGCAGGGCATCTTCTAGCCCGTACTCTTTTTTTGCATATTCTTCCAGTGTAAAGCCGCATTCTTTTGCCGTTTCTGCCCAGATATTTTTGTCAAAATGTTCTCCCCAGGCATCAAGGTAGCAGCCTTTTTTATAAAGCGCTTCTATATATTTGCACAAGCTTGCATCGCCTCTTGTCAAAACCGCTTCAATCTGCGAGACAAATTTTTCGTGATAATTTATTTTCACGCCCTTTATATGTTTTGTTTTTTCCTTTAAATAATTTATATGCTCCGTAACTTCGTCCAAATCCATCTGCGGACACCACTGGAACGGCGTAAACGGCTTCGGAACAAAAATTGATAATGTACAGGTGATTTCAAACCCGTGATTCAAGCCTTTTTCTTTTTTAATAAGCTTTGAGCGATATTTAATTTTATTTAATAATTCCGCCATCTCATCCATATCTTCAAGGGTTTCTGTCGGAAGCCCCGCTATAAAGTAGAACTTAATCTTTGACCATCCGTTTTCGTAAAGCGTAAGTGCAGCATTAATAATCTGTTCTTCCGATATATTTTTCTTAATTAAGTTTCTGAGTCTTTGGCTTCCGGCTTCCGGCGCAAGCGTCATTCCGGATTTTCTTACTGAATGCATAAGGTTTGCAAGTTCAAGATTAAATCCGTCAATTCGCTGGCTCGGAAGAGATACAGACACTTTTTTCTTATTAAAATCAACTGCAAGTTCTTTTATGACCTCCTTAATATTGGAATAATCGTTTGAAGATAGAGATAGTAGCGAATATTCATCATAACCTGTATTTTTAACCAATTCTTTTGTAATCTTGATAATATCTTCCGCCGAACGTTCTCTTACAGGAAGTGTTACGTGTCCCGGCTGGCAGAAGCGGCACATTCTTCCGCACCCTCTTCTGATTTCTACTATAGCTCTATCGTGAACCGAGCTTGAAAACGGTATCGGATAAGCAGTAGGGGTATATTCCAATTTTAAAGGCGCAATGCGTTTTTCGACGGTTTTATATAGTATCCCACTACCCCCTTTGGATACTGTCTTGGATTTTTCAAGAGATGCAGATGCAGGTGCGCATAAAGATTGAACAGTTGTGTCGGAAGCTTCCCCCGCCCCTTGAGGGAGGGGGGTAGGGGGCGGGGTCAATGCGCTAAAGCAGCCTTTTATTTTGCATAAATCTTCGATTCTCTCTTTTCTCGGCAGTCCTTTTGTTCTCTGAAGAGATTCGCAGACCTCAACCATCATTTCTTCCCCATCTCCGATACAGAAAACATCTATAAACTCGCAAACAGGGAGCGGATTAAACGTACACGGACCGCCTGCCAGAACAATTGGCTCTTCTTCACGCCTTTCATCATTCCTTACTGTTATTCCGCCCATTTCCAGCATTTTTAAAACAGTCGGATAAGAAAGTTCGTATTGAAGTGAAAAACCGACTCCGTCAAAGTCTTT